>NZ_CP086106.1:2656250-2964166 GCF_016765655.2 Skermanella mucosa
GCCGCCGAAGGCGGCTGGCGGGTGGTCGTGCTCGACGGGGCCGAGCGGCTGAACATGAACGGCCAGAACGCGATCCTGAAGATCCTGGAGGAGCCGCCGGCCCGGACCGTGCTGCTGGTCGTCACGGAGAATCCCGGCGGCCTGCTCCCGACCATCCGGTCGCGCTGCCGCAAGCTGCTGCTCAACCCGCTGCCCGAGGAAGTCGTCGCAGACCTGCTGGCCCGGATGCGGCCGGATCTCGCCGACGCCGACCGGGCAGCGCTGGCCCGGCTGGCCGAAGGCAGCATCGGCCGGGCGCTCGATCTGGCCGAGGCGGGAGGGCTGGCGCTGTACCGTGACCTGATGGGCCTGCTCGGCACGCTGCCGCGACTCGACGTCGTTGCCGCGCATGGGCTGGGGGACAAGCTGGCGCGCAAGGGAGCCGACACCGCATACTATGCGGTGACCGATCTGCTGGTCTGGTGGCTCGCCCGCTTCGCCCGTTCGCTCGCCCGTGGAGCGATCCCGCCGGAAGTGGTCCCCGGGGAGGCAGCCCTGATGCAGCGTCTCGCGCGGGATCGCGGCCTTGATCGGTGGGTGGAGGTATGGGAAAAGGTCAATCGCCTTTTCGCACGGGCCGAAAGTGCCAATCTCGATCGCAAACAGGTCGTCCTGAACGCCTTGCTGACGGTGGAGGCCGCCGCTTCGGCCTGACGATCGAGGGCGGCACCGGAATTCAAGAAGTCACGCCGCGCAGGAGAGCCAAGAAATGGCCGGGCCACAGCCCTTCTACATCACGACGCCGATCTATTACGTCAACGACGTGCCCCATATCGGCCACGCCTATACTACGCTGGCGTGCGATGTCCTGGCCCGGTTCATGCGGCTGGACGGCCGCGACGTGAAGTTCCTGACCGGCACCGACGAGCATGGCCAGAAAGTCGAGAAGTCGGCCCAGGTGGCCGGCGTCGATCCCCAGGCCTTCACCGACCGGGTGTCGCAGAATTTCCGCGACCTCGTCGGTGCCATGAACTATTCCAACGACGACTTCATCCGCACGACCGAGCCGCGCCATATCGAAGCCTGCCAAGCCCTGTGGCGGACGCTTGCCGACAAGGGCGAGATCTATCTTGGGTCCTACGCCGGCTGGTATGCCGTCCGGGACGAGGCGTTCTACGGCGAGGATGAACTGACCACCACGCCGACCGGCAGGAAGCTGGCGCCCAGCGGGGCGGAGTGCGAGTGGGTCGAGGAGCCGAGCTACTTCTTCCGCCTGTCGGCCTGGCAGGACCGGCTGCTGAGGTTCTACGACGAGCACCCCGACTTCATCCTGCCGCCGGGCAAGCGCAACGAGGTGATGGCCTTCGTCAAGTCGGGGCTGCGCGACCTGTCGGTCAGCCGGACCACCTTCAACTGGGGCGTCCCGGTGCCGGGCGACGAGCAGCACATCATGTATGTCTGGCTCGACGCGCTGACCAACTATATCACGGCGCTGGGCTATCCCGACACCGCGCCGGGCACGCCGTATGCCAAGTACTGGCCGGCCGACCTGCACATGGTCGGCAAGGACATCCTGCGGTTCCACGCGGTCTATTGGCCGGCTTTCCTGATGGCGGCCGGCCTGGAGCCGCCCAAGCGGGTGTTCGCCCATGGTTGGTGGACCATCGAAGGCCAGAAGATGTCCAAGTCCCTGGGCAACGTGATCGCGCCCGAGACGCTGGTCTCGACCTACGGGCTGGACCCGACGCGCTATTTCCTGCTGCGCGAAGTTCCGTTCGGCAATGACGGGGACTTCTCGCACCGGGCGATGGTCAATCGCTTGAACGGCGACCTGGCGAACGACTATGGCAATCTGGTGCAGCGCGTGCTGTCCATGATCCAGAAGAACTGCGGCGCCACGGTACCGGACGCCGGCGCCTTCGGCGAAGCCGACGACAAGCTCCTGGGTTCGGCCGGGGCCTTGCTCGATACCGTCCGGCGGGAACTGTCGGTGCAGGCCTTCCACAAGGCGATCGAGGCGATCTGGGCCGTCATCGGCGACGCCAACCGCTATGTTGACGAGCAGGCGCCCTGGGCATTGCGCAAGACCGATCCGGCGCGTATGGGAACGGTTCTGTATGTGTTGGCCGAGACGATCCGCCGGCTGGCGATCCTGACCCAGCCGCTGATGCCCGACGCGTCGGCGAAGATCCTGGACCAGCTCGCCGTTCCGGCCGGAGAGCGCGGGTTCGACAGGCTCGCCGAAGGGCAGGCGCTGGCGTCGGGAACCCCGCTGCCCCGTCCCGAGGGCGTGTTCCCGCGGTTCGTCGAGGAAGCTGGAAACTGAGAGCACGATGCTGATCGACAGCCATTGCCATCTGGATTTCCCCGACTTCGCGGAGGAGCGGGACGAGGTGATCGCGCGGGCGAAGCGGGCAGGGGTGGCCCGCATGGTCACGATCTCGACCCGGATCAGCCGGTTCGACCAGATCCGGGAGATCGCGGAAGCCTATGACGAGGTCTATTGCACCGTCGGCGTTCACCCGCATCAGGCGGCCGAGGAACAGGCCGTGACCTCGGTCGAGAGGCTGGTCGAACTGTCGCGGCATCCCAAGGTGGTCGGGATCGGCGAAAGCGGCCTGGACTATTTCTACGACAACAGCCCGCGCGATATCCAGCAGGCGGGTTTCCGCATGCACGCCCAGGCCTGCCGCGAGACCGATCTTCCCATCGTGGTCCATACCCGCGACGCCGACGAGGATACCGCCCGCATCCTCAAGGAGGAGGGAGCGGGGCAGGGGCTTCGGGGCGTCCTGCACTGCTTCAGCTCCGGCCGAGCGCTGGCCGAGCAGGCCCTGGAGTTCGGGTTCTATATCTCTCTGTCGGGCATCGTGACCTTCAAGCGGTCCGAGGAGCTGCGCGACATCGTCCGGTCGGTGCCGCTCGACCGTATCCTGGTGGAGACCGACGCGCCGTTCCTCGCGCCGATCCCGAAGCGCGGCAAGCGCAACGAGCCCTCCTTCGTGGCCCATACGGCGGCCGCCGTCGCCCAGGTCAAGGGCATAAGCCCGGAAGAACTCGCGGCGCGGACGACCGAAAATGTCCTGAAGCTGTTCAACCGAATGCCGGCACCCGCCGCCGGGACGATTCCCGCATCATGAGGATCACCATTCTCGGTTCGGGCGGGTCGGGAGGCGTTCCGCTGATCGGAGGCGATTGGGGGGCCTGCGACCCGGCCAACCCGAAGAACCGGCGGAGCCGGCCTTCGATTCTGGTCGAGGACCGGGGATCCCGCGTGCTGGTGGACACAAGCCCGGACCTGCGGGAACAGCTGATCGCCACCCGGACGACTTGGTTGAGCGGCGTGGTCTTCACCCACGGCCATGCCGACCACACCCATGGGCTCGACGACCTTCGCGGCATCAACCATGCGATGGACGCGCCGATCGACGTTCATGCGGACCGGAGCACGCTGGACGACCTGATGCACCGGTTCGGCTATTGCTTCACGCCGATCAAGCCGGGCTCGATCTATTACAAGCCGGCGCTGGTTCCGCACGTGATCACCGGCCCGTTCAGCGTCGGCGGGATCGAGATCCTGCCGTTCGAGCAGGATCATGGCTGGATGAAGACGCTGGGCTTCCGGTTCGGACGGTTCGGCTATTCCACCGATGTGGTCAGGATGGAGGATGCCGCCTTCGAAGCGCTGGAGGGCATCGACACCTGGGTGGTCGATTGCGTCCGCGTGGCTCCTGCCCATCCCGTCCATGCCCATCTCGAGCTGACGCTGGAGTGGATCGAACGGGTTCGCCCGCGTCGGGCCTATCTGACCCACATGAACCAGAGCATGGACTACGAAAAGGTGATGGCGATGCTCCCTCCGGGAGTCGAGCCGGCCTATGACGGCTTGGTGATCGACATCCCGGATTGAGCGGCTTTCGATCTCCGTCACTCGGCGGCGGCGCTGGCCTCCTTTAGCGCGAACCGCCGCTCCATGTCGCGGCGCACCCGCACGGCCTCGGTGTCGGGAATGCTGATGTCCGCCCAGGTGACGATCCGGCCGGCCGGAACGTCCTTCAGCAGCTTGACCTTGTGAGCGAGGCCGATCGGCAGCGCCCCTTCGGCAAGGCTCCGCTCGGCCGGAACCAGCTTGCCCCAGACGGTGTAGCCGCCCTCGCCGTCGAGCATTTCCCCGGCCTTGAGCGGCCGCTTTGCGACGGCGGCCACGTCGCCGCGGAAACCGCGGGTCTGGCCGGTCGGCTCGCCGCGGAGCGCCGCCGACAGCACCGAGATGCCCAGCTCCAGCCCGATCAGGTGGTACGGCTTGTACATGGCGGCGTAGTTGCCGGTGTCGTCCGTCTTCAGGCCGTACTGCTTGAAGCAGGCCCGGGCATAGTCGTTCGGCGCCTTCAGGACGACGTAGACGCCCCAGCGCAGGTCCCGGAAGACCGGCCTGCCGTCCCGTTCCAGGGAGGAGACGGTCTCCACCATGCCCTCGCGCTCCAGCACGCCACCGGCGGAAGCGGGCCGCAGGACGTGGGGCAGGTCGTCCACGCCGCAGGGCGGGAAGAGCAGGCCGTCGGACGGCACGGCGAGTTCGCAGGCGTTCGCGATCGCCGCCATTTCGAGCGCCGACTTGGTCCCGTCCAGGAAGGAATTGAACATCTGGGCGTTCATGCCGGCGGTGCGGGCCTCCTCGGGCGTCAGGCCGTAGTGGGACCAGACATCGTCCGGGGTCACCGTGTGGAACAGCGGCAGGTACTTGGTCCCCTTGCCGGCCGCGACCACCTGGAACCCGCAGGAGCGGCCCCAGTCCACCATCTCGGCGGTGAGCGCGGGCTGATCGCCGTAGGCCATGGAATAGACTACGCCCTTGGCCCGGGCCTCCTCCGCCAGCAGGGCGCCGGCCAGGACGTCCGCCTCGACGTTCACCATGACGATGTGCTTGCCGGCCGCGATGGCGGCGCGGGCGTGGGCGATGCCGGCGGCCGGGGCGCCGGTCGCCTCGACGACGACTTCCACGCGATCGTCTCCGCACGCCTCGGCGCCGGAGGTGACGAACTCCGTGCGCGCGATCCGGGCTTCGTCCCAGCCGACCTGCCGGCACGCCGACTTGGCCCGTTCGGGGTCGAGGTCGGCGATCACGGCGACCTCCAGGCCCGGCGTCGTCGGGACCTGGGACAGGAACATGGAGCCGAACTTGCCGGCGCCGATCAGGCCGACCCGGACCGGCCTGCCTGCGGCGACCCGGGCCTGGAGCAGATGATGGAGATTCATCAGGCCCTTACTCCGCAGCCAGCCGGCCGGACCGGGCATAGGCGGTCAGGGCGTCGTCGGCGACCGTCTCGATCGGCGTGAAATCCCGATGGGCGATCCATTCCGGCCGGGTCGGCTTGCGGATGTGGTTGGAGACCGCGCACAGGGTCAGATAGACGATCTTGCGAGGGTAGGGGGTGATGTTGCCCGCCGAGCCATGGACAAGGTTGCCGTGGAACATCAGGACGGAGCCGGGCTTGCCGGTCGGTGCCACGATGCCGCCTTCGTCCACCAGCTTGGCTACGGCGTCATGATCCAGCGTCCAGAGCGGGTAGGAAGTGGTCTGCTTGTCGTGGCCGGCCGGGAGCGTGCCGTGGGTGTGGCTGCGCGGGATCAGCATCAGGGGGCCGTTGATCGGCATGACCTCGTCGATGAAGACCGAGATGTTCATGGCGCGGGGTTCCGGCATGCCGTCGTCGCGCGCCCAGGTTCCATAATCCTGGTGCCACTGCCAGACCTCGCCGTCAAAGGCGGCCTTCGCGTTGATCTTGTACTGGTGCATGTAGAGCTTTTCGCCGAAGAACTGCTCAACGGGCTCGATCAGGCGGGGATGGGCGCCGAGGATGCGGAAAGCCTCGTTGTAGGTGTGCGCGGCGAAGGCGGTGCGCGGCGCGCCGCTCTTCTCGCGCCAGACTTCCGGTCGGTCGGAGCGGTAGATCTGCTCGGCCTCGCGGCGCAGGACCTCCACTTCCTCGGGCGTGAAGGCTTCCGGCAGGAAGATGTAGCCCTGTTCCTCGAAGGTGGCGAGCTGTTCCGGGGTGAGTTTCATGGTCGTTTCCTCCGTTGCTGTTGTGATCAGGCGGCCTGGTTGATCGCCGCCAGTCTTTGGGATGTCTCGGTGCCGGCGCGGCTGGCGTGCTTGAGTGCTGCGGCTTCGGCGTTGGTGGCGTCACCGGCCAGGATGAAGCCCGCGATGACGGCATGTTCGTTCCAGACCTTGGGCCGGTGCCCCGGCTCGTTCAGGACGACCCCCATGGACCGCTTGAGATGCGGCCATTGCGGCGCCACGGTTTCCTCGATCGCCGAGTTTCCGGACAGGCGGTAGATCGCCGTATGGAAGTCGGCGTCGGCCTGGATGAAGACGGCCGCTGGTCTGTCGGGATCCAGCGACGCGCCACGCTGAAGCGCGTCTTCAAGCTCCCGGCGTGCCGAGGGTCCGGCGGTGCCGGCCGCGATCCGCAGCGCTGCCAGCCGGGCGGCGAGGGCGTCGAGCGACGTCCTGACCTGGTAGAGGTCGAGGATGCGGGCCGCATCCAGCGGCGCCACGGTCAGGCCGCGCTTGCCGCTTTCCACGAGCAGGCCTTGGCGCTTGAGGAGCTGGAGAGCGTGGCTGACCGGCTGACGGGATACCCCGAGCCTTTCGGCAAGTTCCTCCTGGCGGATGCGGCTGCCGGCCGGCAAACTGCCGTCGGCGATCGCCTTTACGAGAGATTCGTAGACTTGGTCGATCAGAACCGGCTGGGAGGATATCGGCTTCATGGGTCCGTCGCTCGGGTAAGGAGTTTCGGAATTCAGAATTCCGTATGCGGTGAAGCTAGGCTAATCAGTCCCGATGGTCAACCCACATACCGTTGTATCCAGAAAATTATTTCCATAATATAAATTATCACATCCAGGTTGGGGTGCGGAAAGGGCGGTATCCGTGTTCCCGGTTTGCCTGGATTGTCGTGGTGCGATGCCGACGACCCTGCCCGCCTGTTAATGGTTCCAGGAGGATTTCAAATGCATAGCGACTCCCTGCATCGTTGGCAGCATGACCATAGTTTCGGCCAGGATCGCGCGGCGGTCGGCGAGCGGCGCACGATGCTGGTGGTCGCTTTGACCGCCATCACCATGGTGATCGAGATCGGTGCCGGCGTTTGGACCGGATCGATGGCGCTGCTGGCGGACGGCGTCCACATGGCATCCCATGTGCTGGCGCTCGGCATTTCGGCCTTCGCCTATGTCTATGCGCGCCGGCATGCCCACGATGCCCGCTTCAGCTTCGGGACCGGCAAGGTCAATGCCCTGGCCGGCTTCACCGGTGCACTGCTGCTGGCCGTCGTGGCGCTGGGAATGGCCTGGGAAAGCGCCGGCCGCCTGCTCGCCCCTGGGGAAATCGCGTTCGACGAGGCGATCGTGGTCGCTGTCCTGGGGCTTGTGGTCAATGCGGCGAGCGTCGTGATCCTCGGCGGTCACCGGCACGATCATGAGCATGCCCATGACCATCATCACGGAGATGAGCATCATCATCACCATGGGCACCATGGCGAGGACCATAACCTGAGATCGGCTTACCTGCATGTCCTGACCGATGCGCTGACCTCGGTTCTGGCGATCCTGGCGCTTCTCGGGGCCAAGTATCTCGGAGCCGGTTGGCTGGACCCGGTAATGGGCATAGTCGGCGCTGTTCTGGTCGCCAACTGGTCACGCGGCCTGCTGCGCAGCACGACCGGTGTCCTGCTGGACCACCAAGCTCCCGAACCTGTGCGGGAGCGGCTGCGGAACATCTTCGAAATCGGGAGCGGCGATCGGATCGCCGACCTGCATGTCTGGTCGATCGGCCCCGGAATCCATGCCGCCATCGTCAGCATCGTGACGCATGAACCAAAGACGCCGGAATTCTACCGGAGCTTGGTTCCTGACGATCTAGGCATCAGGCATTTGAGCGTGGAGGTCAATTCTACCGAACAACTATGAATCTTCAGAGGATTCAAAGTCAAAAACAAATCCCTTGTCATTCACAGTTACGAATCCGCACTGGTACATGTCTATCCTGCTTTCAGTGATCTGATACAGGACATACAGTCTCTTGGATTTGAATTTCTGCTCGACCAGCGCATGCATTGTGCCGATTTCGTCATCGTGGAACCGGTAATCCGTCTTCTCGGGCGGAGTGGTGCCGGCCGAAACAACCAATTCTATCACAATGCTTCGATGTTTTGGCTGCAGTTCACTAAGCCGCCTGTTGAATTCAGGTGTAAGTTCGACGTTCGGCATTTTCTCGGTCTTGCTTGTCGATGGTACGGCTCAGCTTACCGGACATGAAATCAGGACGATGACGCCTCAGGGTCAAACTTGGTCCACCCGATCTCGTCAGCCTCCTTCTTGATGCGCTTGACCATCTTGGCCGCTTTCGCGGATTGCTCCGGCGTGGCGATGATCGGGCCTGCCTTGGTTGTCGGGCGCGACCGCGGTGGCATTTCCTGTTTGGTTTGGACCTCCGCCAGCGCGGCCTTCGCGCTCTTGTGCGGAGAGTTTCCGACATAGTCAGGCTTCTCGCTGCGATCCATGGCTCTAAGCCTTCCAAGGGTAAGTTTTCCTCCGAAAGACTTACCCTGTCAGGAGTGCGAATCAAGCGGTATCGTTGCTTGCGAAGCTTGCAAGTCCCGATAGCACCACGATGTGCTCCATCGGCAACGGCACTTCTTCCTATGCTATGGAAGGTGCGTGCAGCCAAAGATTGCCGGCTCGCCCTGCCCGCTTTCCGGCACCGAACGGACCGCAGAGTTCTTCGTTTCCAGATGGAAATGGACGGCCGGACGAGGCATCCGCTTGCTGTGCACCGGACATACGGGTTTGCACCTCCCGCGCCCTCGGCTAAGGTCGGGCTATCTTCCTCTCCGCGACGGATACAATCCGCATGTCCCGAAACATCGACCGCCTGCTCGACATCATGGCCCGGCTGCGTGACCGCGACGGCGGCTGCCCGTGGGACCTGGAGCAGACTTTCCGAACCATCGCGCCCCACACGATCGAGGAAGCCTACGAGGTCGCCGACGCGATCGAGCAGGACGACATGCCCGCGCTCAAGGACGAACTGGGCGACCTGCTGTTCCAGGTGGTCTTCTATGCCCAGATGGCCCGGGAGGCCGGCGCATTCGACTTCGAGGCGATCGCGGGCGCTATCTCGGACAAGATGATCCGGCGGCACCCGCATGTCTTCGGCGACGTGACGGTGGAGAGCGCCGATGCGATGGTCGTCCGCTGGGAGGACCAGAAGGCGGCCGAGCGGGAGGCCAAGGCCGCCGCAGAAGGCAGGGTTCCCAGCGTGCTGGACGGCGTTATCGGCGGCCTGCCGGCGCTGACCCGGTCGATCAAGCTCCAGAAGCGGGCGGCGCGCGTCGGTTTCGACTGGGCCGAGACCGCCGACATCCTGGACAAGATCGAGGAGGAGATCGGCGAACTGCGGGCGGAACTGCAAGCCGCCGACCCTGCCCGGCTGCGCGACGAGCTGGGCGACCTGCTGTTTGCCGTCACAAACCTCGCGCGGCGGTTGGATATCGACCCGGAGACGGCGCTGCGCGGCACCAACGCCAAGTTCGAGCGCCGATTCCGCCGGATCGAGGCATGGCTGGCCGAGGCCGGGCGGGATCCCGCCCGGTCGGACTTGGCCGAGATGGAAACCCTGTGGCAACGGGCCAAGCGCGAGGAGACGGCGCTGGGATCGGGCGGCAGGAACAACAAGAACGAGGAGTGAGACGATGACCTATGCCAACAACGCCCCGCACAAGCCCGGGATGGTGCTGATCACCGGCGCCACCGGGGGATTCGGCAGCGCCTTCGCGCGCCGTTTCGCCGCGATCGGGTCGAAGCTGGTGCTGGCCGGACGCCGGGCGGACCGGCTCAAGGCGCTGCGCGACGAGCTGAAGACGGATGTCCACACCGTCGAGGTGGATGTCCGCGACCGCAGGGCCATCGAGCAGGCCTTCGGTTCCCTGCCCGCCGGTTTCAATGAGGTCGAGACGCTGATCAACAATGCCGGCCTGGCGCTGGGCGCCGATCCCGCCCAGAAGTCCGATCCGGACGACTGGGAGACCATGATCGACACCAACGACAAGGGGCTGGTGTTCTGCACCCGCGCGCTGCTGCCGGGCATGATCGAGCGCGGACGCGGCCATGTGGTGAACATCGGGTCGACCGCGGGCAACTACCCCTATCCCGGCGGCCACGTCTATTGCGCCTCGAAGGCTTTCGTGAAGCAGTTCTCGCTGGCGCTGCGGGCGGATCTCCAGGGCACCGGCGTGCGGGTCACCAACGTGGAGCCGGGCATGGTCGAGACCGACTTCTCGCTGGTGCGCTTCAAGGGCGATGCCGAGAAGGCGGGCAAGGTCTATGCGGACACGACGCCGCTGACCGCCGACGACGTGGCGGAGGCGGTGTTCTGGGCGGCGACGTTGCCGCCCCATTTCAACGTCAACCGCCTGGAGATCATGCCGACCACCCAGGCGTTCGGGCCGCTGTCGATCCACCGGTCGACGTGACCGTTCCGGCGGTCAGTCCTGGAACAGGAGATCGCGCAGTTCCGTCCAGCTCGGGCGGTCGGGGGCCAGCAGGAGGCCTCCGGCCTGCTCGGTCGGGGCATAGGGGCTGCCGTCGAGCCTGGCATGGTAGCCGCCCGCCTCGGCGTGCATGAGGGTCCCGGCGGCATGGTCCCACGGCATGATCCGGCGGTAGAGCGAGAAATGGACCTCGCCGCTGGTCAGGCTCAGATACTCGTGGGCGGCGCAGCGGAGCGAGAAGGTATGGGCGAACCGGTGCCGGCGCTCCTCCAGCCGCTCCCGGATAGAAGGGTCGAAGTAGCGCGACGACAGGACGCCGGTCATGTCGGCCGGCGAGGCCGGGTCGGCGGTGCGGAGCCGGGTGGAGTCCAGCCAAGCCCCCTCGCCTTTCACGGCGACGGCCAATCGGCGGCCCAGCGGGTCGTGGATCCAGCCGGCCAGCGTCTCGCCTCCGCCGGCCAAGGCGACGATCACGCCGAACTGGGTCTTGCCGGAAGCGAAGTTGGACGTGCCGTCCACCGGATCGATGATCCAGACCGGCTCTTCGTTGAAGATCCGCTTCAGCACCGCCGGGTCGGCGGCCGTGGCTTCCTCGCCGATCACCACCGAGCCGGGAAGCAAGTCGCGCAGGCGGCGGGACAACTCCCGTTCGCTGGATTCGTCGGCGACGGTGACGAGGTCGCCGGGACCTTTCTCACGGATATCGGAGGTCGCCAGCCGGCGGAAACGGGGCAGGATCTCCGCTTCGGCCACCTCACGGATGATGGTCGAAACGCGGTCGGTATCTGGCAGCATACAGGGGAAATCCAGGTCAGCTCTGAGGAGTGCTTCTATCGGATATATTGGAAGCCGACGCGATATTGCAAAACCTGATTGCCGGTCCGGGAACTCCCCTGCCCCGCCGCTGGGTGACGCCCGCCCTCAGCTTCTTTCGGGCAGCAGTTCGAGCACCGCGTTCACGACCAGGAACATCACGATCAGGGAAAGGGCCGTACGCATCAACATGTCGTTCCTCCGGTTCGGTCTTTGTCGGCAGACCCGTCGCACGGGCTTCTAGGCGCCGTTGCACAGGCCCATTGAGGCTATCCAAGCGGCATTTCGCCATACGACCTTCGGATAGGATGGGCTGTCTTCCGCTGATGACTCCCGGAAACGGAAAAGGGCCGCAGCGCGATGCTGCGGCCCCTTCCCTGTTCGACTTCCAGCCGGAGCGGCCGGACGACCGGTGCTTAGAAGCCCATGTCGCCCATGCCGCCCATGCCACCCATGCCGCCCGGCGGCATGGCCGGGCCGCCCTTGGGCTCCGGCTTGTCGGCGATCATCGCCTCGGTGGTGATCAGCAGGCCGGCGACCGAGGCCGCGTCCTGCAGGGCGGTGCGCACGACCTTGGTCGGGTCGATGATGCCGGCCTTGAACATGTCGCCGAACACGCCGTTCTGGGCGTCGTAGCCGTAGGACGGATCGGTCGACTCGAGCAGCTTGCCCACCACCACGGCGCCGTCGGCACCGGCGTTGTCGGCAATCTGACGGGCCGGGGCCTTCAGGGCGCGACGGATGATCTCGACGCCGACCCGCTGGTCGTCGTTGGTCACCTGGACGTTGTCCAGGGACTTGATGGCGTACAGCAGGGCCGCACCGCCGCCCGAAACGACGCCTTCCTCGACCGCGGCGCGGGTCGCGTGCATCGCGTCGTCGACGCGGTCCTTGCGCTCCTTCACCTCGATCTCGGTGGCGCCGCCGACGCGGATCACCGCGACGCCGCCGGCCAGCTTGGCCAGCCGCTCCTGCAGCTTCTCACGGTCGTAGTCGCTGGTGGTCTCATCGATCTGACGACGGATCTGGGTGCAGCGGGCCTCGATGTCGGCACCGGCGCCGGCGCCGTCGACGATCGTGGTCTCTTCCTTGGTGATCAGCACGCGCTTGGCGGTGCCGAGCATCTCCAGGCTCACGTTCTCGAGCTTGATGCCGAGATCCTCGCTGACGACCTGGCCGCCGGTCAGGATAGCCATGTCCTCGAGCATCGCCTTGCGGCGGTCACCGAAGCCCGGAGCCTTCACCGCAGCGACCTTCAGGCCACCACGCAGCTTGTTGACCACCAGGGTGGCCAGGACCTCGCCCTCGACGTCCTCGGCGACGATCAGGAGCGGACGGCCGCTCTGGACGACGGACTCGAGGACCGGCAGCATCGCCTGAAGACCGGAGAGCTTCTTCTCGTGCAGGAGAATGAAGGGATTCTCCAGCTCGGTGGTCATCTTCTCGGCGTTGGTGACGAAGTAGGGGCTGAGATAGCCGCGGTCGAACTGCATGCCCTCGACCACTTCCAGCTCGGTCTCCAGCGACTTCGCCTCTTCGACGGTGATGACACCCTCGTTGCCGACCTTCTCCATGGCGCGGGCGATCATCTCGCCGATCTCGCGCTCGCCGTTGGCCGAGATCGTGCCGACCTGGGCGATCTCAGCGTTGGTGTTGATCTTCTTGGAGGAGGCCTTGACGGAATTGACGACGGCTTCCACCGCCAGGTCGATGCCGCGCTTCAGGTCCATCGGGTTCATGCCGGCCGCGACCGACTTGACGCCCTCGCGGACGATCGCCTGGGCCAGGACCGTCGCGGTGGTGGTGCCGTCGCCGGCCAGGTCGTTGGTCTTGCTGGCGACCTCGCGCACCATCTGCGCGCCCATGTTCTCGAACTTGTCGGACAGCTCGATT
This sequence comes from Skermanella mucosa, assembly GCF_016765655.2. NCBI lineage: Bacteria > Pseudomonadati > Pseudomonadota > Alphaproteobacteria > Rhodospirillales > Azospirillaceae > Skermanella > Skermanella mucosa. The sequence goes on from NZ_CP086106.1 coordinate 2,669,492, forward strand.
TCCTTGGCGACCGTCACGCCGTCCTTGGTGATGCGCGGTGCGCCGAAGCTCTTCTCCAGCACCACGTTGCGGCCCTTCGGGCCGAGCGTCACCTTGACGGCGTCGGCCAGAATGTCCACGCCGCGCAGCATGCGGGTGCGGGCGTCGACCGAAAACTTAACTTCCTTGGCAGCCATGCCCTGGATCTCCTATATGGCGGTTGACGCGGGGTTTTTACTCGAGGACGCCCATCAGGTCGGACTCACGCATGATCAGCAGCGTGTCGCCCTCGATCTTGACCTCGGTACCGGACCACTTGCCGTACAGCACCTTGTCGCCCGCCTTGACGTCGAGCGCGGTGACCTTGCCGTCCTCGCCGCGGGCACCGGGGCCGACGGCGACGACTTCGCCCTGCATCGGCTTTTCCTTGGCGGTGTCCGGAATGATGATGCCGCCGGCAGTCTTGTTTTCCTGCTCGGTCGGCTTCACGACGACGCGATCATGCAAAGGCCTGAACTTCATGGGATCTCTCCGAGATGTCTGTCGCCGGCCTTGGTGCCGGCTGTGTTGTCAGCGCTGGGTGTTAGCACTCAAGGCCAGGGAGTGCCAGCCGTATAGCGGCAGATCTCCCCGCCGTCAAGCATTTCACCCCGGCAGATGGGGTCTCGCCTCTTTTGCGCCAGGGGTCGCGGCGCGTTTTCCCGGGGCAAAATGAAGGCCGGCACCCTGGAAGGCGCCGGCCCGGAGATTTCCGCACGCGAACGGATATGCGTCAGGTGGCGGGATGGTAATCGTATCGTCGCTCGAAACGGGCGAGGTCGGCAGGATCCAGGGCGATCTGGAGATGGGCGAAGGACTCGTCGTCCCGCCGCTCCAGCACGTCCCCGCGCTGGTAGAGCCAGGCCAGCGCCGCCCCGTCGTCGATCCGGACGGCCAGCTCGACGGTCTGCCGGTCCATCGTCATATGACGGTCGAGGAGCGCGAACAGCTCCGGTAGCCCCTCGCCGGTCAGGGCCGAGACCGCCTGCATATGGTCATTCCGCGCGGCCTGGGCGAGCAGGGCGTTCCGCGTCGCGGCGTCGAGCAGGTCGATCTTGTTCAGCACCTCCACCACCCGTCCGTCCTGGGACGGATCGATGTCGAGGTCGCGCAGCACCGCTTCCACGTCGGCCTTCTGGGCCTCCGAATCCGGATGGGCGATGTCGCGGACGTGCAGGACGATGTCGGCGGCCTGCACCTCCTCCAGGGTCGCCCGGAAGGCTGCGACGAGGTGGGTCGGCAGGTCGGAGATGAACCCCACCGTGTCGGACAGGATCACCTTGCGGCCGGTCGGCAGCTCTATCCCGCGCATTGTCGGGTCGAGCGTCGCGAACAACAGGTTCTTGGCGAACACGTCGGCGCCGGCCATCCTGTTGAACAGCGACGATTTGCCGGCGTTGGTGTAGCCGACCAGGGCCACCACAGGATAGGGCACCCTGTCCCGCGCCTTGCGGTGCAGGTCCCGGGTCCGCCGGACCTCGTCCAGCTCGCGCTTCAGCTTGATGATGCGGTCGCCGATCAGGCGGCGGTCGATCTCGAGCTGGCTCTCGCCGGGTCCGCCCAGGAAGCCGAAACCGCCGCGCTGGCGCTCCAGGTGGGTCCAGGACCGGACCAGCCGCGATCGCTGGTAGCTGAGCGCGGCAAGTTCCACCTGCAGTTGCCCTTCGCGGGTCCTCGCCCGGGCTCCGAAGATTTCCAGGATCAAGCCGGTGCGGTCGATGACCTTTGCGTGAAGCCCGCGTTCCAGGTTGCGCTGCTGGACGGGCGACAGTGCGTGGTCCATCACGACCAGGTCGATCGGTTCCCCCCGCTCCTCGGCGTCGCGGATGAGGCCGGCGAAATGCTCCACCGTGCCCGATCCGAGCAAGGTCGAGGGCTGGGGCCGGTTGACCTTGACGGCTTCGGCGTGGGCGACATCCAATTCGATCGCGGCAGCCAGCCCGACGGCTTCGTCGAGGCGAGCTTCCGGGCTGCGCATGCCATCGTCGATCTTGGCTTCGCGCAGGATCGGATGGATCACGAGGGCGCGGCCGGTGCCCATGGCGGACCGGCCGGTGCCCTGATCGGGTGCGTTAGGTACCTTCACCTTCCTTGGGCGGTTCGAAAAGTTGAATAGGATGGGCAGGCATCACGGTCGAGATTGCATGCTTGTAGACCAGTTGGCTATGCGCATCGCGTCGCAGCAGGACGGAGAAGTTGTCGAACCACGTTATGATGCCTTGGAGCTTCACGCCGTTCACCAGGAACACGGTGACCGGAGTCTTGTTCTTTCGAACGTGGTTTAAGAAAACGTCCTGAACATTTTGACTTTTTTCGGACATGTGCAATCGCCCCGTTGTGATGGTTCTTGGGGCCCCATCCCAGAGCCCGGATAACATTCCATAACCCTTTTGTTGGGCTATTTTCGTTGTTCGACTGGAGTCTCCAGCGATATGGGGGCGCCAAGGCGCCGCACCAAGTCGGATACTATATCGCAGGTGTCAAACCGGTGCGCAGGCGGAAAATTCCCGAAGTCGTCCGGACTGTCCCCGATCAGCACCGGAACGCATCCGCCGGCATGGGCGCACTGCATATCCACATCTGCATCGCCGATGAACCAGACCTCGGGACCGGCGATCAACCCGCCGGGTTCAAGGGCCATGTGGATGGGGTCAACCGCAGGTTTATCTTGGGGCGCATCACCTGCCCCGACGAGCTTGCCGAAGTAGCGGTCCCAACCGAGCTGGGCCGACTCGGCCCGCAGGAAACGGCCGGTCTTGTTGCTGACCACCCCGAGATAGACGCCCTGCCCGGCCAGTACCGACAGCAGCTCCTCGGCACCCGGGAGCGGCTTAAGGTAATCGAGATGGTGGCGGCCGAAATGGTCGTAGAAGATGTCGCGCGCGTCGGTCCAGCGGTCGCCGAACAGCCGGGGGAAGCTGTCGCGAAGGCTCTGCCGGACGCGGAGGCGGGTCTCCTCCAGGGTCCACGGCGGCAGGCCGTGGGCGACCAGCGCGGCGTTCAGCGCGGCATGGATGCAGCCCCAGTTGTCGACCAGGGTATTGTCCCAGTCGAACAGGACCGCGCGGGGAAGCCGCGACGGCTCCCCGTTGCTAATGTCGGGGGCGGCAAGGCCGTGTTCCGGCATCACGACGCGCCCGCCGTCCGAGCATACTCGAGGTAGGCCTGCCTCAGGCGCTCGCCCAGGGAACCCGGCTTGCCGTTGCCGACGGTGCGGTCGTCGATCCGGGTGACCGGCATCACGAAGGTGCTGGCGCTGGAAACGAATGCTTCCCGCGCCCTGTAGGCTTCCTCCAGCGAGAAGGGGCGCTCCTCGAACGGAATGCCGGCTTCCTTGGCCAGCCGGATGATCGACAGCCGCGTCACGCCGTTCAGGATCAGGTTGTTGGCGTAGCGGGTCACCAGGGTGCCGTCCTCGGTGACGATCCAGGCGTTGCTGGAGCAGCCCTCGGTCACGTTGCCGTCCGGATCAAGCTGCCACGCCTCGAACGCCCCAGCCTCCACCGCCTGTTGCTTGCCCAGCACCTGCGGCAGCAACGCCACCGACTTGATGTCCCGGCGCAGCCAGCGGATGTCGGGAATCGAGATCACCTTGACCCCGTTCTCCAACTGTTCGGCGGTAGCGAAGGCGGCCGCCCGCTTGGTCGTCATCACGAGGGTGCTGTGGGAGTGCTTGGGGAACTTGAAGTCGCGCGGGGCGACGCCGCGGGTGATCTGGAGATAGATCGTCCCTTGGGTCACGTGGTTGCCGGCGATGAGCCGACGCATCAGCAGCTTCAGGACGCGGGGCGCCACCGGCCACGCGATCCGCAACTCGTTCAGCGACCGGGCCAGGCGATCAAGGTGCCCCTGCTCGTCGACGAGCCTGCCGCCGATGATCGTGACCACCTCGTAGACCCCGTCGGCGAACTGGAATCCGCGGTCCTCGACATGGACCATGGCCTCGCCGTGGGGAACGAACCGGCCGTTGACATATGCGTATCGAGCCATGCTTTCCGCTTCTTTGGGTGAGCTTTTCAGGATCGCGGGACGGGTCGGCGGGCGTTCAGAAGAACTCGAGCCGGACCGCGAACATTTTCTCGACCTTCTTCACCTGCCCGACCGCGGCCAGGATGATCACCCTGTCGTGCGGCTTGATCACCGTGGAGGGCCTGGGGATGATCACCTCCTCGCCGCGCACGATGGCGCCGACGATCACGCCGGTCGGCAGTTTGATCTCGCGCAGCGGCGTGTTGATCAGGCTGGAAGTCTCCAGCGCCTCCGCCTCGATCACCTCGGCGAAGCCTTCGCGCAGGCTGTGGACCGCGCGGATCCGGCCGCGCCGGACATGTTGCAGGATGGTCGAGACGGTGATGGTCCGCGGGCTGACCACCGCGTCGATGCCGAGCGTGGTGACCAGCGGCGAGTAGGTCGTCTTGTTGATCAGGGTGATGGCGCGCTGGCAGCCGTAGCGCTTGGCGAGCAGCGAGGCCAGGATGTTGCCCTCGTCGTCGTTCGTCACGGCGACCACGGTCTCCGCCGCCCTGACATTGGCCTCCTCCAGGATCTCCGGGTCCAGGCCGTCGCCGTGCAGGACCATGGTCCGGTTGAGCCGCTGGGCGATGTACTGGGCGCGGCCGCGGTCGACCTCGACGATCCGCGCGCTGACCTGCGGATGCTTCGCCTCCAACTCTTCGGCGAGGCACAGGCCGATATTGCCGCCGCCCAGGATGATGATCCGGCGGGCCTCGGTCTCCTCATGGCCGAAGGCGGCCATGGCGCGACTCAGGTGCCGGGTGTCGGCGACGAAATAGACCTCGTCCCCTGGCAGCATCTGGTCGTCGCCACCGGGGATGATCGGCTTGTCGTTGCGGACGATCGCCACGACCTCGAGATTCAGGTCGGGAAACAGACCGGTCAACTGGCGTAGCGGCGTGTGCAGGATCGGGCAGTTGTCGGAGCAGATGACGCCGATCACCCGGACCTTGCCGTCGGCCAGCGGGATCATGTCGAACGCGCCCGGAACCTGGAGCCGGCGGGCGACCGCCCGGGCCACCTCGATCTCGGGCGAGATGATCACGTCGATCGGCATGTGCTCGCGCGAAAACAGGTCCGCCCATATGGGAGCCAGATAGCTCTGGTTGCGGACGCGGGCGATCTTGGTGGGCACATTGAACAGCGAATGCGCCACCTGGCAGGCCACCATGTTGACCTCGTCGGCCAGGGTGACCGCGATGATCATGTCGGCGTCGGCGGCGCCCGCCTGCTCCAGCACGTTGGGGTGGGAGGCGAATCCGACCATGGCCTGGACGTCCAGCGTGTCGCTGATCTTCTGGATCAGCTCCGGCGACTGGTCGATCACGGTGACGTCGTTGTTCTCGGTCGCGAGATAGCGCGCGATGTTGGAGCCGACCTGGCCGGCGCCGCAGACGATGACCTTCATGGACCGGTGACCTTCATGACCTCAATCCCCGGCCAGCTTGTGGGGGGGCTTGTCGTTGCCATGCACGCCCAGCGACTTCAGCTTGCGGTGCAAGGCGGAGCGCTCCATTCCCACGAACGCGGCCGTGCGGGATATGTTGCCGCCGAACCGGGTCACCTGGGCAAGCAGATATTCGCGCTCGAACACTTCGCGGGCCTCGCGCAGCGGCAGGCCCATGATCTCGCCGCCCTTGTCCCACTTCAGGACCGTCGGGGTGATGGCGCCGATCTCGGGCGGCAGCATGTCGGCGCGGATCGGCTCGCGCGGGTCGCCGGTCGACATGATCAGCAGCCAGTCCACGACGTTGCGGAGCTGGCGCACGTTGCCCGGCCAGTCGTAGGCCTGGAGCGCCGCCATGGCGTCCTCGCCATAGTCGCGGGCGGGCAGGCCCGCCGTCTCGGACGAGCGGATCATGAAGTGGCGGGCCAGGAGCGGAATGTCCTCGCGACGCTCGGTCAGCGGCGGGACCCGGATCGGCACGACGCTGAGCCGGTAGAACAGGTCCTGCCGGAACCGCCCGGCCTCAATCTCCGACGGAAGGTCGCGATTGCTCGACGCGATCACGCGGACGTCGACTTCGACCCTCGCGCTGCCGCCGACCCGCTCGAAGGTCTGCTCCTGGAGCACGCGGACGATCTTGCCCTGGGTCTCCAGCGGCATGTCCGCCACCTCGTCCAGCAGCAGGGTGCCGCCATGGGCCTGCTCGAAGGTGCCGACCTTGCGCGGCAGGCCGTCCTGGCCGTGCTCGGTTCCGAACAGCTCGACCTCCAGCCGGTCTGGCCGCATGGTCGCGCAGTTGAGCCCGACGAAGGGGCCGTCGGCCCTGCGGGAGCGGGCGTGGAGAAGGCGGGCGACGACCTCCTTGCCGGAACCGGCGGGGCCGGTGATCAGCACCCGGCTGCCGGTCGGCGCCACCTTCTCGATCGAGTGCCGGACATGGTTGATCGCCGACGACTTGCCGATCAGCTCGATCTGGCCGCCGGTCCGAAGCCTCAGCTCCTCGTTCTCCCGCCTGAGCCGGGCCGCCTCGATCGCGCGCTCGACCAGGACCAGCAGGCGGTCGGCCTTGAACGGCTTCTCGATGAAGTCGTAGGCGCCCTGCTTGATCGCCGACACGGCGGTCTCGATCGTCCCGTGGCCGCTGATCATGATGACCGGCATGTTGGGATGATCGCGCTTCAGCTCGGCCAGGATCTGGATGCCGTCCAGCCGGCTGCCCTGGAGCCAGATGTCCAGGATCACCAAGCTCGGTCTTCGGGCACCGACGGCGGCGATCGCCTGGTCGGCGTCGCCGGCCTGCCGGGTCTTCATGCCTTCGTCTTCGAGGATACCCGCAATCAGCATGCGGATGTCCGCTTCGTCATCGACGATCAGGATGTCATGCGCCATAGCGACTCTGTTTCTGCTGCGTTTCTTCGGCGGCCACGGCCGGCGCGGCGATTTCGGTCTTGGGGATCACCAGACGGACTTGCGCGCCCGGGCCGGAAGCCCTGTCTTCGAGCACCAGCTCACCGCCATGGTCTTCCATGATCTTCTTGACGATCGCGAGCCCAAGCCCGGTGCCCTTGGCCCGGGTGGTGACGTAGGGCTCGGTCAACCTGTCCCGTTCCTCGTGGGGCAAGCCCTTGCCGTTGTCGGCGATGACGATCGACACCCGGTCGTCGTCCACCTCCAGGCTGAGATCCACCTGCCCCGGCGGCAGCGTCCCGATGTCGGGCGCGGGGCGGCCGTCGATCGCGTCCACTGCGTTCTGGAGCAGGTTGGTCAGCGCCTGCGAGATCTGCCGGCCGTCGCACGGCACGGTGAGCGGCCCGGGCGGCAGGTCGGCCGTGAACTTGATGGCGGGATGGGCGCTGGACTGGAGGAACACGGCTTGGCGACACAGTTCGTTGATGTTCTGTGGCTTCATCACCGGGCTCGGCATCCGCGCGAAGGCGGAGAACTCGTCAACCATCCGGCCGATATCGTCCACTTGGCGTACGATGGTATCGGTACACATCTGGAACGTCTCGGGGTCGCTGGTGATTTCCTTGAGGTATTTTCGGCGTAAACGCTCGGCCGAGAGCTGGATCGGGGTCAGCGGGTTCTTGATCTCGTGCGCGATGCGACGCGCCACGTCGGCCCAGGCAGCCTTGCGTTGCGCCGAGAGCAGTTCGGTGACGTCGTCGAAGGTCACGACGAAGCCGCGGATGTCGCTTCCGACCGACTCGGCGGCGACCCGCACCAGCAGGGTCCGCGTCGCCCCGGCGCGGCGGAGCTGGACCTGGGCCTCCATCAGCTTGGCCGGGCGGCGCCGGATCATGCCCATCAGCTCGCCCATCTCGGGCGCCACGTCGACCAGCTTGCGGCCGATCAGGATCTCCGGGTCGTCGACCCCCAGCAGGTGGGCGCCGGACAGGTTGGGCAGGTTGATGCGGCCCTCGTGGTCCAGGCCGACGACGCCGGCGGAGACGCCGGCCAGCACGGTCTCGGTGAAGCGGCGGCGCAGGTCGAGCTGGCGGTTGGCCTCGATCAGTTCGCGCCGCTGGCTCTCCAGCTGGCTGGTCATGCGGTTGAAGGCCCGGCTCAGGGTGCCCAGCTCGTCCTCCGGCAGGAGTTCCGGCACGCGGGCTCCCAGATCCCCTGCCCTCACCCTCTCGGCGGCGCCGATCAGCGAGCCGATCGGCGCCACCAGCGCCGTCGCGAAATTGAGGCCGATCCACACCGCGGCCAGCAGCAGCAGAAGCGCCACCACGACGAAGATCAGCGTCACCGTGATCTGCAGGCTGGAGCGCTTGCCTTCCAGTTCGGCATAGGCGCTGGCCGCCTCCTGGGCCGACTCCATGTGGTTCAGCACCCGCGGCTCCACCAGCCGGCCGACGAACAGGAAGGTATCGACGAAGCGGTCCAGCCGGACCAGCGCCCTGACCCTGTCGTCGGTGTCGGTCACCATCAGGACGACCTCGCCCTGCCGGGCACGCTCCAGGGCGCTCTCGGGGATCGGCTCGAATTCCAGCGTGAAGGACAGGCCGGAACGCGCCAGCATCCTGCCGCTGCCGTCGAAAACGATCGCCTCGGTCAAGGCCCGCAATGCCGCCTGGGTCGCGACCACCTGGGCGAACCGGCCGGGATCGGTCAGCAGGCGCGCCGCCTCCCGGTTCAGGTCGTTGGCCATGGCCAGCGCGTCGGCCCGGATCACCTGCTGGTGCTCGTGAAGATAGGCTTGGGCGACGGCGCGCGACTCGTTGATCGCGGTGCGCACCCGTTCGCTGAACCAGGACTGGACGCCGACATAAAAGAAGATTGCGGAGAAGGCCGCGACGATGATCGCCGGCATGACGGCCAGAAGGCTGAAGGTCGCGACCACCCGGACATGGAGGCGGGACCCCGCCAGGCCGCGCCGCCGCTCGATCCACAGCCCGACGATGCGCCGCGCGATGATGGCGCCGAGCAGCAGCAGCAGCGCCAGGTCAAGCGTCAGCAGCAGGCTGACCGTATTGGGATCGTTGCCGAACGGAGGCGTCGCGGTCAGGGCCGCGTATGTCGCGAAGCCGGCGCCGATCGCCGCGACGGCCAAGGCGACGGCGAGCTTGCCGGCCAGCCCGACGCGGCTGGCCCAGATCAGGAACTGATTCCAGAAGGATTGCGGCATACCCGCGGGTTCACTGGTCATCTGTCTCGTCGCACCGGGCTCACCCTGAACCCGTCCTGTGACCAGGATGTCACGAGACCGATGCAGGGTGTGTTATTTTAGCCCACGGATGACCTGAATATCCAGTTCGCGAATCTTCTTTCTGAGGGTGTTCCGATTAAGTCCCAACATCTGTGCAGCCTTGATCTGGTTACCGCGCGTCGCCGAGAGGCTGAGGGAGATCAGAGGGCGCTCGATTTCGCGCAGGACGCGGTCGTACAGACCGGCGGCCGGGATGCCGTCCTTGTGGGCCGCGAAATAATCTTTCAGATGCCGTTCCACCGCCGAGCTGAGGCCTTCGTTCTGGTGCTCCTCGACCTGGGGCGTGGCGGGCGCCGCGTCGGCCAGCTCGGACTCGATCACGTCGATGCCGATCACCTCCTGGCTGTAGAGCGCCGCGAGGCGCCGCACCAGGTTCTCCAACTCGCGCACGTTGCCGGGCCAGCGATAGCGCTTCAGGCGGTCCATCGCCGGGCCGTCGATGCTCTTGATCGGCAGCCCTTGGGCGGAGGTCAGGGTCAGGAAATGGCGGACCAGCGACGGGATGTCCTCGCTCCGTTCGCGCAGCGGCGGCAGGCGGATCGGCACGACGTTGAGCCGATAGAACAGGTCCTCGCGGAACAGGCCCTGGCGGATCAGCGTGCGCAGGTCGCGGTGGGTCGCCGCGATGATCCTGACATCGGTCTTGATCGGGGTGCGGCCGCCGACCGTCGTGTACTCGCCCTCCTGGAGAACGCGGAGCAGCCGGGTCTGGGCTTCCAGCGGCATGTCGCCGATCTCGTCGAGGAACAGGGTGCCGCCTTGGGCCTGCTCGAACCGGCCGGTGGATCGGGTCGTGGCACCGGTGAAGGCGCCCTTCTCGTGGCCGAACAGTTCCGACTCGATCAGCTCGCGCGGGATCGCCGCCATGTTGATCGCGACGAATGCGCCGTTGCGGCGCTTGCCGTATTCGTGAAGCGCGCGGGCGACCAGTTCCTTGCCGGTGCCGGACTCTCCGGTGATCATCACCGTCAGGTCGGTACCCATCAGCCGGGCCAGGACCCGGTAGATCTCCTGCATCGCCGCCGACCGGCCGATCAGGGGGAGCTGCTCCTCCGTATCCGCATTGTCGAGGGCGCTGTTGCCATTGAGGGCGAGCGGCTGGGGCGCGCTGAGGGCGCGCTCGACCACGTTGACCAGTTCCTTCAGGTCGAACGGCTTCGGCAGGTATTCGAAGGCGCCGCGCTCGGCCGCCTTGACCGCAGTCATCAGCGTGTTCTGGGCGCTCATCACGATGACGCGCAGCTCGGGGCGGATCTTCTTGATCCGCGGGATCAGGTCGAGTCCGTTCTCGTCCGGCATGACCACGTCGGTGATGACGAGATCTCCCTGCCCGTCGGCCACCCAGCGCCACAGGGTCGACGCGTTCCCCGTGGTCCGTACGTCGTGGCCAAGCCGGATCAGGGCCTGGTTCAGCACGGTGCGGATCGCGCGGTCGTCATCGGCGACCAGGATCGTCGATGACGGCATTACGACTGCTCCAGAGACTGTTCGAAATCGGCATACATCGGTAGCGATACCTTGAATACGGTTCGGCGCGGCAGCGTCTCGAAGTCGATGACTCCGCCATGGTCGCCAATCAGTTTCGCAACCAATGCAAGACCCAGGCCGGTTCCATTCCGCTTGGTCGTGACGAACGGATCGAACAGATGCGAACGGAGATCCTCCGGTATGCCGTTGCCATTGTCCTGCACGCTGATCAACAACGGCAGGTGGACTCGGCTGTCGGTGCCGGGAACGGCCAGCCGGACGCCATGCTGGTAGGCGGTGCTCAAAATAATCTCACCGCTCTGTTCCGGAACCGCTTCTGCCGCATTTTTAATCAGGTTGAGGAAAACCTGGATCAGCTGGTCGCGGTTGCCGTACACGTCGGGAAGGGACGGATCATACCTTTCCGTGAAACGAACCGTGCGGGCGAAGCCGCTCTGGGCGACCTTGCGGACATGTTCCAGAACACTGTGGATATTGACCGCCGTCCGATCCGGCGGCCGCTTGTCGGAGAACACCTCCATGCGGTCGACCAGCGCCACGATGCGGTCGGACTCGTCGCAGATCAGGCGGGTCAGCTCGCGGTCCGGTTCGGACGCGTTCTGTTCCAGCAGCTGGGCGGCTCCGCGGATGCCGGACAGCGGGTTCTTGACCTCGTGGGCCAGCATCGCGGCCATAGCGGTGACCGAGCGGGCAGCGTTCCGGTGGGTCAGCTGGTTATCGATCTTGCGGGTGATCGATTTTTCATGGAGCGACATCACCACGCAGTCCGCCGGCTCCCCCAGGGGCGCCACGCGGACCGTGACCAGATGGACACCGATCCGGGGCGTGTCGAGGGTGACGCCGTATTCCGACATGCTGGCACCGCCGGCCAGGGCCTGCTCGATCAGGAAGAATACCGGGCTGTCCGCCGGCAGCAGGTCGGTCAGCGGCTGGCCGATCAGCGCCGCTGCGCCGCAGTCGAAGAACTCCTGGGCTTCCAGGTTGACGTAGCGGATCTCGTGCCGGTCGCCGATCACCAGCACCGGATCGGGCAGCGCGTTGAGGATGCCGGAGGGATCGATCTCCTGCCGCATCGACTTGCGCCGCAAGGGGGTTGCCGCGCGCGCCATCAGGCTGCCATCCGTTCGATTTCGGGGGAATAGAAGGACCGGATCATGTCGAGCACGACGGCCGGATCGGAGATGCGGTTGACTTCGGCACGGAACTCCGCCGAGCCGGGCAACCCCTTGCTGTACCAGGAGACATGCTTGCGGGCGATCTTGACACCGGTGTCGGTACCGTAATGTTCCAGCATTGCCTCGTAATGTTCGAGAAGCGTGGCGAGTTGATTCTCGAGCCGCGGGTCGGGCAAGCGCTCACCGGTGCGCAGGTAATGGATCACCTGGCCGATGAACCAGGGGCGGCCATAGGTCCCGCGTCCGATCATGACGCCGTCGGCGCCCGAGTCCTCCAGGCAACGGGTCACGTCCTCGAAGGTGGTCATGTCGCCGTTGGCGATGACCGGTATCGAGACGACCTCCTTCACCCGGCGGATCGCCTTCCAGTCCGCGGCGCCGGTATAGAACTGGCACCGGGTGCGCCCGTGGACCGTGACCATCCTGATGCCGCATTCCTGTGCAATACGGGCCAAGTTGGGAGCGTTGCGGTTCGAGTCGTCCCAGCCCAGCCGCATCTTCAGCGTGACCGGGATGTCCACCGCCTTGACCGTCGCCTCCAGGATGCGGGCGGCGTGGACCTCGTCCCGCATCAGGGACGATCCGGCATGGCCGTTGACGATCTTCTTCACCGGGCAGCCAAAATTGATGTCGATCAGCGCGGCGCCCCGGTCCTGGTTCAGTTTGGCCGCTTCCGCCATGACCGCCGGCTCGCACCCGGCGAGCTGCACGGCCATGGGAAATTCCTCGGCGCAGTTGGTCGCCATCTTCATGGTCTGGCGCGACGCGCGGATCATCGCCTGGCTGGCGATCATCTCAGACACGACGAGACCGGCGCCGGCTCGCTTGACCAGACGGCGGAACGGCATGTCCGACACGCCCGACATGGGGGCCAGGATGACGGGGTCGTCAACCCTGATGGATCCGATGTTAATGCCCATCTTTTGGGCAAATCCCTGCAATGCTTTCATTTTGTGCAGGCTAGCACGCATTCGGAAAATATCGCAAGCGCGAAGAATGCCGATGAAACCATCGCTTGGGTCATGGCTGGACGCGAATCGGCCCGCGGAACGCAGTCTGATCCCGATAAATTTAGGAAATTAAAATATCCGTGACGAATTTGACGCCGGGATAGCCCAATGTGAGCAGAAGAAAAGCAAGAAGTACAAAGCGGGCGGCCCGTTTGCCCCGCACGCCGGTCGCGGCATGGGCGATCAGCAGCCCACCGATGACGAGGAAAGTGGCGACAGAAAGAACTGTCTTGTGGTCGACTCGAAACAGGACACCTTGCTCGAAGTACAGGACCGACATGCCGGTCGCCAAGCCGAGGCCGAGCACGATCTCCGACGCCACCAGCAAGCGTCCCTGGAGCTGCTCGCTGTCGGCCATGGGCGGCAGCATGCGGGTCAGCGCCGTCGGGCGCTTCGCTTTCAGCGCCCGCTCCTGCAGGAAGGCCGCCAGGGCCGAGACCGCGGCCAGGGTCAGCAGGGCGTAGGTCGTGACGGAAACCCCGATATGCAGGTCGACCCAGACGGTCGGGGCCGAGGCGCTCAGCGTCGGGTCCGGCGCTTCGGCGGTGGCGGTCGCGAACAGGCCGACCAGCACCAGATAGGGCAGCAGCAGCGGCATCAGCCGCCAGCCGGAGCGGGTGGTCAGGCACAGGCCGGCGTACAGCACCATGCAAGCCGTGATGCTGACCCAAAGCGTCGTGGATAGCCCGGTGCGCCATGTACCGTCGAGTTGGACCACGGACCAGGCGAGCGGGCCGGCGACGGCCACGAACAGGACGGCCCAGAACACTGCGTCCGGTCCCCTGCCCTGCCGGAATCCGTCGCGCATGTATGCCAACAGCGAGGCCGGCATCAATGCCAGCAGGGCGGTCAGGCTGAACATCACGTTTTGGAACATGCTTTCCCGTTCTACTCCGGTCCGGATGGCCGCTTGGCTGCGGCGGCGCGACAGGCTAGGCTCGGTGCCCGAAACTTCCAAGGTGCTTCGAAGAATGCGGACCCGACCATGACCCCATGCGTGGCGCTGATCGTCGCCGCCGGCAGCGGAGAACGCTTCGGCGGCGACCGCCCCAAACAATACCAGGATTTGGGGGGCCGTGCCGTGCTGCACCATACGGTCGGCGCGTTTCTTCGCCATGCCTGCGTCGATGCCGTCCAGGTGGTGATCCAACCCGCCCACCGCGAGCTTTATGATGCCGCGGTCGCCGGCCTGGATCTGCCCGAACCCGTCGCCGGGGGCGCGACCCGCCAGGAGTCGGTGCGTCTCGGGCTGGAGCGGCTGGCCGCCCGCGACCCGGCGCCCGCCTTCGTGCTGATCCACGACGCCGCACGGCCGCTGGTGAGCGAGGCCACCGTCCAGGCGGTCCGGGACAGGCTGGACGCGGTACCCGCCGCGATCGCCGCCGTTCCAGTGACGGACACGCTGAAGCGCGGCACCGGCGGCCTTGTCAGCGGCACGATCGAGCGCGCCGGCCTATGGCGCGCCCAGACGCCGCAGGGCTTCCGCTTCCCGGAGATCCTGCGGGCGCATCGGGAACTGGCCGGTGCCGAACTGACCGACGACGCGGCGGTGGCCGAGCGGGCGGGCTTGGAAGTGGCCCTGGTGGAAGGCAACGCGGAAAACCTCAAGGTGACCAATCGAGACGACCTGGCGCAGGCCGCCATGCTGATGAACGCCTCCCTGCCCTCCCTGCCGCCGGACGTTCGGACCGGGATGGGCTATGACGTCCACCGGTTCTCGCCCGGCGACCATGTGGTGCTGTGCGGCGTCGAGGTGCCCCACGAGGCGCGGCTGGAAGGCCATTCCGACGCCGACGTGGGGCTGCATGCCCTGACCGACGCGATCCTGGGCGCGCTGGCCGCCGGCGACATCGGCAGCCATTTTCCGCCCAGCGATCCGCAGTGGCGCGGCGCCGACAGCGCCCTGTTCCTGCGCCACGCGGTCGGAATGGTCCGCGAGCGCGGCGGCGTGATCGCCCACGCCGACGTGACGCTGATCTGCGAGCGACCGAAGATCGGCCCGCACCGGGAGGCGATGGTCGCCCGCATGGCCGAGCTGCTGGGGATCGCGCCCGACCGGGTCAGCGTCAAGGCGACGACCACCGAGCGTCTGGGCTTCACCGGCCGGGGCGAAGGCATCGCGGCGCAGGCGGTGGCCACCATCCGCCTGCCGGCGACCTGATAAGGGGGGGAGGAAGCGCCGATGTTGCCCGAAGACGTCCTGGACCGCGCCCGAGCCGTCCTCGCCGCCTTTGACGCGGCGGGGCTGAGGCTGGCGACCGCGGAGTCCTGCACCGGCGGCCTGATCGCCGCCGCCCTGACGGAGATCGCCGGCTCGTCCAGCGTGGTGGAGCGAGGCTTCGTGACCTATTCCAACGAGGCGAAGACGGAACTGCTGGGCGTGCCGTCCGACCTGATCGGCCGGGTCGGCGCCGTGAGCGCCGAGGTGGCGGAGGCGATGGCGGCCGGCGCGGTCGCCCACTCCCGGGCCGATGCCGCCGTGGCAGTCACCGGCATCGCCGGGCCGGGCGGCGCCACGCCGGGCAAGCCGGTCGGCCTGGTCTATTTCGGGGTCGCCCGGCGTGGCGGCGCGCTTCGCCACGAGCGCAGGGTGTTCGAGGGCGACCGGTCGGCGGTGCGGCGGGCGGCGGTGTTGTTCGCGCTGGAACTGGCCGCCGGGGTAGCGGCTCAGGGCGTCAGGTAGAGGTCCTTGACGCTCGCGAGGGCGATCTGCATGCCGGGATCGCCCTTCTCCAGCACGTCGAACGGCACGTAGGCACCGAAATCCAATCCCGTGTCTTCGGACAGACCGGCGATGCTGACCTGCGAATCCTGGAAATCCCCGAAGATGAAACGCCGCCGCCGGGCCGGCAGCAGGCGGGCCTGGGAGCGCTTGTAGCCTATGGCGGTGAGCTGGCGGGTAGGCGCGTTGGTGAAGACCACGACCTTCCAGAACTCCAGAGGGATCGGGACGTCGTAATAGAGCGGGTCGTCCTCCTGGAACACCGGTCCCGTGATGACCGAGATCCGGATGTTCTCCCGATCGGTGTTGTCGAGGATATAGTCCTCCAGCCCGAGCCATATGCCGCCGTTGAACGACTGCCGCTGCGGGCAGGCATTGGTGGCGTGGAAGGTGTCGGCGTCGGCCAGCTTGGCGGTCTTCTTGTCCCCCCAGTTCGGATCCTCCCGGCGGGTCATGTGGCCGCGGCTGAAGAAACCTTCCTTGTCGTTGCCGTAGACGCCGTCGAGGATCTGGAATTCCCGCCCTATCCGGGGATCGAACCGCCAGATGTTCGTGCGCTTGACCGTCCGGTCGGACTTGGCGCCGTCGATGTTGACGGCACTGAAGAGCGGCAGCCGTCGCTTCGTCGAGACCTTGACCGAGAAATGTGTGTATTTGACCTCGTGGGGATCGTCACCGTCCGACAGGGCCATTGGATCGACGCCGGCGACTTCCCAGGCTTCGGTTCCGGGCAAGGGGAGCGGCTGCGCCGCATCCACGAACGACGGGTCGTACCCGCTGCGGCCGGCATAGTCCTCGATCGGCCGGGGCGTCTGCACGACGCGCTGAGGCTGAAGACCAGTGGAGGGACCGAAGCGACGCATGACAGGAGCCTGTGCAATGCTCTTTGGCATCTCAGTACTCGCGGCCGCTCAGGCCGGCGTCGAGGTCGTGGTGCCCACCGTGGTTGTGCCGTCGCCGTAAAGCTGGCGCGCCCGTCCTTCGAACGCGGCGACCATGCGACGGACGGCCTCGTTGAACAGCACGCCGATAATCTTCTGGAGCATCTTCGAGCGGAACTCGAAATCGACGTAGAAGTCGATCAGGCAGCCGCCGTCTTCCGTCGGCAGGAACATCCAATGGTTGTTCAGGTAGCTGAACGGGCCTTCGGTGTAGGAGACGTCGATCCGGTCGGGCGGGCTCAGGGTCACGCGTGACGTGAAGCGCTCCCGGATCATCTTGAACCCGATGATCAGGTCGGCGTAGATCACGTCTCCTTCCCGCTTGCGGATCCGGGCCGCGAGGCACCAGGGGAGAAACTCCGGATACCGCTCGATGTCGGCCACGAGGTCGTACATCTGCTCCGGCTTGTAGGGCAGTACCCGCTTCTCTGCGTGTGTCGGCATCAGGTTTCCTT
Source organism: Skermanella mucosa (assembly GCF_016765655.2). Taxonomy (NCBI): domain Bacteria; kingdom Pseudomonadati; phylum Pseudomonadota; class Alphaproteobacteria; order Rhodospirillales; family Azospirillaceae; genus Skermanella; species Skermanella mucosa. Next base: position 2,686,474 of record NZ_CP086106.1, read on the forward strand.
AGGAGGCGGCGGCCGCGGCAAGCTTGGCGTCGCGCGCGTCGCGCATCCGTCGGAAATCGTCGCCCGCATGGTAGGACGAGCGGGTCAGCGGCGAACTGGAAACCATCAGGAAGCCCTTGCCGCGCGCGATCGCCGCGTAGCTGGCGAACTCGTCCGGCGTGACGAAGCGGTCCACCGCGGCATGCTTGGGCGTGGGCTGGAGATACTGGCCGATGGTCAGGAAATCCACGTCGGCCGCCCGAAGGTCGTCCATCACCTGCAGCACCTCTTCCTTGGTCTCGCCAAGCCCGACCATGATGCCGGACTTCGTGAAGAGGCCGGGTTCCAGCTCCTTCGCACGGGACAACAGATTGAGGGAGGTAAAGTAACGGGCGCCGGGACGGATCGTCGGATAAAGCCGCGGCACGGTTTCCAGATTGTGGTTGAACACGTCCGGAAGCGCCCTGGCGACATGCTCCACCGCACCCTTCTTGCGCATGAAGTCGGGCGTCAGGATCTCGATCGTGGTGCCGGGAGCGGTCTCGCGGATGCGGCGGATGGTGCGGGCGAAGTGGTCGGCGCCACCGTCGTCCAGGTCGTCGCGGTCGACCGAGGTGATGACGACGTGCTCCAGGCCCAGCGTACCGACGGCTTCGGCGACGTTGTCAGGTTCGTGCGGGTCCAGGAGGTCCGGGCGTCCGGTCGCCACGTTGCAGAAGGCGCAGGCGCGGGTGCAGACGGCGCCCAGGATCATGAAGGTGGCGTGCTTCTTCTTCCAGCACTCGCCGATGTTCGGGCAGGCCGCCTCTTCGCAGACGGTGTTCAGCTTCAGTCCGCGCATCAGGCGCCGCGTCTCGGCGTACTCCGCCGAAACCGGAGCCTTGACCCTGATCCAGTCCGGTTTGCGCTGCACCGGGTTATCCGGCCGGTGGGCCTTTTCCGGATGGCGGACGCGGTCGATCGGGGGGGATGCGGTCATGATTTCTTCAAGCTCCATATGCCTGTGCCAGAAGTGTAACGCACCGGCACGGACATCAAGGTGCAAATTGACCCAACTCCTTCGAAAGGAGGCACCGTGCCGGGGACACGGGGAGCCCGGCACGGCGACGGGCCGTCAGTAGTGGATCGCCCTACCGTAGGCGGCGAGGACCGACTCATGCATCATCTCCGACAGCGTCGGGTGCGGGAAGATGGTGTGCATCAGTTCGGCTTCGGTCGTCTCCATGGTCTTGGCGATGCCATAACCCTGGATCAGCTCGGTCACCTCGGCGCCGATCATGTGGGCGCCCAGCAACTCGCCGGTCTTGGCGTCGAACACCGTCTTGACCATGCCCTCGGGCTCGCCGAGCGCGATCGCCTTGCCGTTGCCGATGAACGGGAAGCGGCCGACCTTGACCTCGTAGCCCGCCTCCTTCGCCTTCGCCTCGCTGAGGCCGACGCTGGCCACCTGCGGGTGCGAGTAGGTGCAGCCCGGGATGTTGCGGACGTCGATCGGGTGGGCTTCCTTGATCCCGGCGATGTGCTCGACGCAGATCACGCCCTCGTGGCTTGCCTTGTGGGCCAGCCAGGGCGCGCCGACCACGTCGCCGATGGCGTAAAGGCCGGGTTCGTCGGTCTCCAGCCACTCGTTCACCAGGATGTGCGACTTCTCGGTCTTCACCTTGGTGTTCTCGAGGCCGATGTTCTCGACGTTGCCGACGATCCCGACCGCGAGGATGACCCGGTCCACCGTGATGGTCTCGGTCTTCCCCTTGGCCTCGATGGTGGTGGTGACGCTGTCGGCGCCCTTCTGGAACTCACCGACCTTGGCGCCGGTGTAGATCTTCATGCCCTGCTTCTCGAACGACTTTCGGGCCATGGCGCTGATCTCCTCGTCCTCCGCGGGGAGGATGCGGTCGACCATCTCGGCCACGGTCACCTTGGCGCCCATGTTCAGGTAGAAGCTGGCGAACTCGATGCCGATTGCTCCGGAGCCGATCACCAGGATCGACTTGGGCATGGCGTCGGGAACCATCGCGTGGCGATAGGTCCAGACCAGCTTGCCGTCGGCCTTCATGTTCGGGAACTCGCGGGCGCGGGCGCCGGTCGCGATGATGATGTGCTTGGCCTGGAACTCGCCGACGGTGGTGGTGCCGTCCTTCTCGACCTTGATCCTGCCCTTGCCGAGCAGGGTGGCATGGCCGTCGATGACGGTGACCTTGTTCTTCTTCAACAGGTGCTTGACGCCGCCGGAGAGCTGGGAGGCGACGCCGCGCGACCGCTTGACCACTTTCTGGAGGTCGAAGCTGACCTCCTTGGCGGAGAAGCCGTATTCGTCCAGGTGGTGCAGCAGGTGCGACACCTCGGCAGAACGCAGCAGTGCCTTGGTCGGGATGCAGCCCCAGTTCAGGCAGATGCCGCCCAGGTGCTCGCGTTCCACGACGGCGGTCTTCATGCCGAGCTGTGCCGCCCGGATCGCGGCGACGTAGCCGCCGGGTCCGCCGCCGATGACGATGAGGTCGAATTGAGTATCAGCCACAGGCTTGTTCTCCCCTTAGAGCAGCATCGACAGCGGATCTTCGATCAGCTTCTTGAAGGCGGCGAGGAACTCGGCGCCGACCGCGCCGTCCACCACGCGGTGGTCGACCGACAGCGTGCAACTCATCATGGTGGCGACGGCGAGCGCCCCGTCCTTGACGATCGGCCGCTGCTCGCCGGCGCCGACTGCCAGGATGCAGCCCTGCGGCGGGTTGATGATCGCGCCGAACTCCCGGATGCCGAACATGCCCAGGTTGGAGATCGAGAAGGTCCCGCCCTGGAACTCCTCGGGCTTCAGCTTGCCGTCGCGGGCGCGCTTGGCCATGTCCTTCATGGAGTTCGATATCTCGACCAAGCCCTTGGTCTCGGCCGCCTTGATGATCGGCGTGATCAGGCCGGTCGGGGTCGCGACCGCGACCGAGATGTCGGCGTTCTCGTACTGGAGGATCGCGTCGTCGGTCCAGGCGGAGTTGGCCGCCGGCACCTTCTTCAGCGCGAGCGCCGAGGCCCGGATGACGAAGTCGTTGACCGACAGCTTGTACTCGTCCGACCGGCCGTTCAGCTCCGCCCGGGTCTTCAGCAGCTGGTCGATCTGGAGGTCGATGGTCAGGTAGAAGTGCGGGACGGTCTGCTTGGCTTCGGTCAGGCGGCGCGAGATGACCTTGCGCATGCCCGAGTTCGGGATCTCGCGGAACTTCATGCCCAGCTTGGTCGAGAAATCCCGGGCGTCGACGCCGGCCGGCTTCTGCGCGGACTGGACGGCCGCCGGCGACTGGCTGGCCGCCTGCCCGGCCGCGGCCGACGGAGCCGGCTTCGGCGTCTCGGCCTTGGGAGCCTCCGCCGCGGCTGGCTTGGCGCCCTTCTTGGCGGTGCCGCCGGAAACCGCGGCCTCGACGTCGTGCTTTACGATCCGACCGTTGGGGCCGCTGCCCTGGATCTGGGTCAGGTCCAGGCCGGCCTGCTCCGCCATGCGCTTGGCGAGCGGGCTGGCGAAGACGCGGGCACCGTCGTGGGACGGGGCGGACTTGGGGGCCGGCGCGGCATCGGTCTTGGGGGCGGCCTCGGGAGCTGCTGGGGCACCGCCGTCCGCCGGCTTGTCCGCAGGCTTCGGCGCGGGCTTGCCGCCGCCGTCCAGGGCGGAGGCGTCCTCGCCCTCCTCCAGCAGGAGGGCGATCACCTGGTTGACGGCGACGCCCTGGGTGCCTTCGGGGACCACGATCCTGCCCAGCGTGCCCTCATCGACCGCTTCGACTTCCATCGTGGCCTTGTCGGTCTCGATCTCGGCGATGACATCGCCGGACTCGACCTTGTCGCCTTCCTTCTTGAGCCATTTCGCGAGGTTGCCCTCGGTCATCGTCGGCGACAGCGCCGGCATCGTGATTTCAATCGGCATCTAGTGTCCCCCCGAGGGCGCGCCGGAAGCAGTGCCGGCGCGCCGTCTTGTTGTCGCGTCAGCTCCGGTACAGAACGGCCTTGGCAGCCTTTTCGATGTCCTCGGGCTGCGGCAGGGCGAGCTTCTCCAGGTTGGCGGCGTACGGCATCGGCACGTCGGCGCCGTGCACCCGGTAGACCGGGGCATCCAGGTAATCGAACGCCTGCTCCATCATCAGGGCGGACATCTCGGCGCCGATGCCGGCGAACGGCCAGCCTTCCTCGACCGACACGAGCCGGTTGGTCTTCTTGACGCTGTTGACGATCGTCTCGGTGTCGAGCGGGCGGATCGTGCGGAGGTTGATCACCTCGGCCTCGATGCCCTGTTCCGCCAAGCGCTCGGCGGCGGCCAGCGCCTGGCCGACCATGTAGGAAAAGGCCGTGATCGTCACGTCCTTGCCGGCCCGCAGGATCTTGGCGCGGCCGATCGGGATGATGAACTCGGGATCCTCCGGCACGTCGAAGCTGTGGCCGTACAGGATCTCGTGTTCCAGGAACACGATCGGGTTCGGATCGCGGATCGCGGACTTCAGCAGGCCCTTGGCGTCGGACGCCGAGTAGGGCGCCACCACCTTCAGGCCCGGGACGTGGGCGTACCAACTGGAATATTCCTGGGAGTGCTGGGCCGCGACGCGCGATGCGGCGCCGTTCGGCCCGCGGAACACGATCGGGCAGCCCATCTGGCCGCCGGACATGTAGAGGGTCTTGGCGGCGGAGTTGATGATGTGGTCGATCGCCTGCATGGCGAAGTTGAACGTCATGAACTCGACCACCGGCTTCAGCCCGTGGAAGGCGGCGCCGACGCCAAGGCCGGCGAAGCCGTGCTCGGTGATCGGGGTGTCGATCACGCGGCGGTCGCCGAACTCCGCCAGCAGGCCCTGGGTCACCTTGTAGGCGCCCTGGTACTCGGCGACTTCCTCGCCCATGACGAACACCTTGTCGTCGCGGCGCATCTCTTCCGCCATGGCGTCGCGGAGCGCCTCGCGGACCGTCAGCTTGACGGTCTTCTCGAAATACTTGTCCTCGTCGCTGGCGGGCGGCGCGGCCTTCTCGCCGGCCGGGGGAGAAACCGGCAGGGTCGGCTTGGTCTCCTCCTCGCCCTTGACCTTCTGGAGGGCCACGGACTGCGGCGTGTCGTCGGAAACCTCCGGCGTCTCCAGCTTGCTTGCGTCCTCGTCCTCGCCCATCAGCAATGCTATCGGGGTGTTGACGGCGACGCCCTCGGTCCCCTCGGCGATCAGGATCTTGCCCAGCTTGCCTTCCTCGACCGCCTCGACCTCCATGGTCGCCTTGTCGGTCTCGATCTCCGCCAGGATGTCGCCCGACTTGACGTCGTCGCCTTCCTGCTTGACCCACTTGGCCAGCTTGCCTTCCGTCATGGTCGGCGACAGCGCTGGCATCAGAATTTCAATCGGCATTGCAGTTCCTCCGGCACCGGTTCCGCGCTCCGCCTTCTTCGGGCGGCAACGGGAGGGGCGACGCCGGCATGCCGGCGGCGCCCCGGGGTGGCCTCAAGCTGATGTTGCGGCTTAAGCGTCGACCAGGATGTCGGTCCAAAGCTCGGCGGGGTCGGGTTCCGGACTCTGCGTCGCGAACTCGGCGGCCTCGGCCACGATGTTCTTGATGTCCCGGTCAATCCCTTTCAGCGCATCCTCGTCCGCCGTGCCGTTATCCAGCAGCAGCTTCTTGAGGTTGTCGATCGGGTCCATCTCCGTCCGCATCTTGGTGACTTCTTCCTTGGTGCGGTACTTGGCCGGGTCGGACATGGAGTGGCCGCGGTAGCGGTAGGTCTTCATCTCGAGGATGACCGGGCCGTTGCCCTCGCGCGCGTGGGCGGCCGCTTCCTCGGACGCTTCCCTGACGGCGAGCACGTTCATGCCGTCGACCACATGGCCGGGGATGCCGTAGGCGCTGCCGCGCTCGCACAGTTCGCCGGCGGACGCGCGGTGCTGCGAGGTGCCCATGGCGTACTTGTTGTTCTCGATCACGTAGACGACCGGGAGCTTCCAGAGAGCGGCCATGTTGAAGCTCTCGTAAACCTGACCCTGGTTGATGGCTCCGTCACCGAGATACGTGACGTTGATGTTGCCGTCCTGGGAATACCTGTGCCCGAAGGCGAGGCCGGTGCCGATCGGCACCTGGGCGCCGACGATGCCGTGGCCGCCGAAGAACTTCTTCTCGCGGCTGAACATGTGCATCGAGCCGCCCTTGCCCTTGGAATAGCCGCCGCGGCGTCCGGTCAACTCGGCCATGACGCCTTTCGGGTCCATGTCCGTGGCGAGCATGTGGCCGTGGTCGCGGTAGCTGGTGATGATGCTGTCGCCGGGGATCAGGACGTTCTGCATGCCCACGACCACCGCTTCCTGGCCGATATACAGGTGGCAGAAGCCACCGATAAGGCCCATGCCGTACATCTGCCCGGCCTTCTCTTCGAAGCGGCGGATGAGCAGCATCTCGCGGTAGTACTTGAGCAGTTCCTCGGGTGAATATTGAGGGGTTTCGTCAGCCTGCGGCTTGCGACGTCTGGACGTAGCCAAGTGCTCCTCCCGATGTTAGGCGGGAGGGGTCCGTCCCTTCCCACCCAGGCTCTTGCTTGGGATAGAACTAACGCCATACCGTTCACGGCGCAACAGCATTTCTCGCAATACCTTGTTATCTAACGTGAATTTCGGCTTAACCGGAATTCAGTTAAGCTTATGGCAACGCAATGCTTTTCAGCGCCTCGATATTCAGGGCTGACCGGCGGTTACCGGGGGCGCAACGCTGCTACGCGGTACGAGAATGATAACGTCGTCCGGGTGGCTGTAGTTCAGCACCGCCCGGGCGCGTTCATCCAACATGTCCGGGTCGAGATGATCACGCCGCAGCAGGGACGCGCGCTTCTCCAGCTCGATGCGTTGCTCGCTGGCTTGCGCCAGGGTGGCCTGGGCCTGCTGGATTTCATTCTGGAGATGGGAAAGCGCGATCAGTCCGCGGTCGCCCTGGACCGCGTGATACGCGAAATATCCGACGATGGCGGCACCGATCGCGGGGCCGATCGTCTGACGCAGGGCGCGGCCCATGGCGTCTTTTACATGATCGATTGCAGTCATGACGCGATGGAATCACGAAGAATTCCATCGCGTCAAACGAAAACTATCGATTGGGCAACGGATGCCGCAAATGTTGCGGCGTTACCCGCGGATCACGCTCTTTCCCGCGAAGCGCGCCGAATTGCCGAGCTGTTCCTCGATCCGGATCAGCTGGTTGTATTTGGCCAGCCGGTCCGACCGGGACAGGGATCCGGTCTTGATCTGGCCGCAGTTGGTCGCGACCGCCAGGTCGGCGATGGTCGCGTCCTCGGTCTCGCCGGAACGGTGGGACATCACGGCGGTGTAGGAAGCCTTGTGGGCGATCTCCACGGCGTGGAGCGTCTCAGACAGGCTGCCGATCTGGTTGACCTTCACCAGGATGGAGTTGCCCACGCCCCTGGCGATGCCGTCGGTCAGGCGGGCCGGGTTGGTCACGAACAGGTCGTCGCCGACCAGCTGGACCTTGCCGCCGATCGCCGCAGTCAGGGCCGCCCAGCCGTCCCAGTCGTCCTCGGCCATGCCGTCCTCGATCGAAATGATCGGGTAGCGGCCGATCAGGTCGGTCCAGTAGGAGACCATGGCCTCGGCATCGAGCACCTTGCCCTCGCCCGCCAGATCGTACTTGCCGTCCTTGAAGAACTCGGTCGAGGCGGCGTCGAGGGCCAGCATGATGTCCTCGCCGGGCTTGTAGCCGGCGGCCTCGATCGCCTTCATCACGAAGCCGAGCGCGTCGTCGGTCGAGGCGAGGTTGGGCGCGAAGCCGCCCTCGTCGCCGACATTGGTGTTATGGCCGGCGTCCTTCAACTTCTTCTTCAGGGACTGGAAGACCTCGGCGCCCATCCGGATCGCGTCGGCGCAGCTCTCCGCCGCCACCGGCATGATCATGAATTCCTGGATGTCGATCGGGTTGTCCGCGTGGGCGCCGCCGTTGATGATGTTCATCATCGGGACCGGCAGCATGTTGGCGAAGGCACCGCCGACATAGCGGTAGAGCGGCAGGTCGGCTTCCTGGGCCGAGGCCTTGGCGACCGCCAGGCTGACGCCCAGGATCGCGTTGGCGCCGATCCTGCCCTTGTTTGGCGTGCCGTCCAGGTCGAGCATCAGCGCGTCCACGGCACCCTGCTCGCTGGCCTCCATGCCCGCCAGCGCGTCGAAGATCTCGCCGTTGACGGAATCGACCGCCTTCAGCACGCCCTTGCCGCCATAGCGGCCCTTGTCGCCATCGCGCAGCTCGACCGCCTCGTGGGCGCCGGTCGAGGCTCCCGACGGAACGGCCGCCCGGCCGAAAGCGCCGGATTCCAGGGTGACGTCGACCTCGACGGTCGGATTGCCGCGACTGTCGAGTATCTCGCGCGCGTGAATGTCGGTGATGACGGACATGTTTAACCCCGAGGTGGCTTATTGGCGTTGTCGGGGCGAAGTCATAAAGGCCGCGGGGCGGGTTATCAAGGCGGCAGGCGGCACGTCCTTCGGGGTCGCGCCGCCTCTGCCGCCGGATCAGACCAGCCGGCTCTGCTCGATGGCCGCACGGATGAAGTCGGTGAACAGCGGGTGCGGGCTCAGCGGCTTCGACTTCAGCTCGGGATGGAACTGCACGCCGACGAACCAGGGATGGCCCGGCAATTCCACGATCTCCGGCAGGGTTCCGTCGGGAGAGAGGCCCGAGAACAGCAGGCCCGCCGATTCCAGTTGGCCGCGGAAATTGATGTTGACCTCGTAGCGGTGCCGGTGCCGCTCGCTGATCGTTTCGGAACTGTAGATCTCGCGGATCTTGGATCCCTCGATCAGGCGGCAGGGATAGGCTCCCAGGCGCATGGTGCCGCCCAGGTCGTCGGCACCCGTGCGCAGTTCGGTCTGGTTGCCGCGCTGCCATTCCGTCATAAGGCCGACCACGGGGACCACGTCGCGGCCGAACTCGGTAGAGCCGGCGTTCGGCACGTCGGCCATGTGCCGCGCCGCCTCGATCACCGCCATCTGCATGCCGAAGCAGATGCCGAAATAGGGCACCTTGTGCTCGCGGGCGAACTGGACCGCCCGGATCTTGCCTTCCGAGCCGCGCTCGCCGAAACCACCGGGCACCAGGATGCCGTGGACATGCTCGAGATGCTGGACCGCGTCGTCGGACTCGAAGATCTCCGCGTCGATCCAATCCAGCTTGACCCGGACATTGTTGGCGATGCCGCCGTGGATCAGCGCCTCGGCCAGCGACTTGTAGCTGTCGAGCAGGCTGGTGTACTTGCCGACGACGGCGATGGTCACCTCGCCCTCGGGCTGGCGGACGGTATGGACGATGCGGCGCCAGCGGCTGAGGTCCGGCTCGCCGTCGTGGGGCAGGCCGAAATAGCTCAGCACCTGAACGTCGAAGCCCTGCTCGTGGTAGCTGATCGGAACCGCGTAGATCGTATCCACGTCGAGGGCCGCGATCACCCGCTCCTGGCGGATGTTGCAGAACAGGCCGATCTTGCGGCGCTCGCTCTCGGGGATCGGGCGGTCGGCGCGGCACAGCAGGATCGTCGGCTGGATGCCGACGCTCAGCAGTTCCTTGACCGAGTGCTGGGTCGGCTTGGTCTTCAGTTCGCCGGCCGACGGGATGTAGGGCAGCAGCGTCAAGTGGATGAACAGCGCGCGGTCGGTCCCGACCTCGTTGCCGAACTGGCGGATCGCCTCCAGGAAGGGAGTGCTCTCGATGTCGCCGACGGTGCCGCCGATCTCGCACAGGACGAAGTCCTCGTCCGTGATGTCGGCTCGGATGAACTCCTTGATGGCGTCGGTTACGTGCGGGATCACCTGGACCGTGGCGCCCAGATAGTCGCCGCGCCGCTCGCGCTGGATCACCGTGGAGTAGATCCGGCCGGTGGTGACGTTATCGCTCCGGCGCGCCGAGACGCCGGTGAACCGCTCGTAATGGCCGAGGTCGAGGTCGGTTTCCGCCCCGTCGTCGGTGACGTAGACCTCGCCGTGCTGGTACGGGCTCATGGTGCCCGGATCGACGTTGAGGTAGGGGTCGAGCTTGCGCAGGCGCACCTTGAAGCCGCGCGCCTGCAGCAGCGCACCCAGGGCCGCCGAGGCGAGGCCCTTGCCGAGCGAGGAAACGACGCCGCCGGTAATGAAAATGTACCGAGTCATGGTGCCTTGCCGATCCGGGAGTGAACACTAAAGCCTGAAATGAGAGAGGCGGCCGATCAGCCGCCTCCCGACCACTTGATGCCCGGCCCTGCCTCCGGGCCCCCTCCGCCTACTGGGAGACGGGTGCCGACGGTGCGGCGGGAGGTGCCGGCGGAGCATCCGCCGGGGGAGCCGACTGCTGGGGGGCCGGCGGCATCGAATCGATGATCGAGCGCGGACTGGAATGACCGCCGGCCATGACCGCCAGAACAAGGCTCGTCAGCATGAAGCAGCCCGCCAGGACGGCGGTCGTGCGGGTCAGCAGGTTCGCCGTGCCGCGGGCCGACATCATGCCCCCGCCGCCACTGCCGCCGATGCCCAGGCCGCCGCCTTCCGACTTCTGAACCAGCACCACGCCGATCAGCGAGATCGCGATCAGCAGGTGCACGACCAGAACCACTGCTTCCATGGTTCGGAAACCTTCTCTGAAAAGAAAACCATTCTCAAAAACCGATAAGCGCGCCAGCCGCCCCTTTCGGATGGGCATGGCGCGCCTCCGGCCGATATTTACTAACTCGCCGCCGGTTTCGCTAGCGGCAAGTTTCCGCGATCGCCCAAAAATCTTCGGCCACCAGGCTGGCGCCGCCGACCAGGGCACCGTCCACGTCGTCGACCGCCATCAGTTCCGCGGCGTTCGACGGCTTCACCGAACCGCCGTACAGGATGCGCACCGCATCGGGATCGCCGGCCCGGCCGACGAGGGTGGCGCGGATATGGGCATGCACCTCGGCCACATCGGCGGCGGTCGCGGTCTTGCCCGTGCCGATCGCCCAGACCGGCTCGTAGGCGATGACGGTGTTCGCGGCGTCGGCGCCCGCGGGGAGCGAGCCCGCGACCTGGGAGGCGACGACGTCCAGCGCCTGCCCCGCTTCCCGCTGCTCCAGCGTCTCGCCGACGCAGACGATCGCGATCAGACCGGCGGCATGGCCGGCGGCCGCCTTGGCCGCGACCAGGGCGTCGTCCTCGCCATGGTTCTGCCGCCGCTCCGAATGGCCGACGATCACGAAGCCCGCGCCCGCGTCGGCCAGCATGGCGGCGCTGATGTCGCCGGTATGGGCGCCCGATTCCTTCGGATGGCAGTCCTGCCCGCCGACCGCGAGCGGAGTCCCGGCGACGGCGCCGGCGACCGGATGGACCAGGGTGGCCGGCGGGCAGACCAGCATGTCGAAGCCGACCGTCCCGGCCGCCGCCAGCCGGCGGGCCAGGTCGGCCGCCAGTTCCAGCCCTGCGGCGTGGAGGCCGTTCATCTTCCAGTTTCCGGCGATCAGCTTGCGGCGTGCGGGCATGGGCTCCATCTCGTCGTGGGTTGCAGCGAATGTGGGATGCTGTCTAGCAAGCGCCGGGCACCAATTCCACACCGGTGCGCATCCGTCGGCCGTCGCGGCGGGAGGTTGCCCCGGGAAATCCTCTGTTGCCGCTGTGGGGACCGGCTCCTATGATGCCGCGCCATCCGCGGCGGCGCCGTCGCAATGCAGTTATAGTTGCCGGTTCGACCGGCCCCGCTTTCAAGACGTTGGAACATGCTTCAAGCCCTGCGCAGCACCGTCGGTTCCTGGGTCGTCAAGATCCTGTTCGTCCTCCTGATCCTCAGCTTCGCGGTATGGGGCATCGGCGACATCTTCCGTGGCCGGACCGACACCACCGTCGCCGAGGTCGGTGACGTGAAGATCTCCACCCAGGAACTGGACAACGCTTTCCGCCAGGAGCTGAACAGGCTGCGCCAGATGCTGGGGGGCCAGATCGACGCCGACCAGGCCCGCCAGCTGGGGCTGGTCGACCAGACGCTGGAACAGCTCGTCCAGCGCACCCTGCTGAGCCAGGCGGCCGACGAAGCCGGGCTCCGGGTCAGCGACCAACTCGTGCTGAACGAACTGCGCGAGGAGCCGGCTTTCCGGAACCAACTCGGCCAGTTCGATCCCGACCAGTTCCGCCGCGTGCTGGCCGCCAACCAGCTGACCGAGGAAGGTTACGTCCAGATCCTGCGCGCGGAGATCAAGCGGACCCAGCTTGTCGGCGCGGTGGCCGCAGGCGCCCAGGCTCCGGCGCCGCTGGTGGAGGACCTGTTCCGTCGGCAGGCGGAGCGTCGCGTCGCCGAGACGATCCTGGTGCCCAACGCCGCCATGGGCGACGTCGGCGTGCCCGACGATGCCGCCCTGGCCGCCTTCCACCAGGAAAAGGCGGTCCGCTTCACGGCACCGGAGTTCCGCAAGCTTACCGTCGCCCTGCTGACGGTGGACGACGTCGCCGACGAGATCGCCGTTTCCGACGAGGATCTGCGGGCCGCATACGACGCGCGCGCCGCCGAGTTCCAGACGCCCGAGCGCCGCACCGTCGATCAGGTCCTGGTCCAGGACGAGGAGACCGCGCGGACGATCGAGACGGCGCTCAGCCAGGGCCAGAACCTGGAGGAGGCCGCGGCCAGTGCCGGGGCGGAGGTGCTGACGCTCAACGACTTGGCTCGCGAGGACCTGCTCGGCGAATTGGCCGAGCCGGTGTTCGCCCTCCAGGAAGGGGCGGCCAGCGCTCCGCTCCAGAGCCCGCTCGGCTGGCACATCATGCGCATCAAGGACATCGAGCCGGGCAGCGTGCAGACCTTCGAGCAGGTGCGCGACACTCTCGCGGCGGAGCTGAAGCGCGACCGAGCGGTAGATCAGGTCTACGAGCTGGCCAACAAGGTCGAGGATGAACTGGCCGGTGGCGCCAGCATCGAGGACACGGCCCAGCGGCTCGGGCTGCGGGTGACCCGGGTGGAAGCGATCGACGCCACCGGTCGGCGGCCGGACGGCGGCGCGGTGGAGGATCTGCCCGGCGCCCAGCAGGTCGCCCAGGCGGCCTTCGCCCTTCAGCAGGGCGGCACCGGCAACCTGACCGAGATCCAGGGCGGCGGCTATTTCATTGCCCGGGTCGATGCCATCACCCCTGCGGCGCTCCGCCCGCTCGACGCCATCCGCGACGAGGTGGTCGCCGCCTGGCAGGCCGAGGAGCGCTCCAAGCTGGCGGCCAAGCGTGCGGAGGAAATTGCCGAGCGCCTGCGGGCCGGTACGCCGGCCGGCGAGGCGGCTTCCCTGGTGCCGGGCGCGATCGAGGGCGTCACCCCGCCGCTGACGCGCGCCGGCCGGGAGACCGGCGGCCTGCCGCCAGCGTCGGTCCAGCAGCTCTTCGAGATGACCCAGGGGGAGGTCGCGGTGACGCCGACCCAGGATGGGCAGCTGGTCATCCGCCTGCGCGACATACAGCAGGCCGATCCGGCCTCGTCGGAGCCCCAGTTGGCGCAGCTTAGACAGGGCGTGCAGCAGGCCGTGGCGGGAGACCTGCTGGCCCAGTTCACCGACGCGCTGCGCCAGAGCCATGCGGTGTCGATTCACCAGTCCACCATCGACTCCATGTTCCAGCGGAACTGACCGATCATGAAGGCCCTGCCCGCCCGTCCCGGCTTCGTCGAAACCTATGGGGCAGGTCGGCCCCAGGTCGTCTGGACCACCCTGGTCAGCGACCTCGAGACCCCGGTTTCGGCCATGATCAAGCTGGCCGACGGCCAGAAGAACTGTTTCCTCCTGGAGTCGGTCACCGGCGGGGAGGTGCGCGGCCGGTACTCGTTCATCGGGCTGAGGCCGGACCTGATCTGGCGGTGCCGCCGCGACAGGGTCGAGATCAATCGGCGAGCCCGGTTCGACACCGCCGCGTTCGAACCGACCGACGAGCCGCCGCTCCAGGCGCTGCGCTCACTCCTGGCGGAAAGCCGGATCGACCTGCCGGCCGAACTGCCGCCCATGGCGGCCGGCTTGTTCGGCTATCTCGGCTACGACATGGTCCGGCTGATCGAGCGGCTGCCCGACGACAACCCGGACATGCTCGGCATTCCCGACGCGATCCTGATGCGGCCGACCATCATCGCGGTGTTCGACGGGATCCAGAACCAGATCACGCTGGTGACTCCGGTCTGGCCGGCCGCCGGCCTGGATGCCGACGCCGCCTATGACCTTGCCCTGGAACGGCTGGGCGACGCCATATCCGACCTGCAGCGCAACCTGCCCTACCGGCGCGAGGCGACGGCGGTGACGCGGGCCTTGCCGGAGCCGGTGTCGAACACCACGCGGGAGGAATACCACGCGATCGTCGAGCGGGCGAAGGAGTACATCCGGGCCGGCGACGTGTTCCAGGTGGTGCCCTCTCACCGGTTCAGCGTCCCGTTCGAGCTGCCGCCCTTCAGCCTGTACCGGGCGCTCCGACGGCTGAACCCGTCGCCGTTCCTGCTTTACCTGGATTTCGAGGATCTCAGCATCGTCGGCTCCAGCCCGGAGATCCTGGTGCGGCTGCGCGATGGCAAGGTGACGATCCGCCCGATCGCCGGCACCCGCAAGCGCGGCGCCACGCCGGAGGAGGACAAGATCCTGGCCGCGGACCTGCTGTCCGATCCCAAGGAACTGTCGGAGCACCTGATGCTCCTGGACCTGGGCCGCAACGATGTCGGGCGCGTGGCCGAGATCGGCTCCGTCACGGTGACGGAACGGATGGTGATCGAGTACTACTCCCATGTCATGCATATCGTTTCGAACGTGGAAGGAACGATCGATCCGAAGCATGATGCGCTGGACGCCCTGTTCGCCGGATTTCCCGCCGGCACCGTGTCCGGTGCGCCCAAGGTCCGGGCGATGGAGATCATCGATGAGCTGGAGAAGGCCCGCCGCGGGGTCTATGGCGGCTGCGTCGGCTATTTCGGCGCGAACGGCGCCATGGACACCTGCATCGCGCTGCGCACCGCCGTGCTGAAGGACGGTATCATGCATGTCCAGGCCGGCGGCGGCGTGGTCGCCGACAGCGATCCGGAAGCCGAGTACCAGGAAACGGTCAACAAGTCCCGGGCGCTGATCCGCGCCGCGGAGGAGGCCGTCAGGTTCGCCTCATCGCGCTGACGTGACGCGGCGCGGGTCGGCGGGGAGCCGGCCCGCGCCGCTCAGCGAGAGCGATCGCGGCGGTCAGGCCGCCGACGCCACGCCGTCGAAATCGAATCCGGCGCCTTCGACCGCGTCCTTGACGGCGTCCGCCGACAGGTTGCCATCCACCGCGACGGTGCCGGCCGCCAAGTCGACATCGACCTTGGCCTGCCCGTCCTTGGCAGTGATGGCATTGGTGACCGAGCGGGCACAGCCGCCGCAGGTCATGCCGGACACCTTGTATTTCGTGCTCATGGTTCTCTCCTCGGTGCACTTGGTTGGTTCAGGTCAACCGTTCAGCCGTTGGGCTGGCGGTATTTCAGGACGGCGCTGACGGGGACCAGCGCGAAGCCGCGCGCCGCGACGGCAGGAAGCCACTGCGACAGGGCCTCGACTGTCACGTCGTGCGGATGGCCGATCGCGACGGCGTAGCCCTGGCGCCTGGCGACGGCCTCCACCTTGGCGAGGCTTGCCCGCACCGCCGCGGGGCTCATGTCGTGGTCCAGGAAGACGTCGCGGCCGACGGTCGGCACCTGAAGCTCCCGGGCGACGCTGGAGGCGATGCTCCGCGTCGTGGTGCGGCTGTCCAGGAACACCAGCCCGCGCCGGTGAAGCTCCGACAGGACTGTACGCATGCCCGGCCGATCCTCGGTGAAGCGGCTGCCCATGTGGTTGTTGATGCCGATATACCCGTCGAACGCCTTCAGTCCCTGGTCGAGCCGCCGCAGCAGTTCCCCGCTGCCGGCGCTCACTGTCATGGCGCCCGGGCCGGGGTCTATGTCGCCGCCCTGGGGCTCCATCGGGATATGGACCATCAGTTCGTGCCCGGCCGCGCGGGCCGCCCGGGTCTGCCGAGGCAGATCGTTGGCATAGGGTAGCCAGGCAAGAGTCAACGGTCCCGGCAGCCCAACGACGCGGGCGCTCCGCTTGCGGTCGAGCCCCATGTCGTCGATCACGATCGCGATCATGGGACCTGAATGGGGCGCCGTGAACGAAAGGGCGTTCCTGAGCCACGCGGGCGCCCCGGGAGCCACCGCTTCGGGCGGCATGGCGGGCGCCAGGGGCGGCGGCAGCACCGCGGCCAGGATCGGCGGTATCGGTACCGGCTTGACGGCCGGAGCCAGCGGCGGGGATGGCGGGACGGCCTCGGCGGGTTCAGAAAGGCGCGGCGGTTCGACCGGCGGCGTCTCGATCCGCGGAACTGTCGGACGCACCGGCGCGGGACGGATGGTCGCGACCTGCGCCGGAGGGCGCTGCGGTTCGTGCTGGTACAGGAAGCCGAAGATCGCCCCGGCGGCGAAGGTGGCGGCGATTGCCGCGCCGGCCAATGCCGCCGGCCTCATGCGACCGCCGAGCGCCCTCAGCACAGGTCCCCTGGACAGGGATCTTGGCCGGGCACGCCGCGGCTTCGGCGTTTTTGACTTGGGAGATGCCATGGGTCAGGCGCAATGCTCCGCCGACGTGGGAGTCGCCAGCGATTCGAGGATGGGGCAGTCCGGTCGGTCGTCGCCATGGCAACGGTCCACCAGCGTTAGCAGCGATTCGCGGATGCTGCGAAGTTCCGCGATCTTCGCGTCGATTTCCGCGATGTGGCCGCGCGCGAGGGCCTTGACGTCGGCGCTGGCGCGGCTGCGGTCGCGCCACAAGGCCAGCAGGCTGCCGACGTCCCGGACGGAGAAGCCGAGCGAACGGGCATGCGACACGAAGCGCAGGGTCTGGACCTCCTCCTCCGTGTAGACGCGATAGCCGTTGGCGCTTCGGCCTGCCGACGAGATCAGGCCGATGCTCTCGTAATAGCGGATCGTCTTGGCGGGCACGCCCGACCGTTTCGAAGCCGTTCCGATGTTCATTGACCAGTTTCCCATTCGACAGCGCGTTACGATCGGTCGTGATCGTTAATGGATCGTTACTCAAGTGTCCCGGACATCCCGCCCCAGATTACGGATATGGGGCTTCCAGTGGCTGGAAGGTCAAGGCCCGACCCTATGAACCCGTCCGCGGCCCAAGCGGCGCGCTGGAAATCCGCGGGCGCGCCTTGTAGGGTATCGGCTCGCTGTTTCCCATTTGTTTGCCGCGGATTGCCGCATGCTGCTGCTGATCGACAACTATGACAGTTTCACCTACAACCTCGTCCATTTCCTCGGGGAACTGGGCGCCGAAATCGTGGTGAAGCGCAATGACGCATTGACGGTGGCACAGGCGCTAGATCTGCGCCCCGACGGCATCGTGCTGTCTCCCGGTCCCTGCGATCCCGACAAGGCCGGCATCTGCCTGGACATGATCAGGGCCGCCGCGGAGCGGCGCCTGCCGCTGCTGGGCGTCTGCCTGGGCCACCAAGCCATCGGGCAGGCGTTCGGCGGGCGCGTGATCCGGGCGCCGGCGCCGATGCACGGCAAGATCAGCATGATGAGCCATTCCGGCGAGAGCGTGCTGGCGGGATTGCCCTCTCCTTTCCCAGCGACCCGCTACCATTCCCTGATCGTCGAGCGCGAGACCCTGCCCGACTCGCTTGGCGTCACGGCGGAGAGCGAGGACGGCCTGATCATGGGCCTGATGCACCGCGAGCTGCCGATCCACGGCGTCCAGTTCCACCCGGAAAGCATCGCGTCCGAGAACGGCCACGAACTGCTGGCCAACTTCGTCCGGATGACCGGCGCCCCGGCGGAGCGCGCGGCATGACGGCCGATATGTCGGACATGAAGGCGATACTGGCTGGCGTCGCCGCGGGCCGGCGCCTTGGCGAATCCGAGGCCGAGCTTGCCTTCGACATCATCATGTCGGGCAACGCGACGCCGGCGCAGATGGGCGGCTTCCTGATGGCCCTGCGGGTGCGCGGCGAGACTGTGGAGGAGATAACCGGCGCCGCCCGCACCATGCGGGCCAAGGCGGTGCCGATCAAGGCCCCTCCCGGAACGATCGACACCTGCGGCACCGGTGGCGACGCCTCCGGCACCTACAACATCTCGACCGCGACGGCCCTGGTGGTGGCATCCTGCGGCGTCCCGGTCGCCAAGCACGGCAACCGCGCGGCGTCGAGCAAGTCCGGCGCCGCCGACGTGCTGACCGCCCTAGGCGTCGACATCGAGTGCGAGATGGCCCTGGTGCAGCGGGCCCTCGACGAGATCGGCATCTGCTTCCTGATGGCGCCGAGGCACCATACGGCCATGCGCAACGTGGCGGGAACGCGGGTCGAGCTGGGAACCCGGACGATCTTCAACCTGATGGGCCCGCTGTCTAACCCGGCGGGCGCGAAGCGGCAGCTTCTCGGCGTCTTCTCCAAGGAATGGCTGGAGCCGATCGCCCAGGTCCTGGCCCGGCTGGGATCGGAAACCGCCTGGGTCGTCCACGGCTCCGACGGATTGGACGAACTGACCACCACCGGCGCGTCCCATGTGGCGCAGCTGAAGGACGGCGTGGTCACCCGGTTCGACATCGAGCCGGCGCAGGCCGGGCTCCTGCTGTCCAGCCCCTCCGACCTGAAGGGCGGCGACGCCGCGACCAACGCGGAGGCGCTGAACGCGGTTCTCGCCGGAGCCCACGGGGCCTATCGGGACATCGTGCTGTTGAACAGCGCCGCGGCCCTGCTGGTCGCCGGCAAAGCCCCGGATTTGGCCGGAGCGGTTGCTCTCGGACGCGACGCCATCGACAGCGGGCGCGCGCGAACGGTTCTCGACCGCCTGGTCGCCATCACCAACAGCGGAGGCTCGGCATGAGCGACGTATTGACCCGCATCTGTGCCGACAAGCGCGCCCATGTCGCGGCGAGGCGCGCGGAGCACAGCTTCGCCGAGATGGACCGCGCGGCCTTGAAGGCCGACCCGCCGCGGGGGTTCACATCCTCCCTGCGGCGGAAAATGGCTGCGGGCGACTATGGCTTGATCGCAGAGATCAAGCGAGCATCGCCCAGCAAAGGATTGATTCGGCAGGATTTCAACCCAGCCGAATTGGCGCGTGCCTATCAGGCCGGTGGGGCGGCATGCCTGTCCGTCCTGACCGATGTCCCGTACTTCCAGGGCCAGGACTCGTTCCTGGTTGAGGCCCGCGCCGCTTGCGGATTGCCTTGTCTTCGCAAGGACTTCATGCTCGATCCTTATCAAGTGGTCGAAGCCCGGGCGCTTGGTGCCGACTGCATCCTGCTGATCATGGCGGCGCTCGACGACGCGACGGCCCGGGAGCTGGCCGAGGTTGCGGCGCGCTACGGTATGGATGTCCTTCTGGAAGTCCACAACGGCGAGGAACTCGACCGGGCACTTCATCTTCCGTGTGAACTGATCGGCATCAATAACAGGAATCTCAAGACCTTGGCGGTGGATCTTGCCGTTACGGAAGAGTTGGCGGCGCGGGTCCCCGCAGACCGCCTGCTGGTCAGCGAGAGCGGTCTCTACGGACCGGATGACCTGGAGCGGATGGCCGGGGTCGGTGCCCGCTGCTTCCTGGTCGGCGAGAGCCTGATGCGTCAGGCCGATGTCACGGAGGCGACCCGGACCCTGCTGTCCCGCCGGGCCGCCGCATGACCGGCGGCTTCACCCATTTCGATGCCGAGGGGCGCGCCGTGATGGTCGACGTCTCGGATAAGGACGAGACGGAGCGCACCGCGACCGCCACCGGGTCAGTCTTCATGGAGGCGGAGACCCTGGCCCTGATCATGTCCGGCGGGCTGAAGAAAGGCGACGTGCTGTCCGTCGCGCGGCTTGCCGGCATCATGGCGGCCAAGCGGACGCCCGACCTGATCCCGCTCTGCCACCCGCTGGCGCTGACCTCGGTCAAGGTCGACCTGACCTGCGACCCCGGCCGCAGCGCGGTGGACATCACGGCGACCTGCAAGCTGAGGGGCCGCACCGGCGTCGAGATGGAGGCGCTGACGGCCGTCTCGGTCGCGGCGCTCACGGTCTACGACATGTGCAAGGCGGTGGACCGCGCCATGACCATCGGCGACGTGCGCCTGGCCCACAAGGCCGGTGGCAAGAGTGGCGAGTACGGGACGCCGCGATGATCTCCGTCGCCGAAGCACGGTCCCGCGTCCTCGCCGCCTTTTCGCCGCTGCCGGCCGAACTGGTCGGCCTGACGGAGGCGCTCGGTCGCGTGACGGCGGAGGACGTGACCGCCCGGCTGACCCAGCCGCCGGTTTCCATGTCAGCGATGGACGGCTATGCCGTGCGTTGCGCCGACGTGGCGCAGGTCCCCGCGAAGCTCCGCCGCATCGGGGAGGCTCCGGCCGGCAACGGCTTCAAGGGAAACGTGGGTCCAGGAGAGGCGGTACGCATCTTCACGGGCGCGCCGATGCCCGAGGGGGCTGATGCCGTCGTCATGCAGGAAGACACCGAGTCGGACGGCGCCACGGTCACGGTGCTTCGGCCAGCCGGTCGCCACCGGCATGTCCGGCTGGCCGGAATCGATTTCCGGCAGGGTGAAGTCGGCATACCGGCTGGACGCATGCTCACGGCGCGGGACATCGGGCTCGCCGCCGCGATGAACTGGCCCTGGCTCCGCGTCCGTCGTCGCCCCCGCGTCGCGATCCTTGCGACGGGCGACGAGATCGTGCTTCCCGGCGAGCCCCTGGGGCCGGACCAGATCGTCAGCTCGAATGCCTTCGCCCTGGCCGGTCTGGTCACGGCGTGCGGCGGCATTCCGGTCAACCTGGGTGTCGCCCTGGACACGCCGGAGTCGCTGGCCCGGCTCGTCAAGGGTGCCGAGCGGGCCGACATCCTGGTCACCTCCGGCGGGGCGTCGGCGGGCGAATATGATCTCGTGCGGGGCGTGCTGGGCGACCGCGGCATGGACCTGGATTTTTACAAGATCGCCATGCGGCCGGGAAAGCCGCTGATGTTCGGCCGGCTCGGCGACGTGCCGGTGCTCGGCCTGCCCGGCAATCCGGTATCGAGTCAGGTCTGCGCCATCCTGTTCCTGCGGCCCGCGCTTCACCGCCTGCTCGGGCTTCCGGCGGAGGAAGAATCGCGCCGCACCGCGATGCTTGGCCGCCCGGTCAAGCAGAACGACCAACGCGAAGATTATCTGAGGGCATCCCTGAGTATCGGCCCGGACGGCGAACTGGTCGCCAACCCCTTCGAATCACAGGATAGTTCCTTGCTGACGGTGCTTGCCCGGGCCGACTGCCTGGTGGTCCGCCCGCCCTTCGCACCGGCAGCATCGGCCGGCGACACTGTAGAATTTCTTTCCCTGGGCGGCGGAATCCTGAGTCTTTAGGTGACCGGACCTGCCGGACAAGGGTAAAATTGTTCAGCGAATGCTTGACGCCTTTCGCGAACCAAACTAGAACATAGAATAATGTTTTTGTTTTGTTCCGGACCGGTTGGTCCCGCGCGCAGGGGGCGTAGATGCTGACACGTAAACAATACGAGCTTCTGCTCTTCATCAACGACCGGCTGGGCGAAGGCGGGGTTTCGCCCTCGTTCGACGAGATGAAGGATGCCCTGGGTCTCAAGTCGAAGTCGGGTATCCACCGGCTGATCACGGGGTTGGAGGAACGCGGGTTCATACGCCGCCTGCCCCACCGCGCCCGCGCGCTCGAAGTTCTCCGGCTGCCGGAAGGGGCTGAAGCGGGCTCTGCTCGCCAGCAGCAGCGCACGCCCGAACGCCCAAAGTTCCAGCCCAACGTCATCAAGGGCGACTTCACCGGTGCCCTGGCCGGGCGCGAGGCCAGCAACGATGCCGAGGCCATCCAGCTTCCTCTGTACGGGCGGATCGCCGCCGGTACGCCGATCGAGGCCCTGCGCGACAACAGCGCCATGATCAACGTGCCGGCGACCATGCTGCCGCCCGGCGACCATTACGCTCTGGAAGTCGCCGGCGACAGCATGGTCGAGGCCGGCATCCTGGATGGCGACACCGTCATCATCAACCGTTGCGAGATGGCCGACAGCGGCACGATCGTGGTGGCGCTGATCGACGAGCACGAGGTGACCCTGAAGCGCCTCCGGCGCAAGGGCCAGACGGTGGCGCTTGAGCCGGCCAACCCCGCCTTCGAGACCCGCATCTTCGGTGCCGACCGGGTGCGCGTCCAGGGCCGCCTGGTGGGTCTGCTGCGTCGCTACTGAAGCAGGTCGGCAGGCCGTTGCCACGAGGGGCGGACCGGGAAGCCTTGCGAGGCTGCCCGGTCCGCCCTTTTTCGTTTACCTATAGGCTGAAATCTGGTCTGCGATGCGCCCCTCTGGGCGAGGCGACGCCTGCGAGCTTGGGATCTACAAAGGCAAGTCGGCGATCGCGCTTGGATTGCTGGCGCGCGCCGACGGGACCGTTTTCTGCTTCGATGCCTTCCAGGAGACTCCACGGGCCGAGGCCGAAGCGAATATTCTTCGGTGCTGTCCTGAACTCGGGAAAAGGCTTGTCTGCGTCGCCGGTGACCTCCGGCAGCGGAAAGAGCCCCCTGGTATGGTCAAGCGGGGCAGCCTCCGTCTCCTCCACCTTGACGCTGTCCATGACCACCCCTCAGTCCTGAACGACCTGAACAACTTCGCTCCCCTGCTCACAGGCCAAGGAGTGATCGTCCTTGATGACTGCTTCGATCCGGAGTGGCCGGGCGTTCCCACGGCCATGGCGGAATTTTGCCTGTCGCCGGAAGGCCGCCATATCCGCCCTTTCGCGGCATCACGGGCCAAGATGTACCTTTGCGCGCGCCACATGGTCCGGACGTACCAGCATTGCATCGTCATAAGCGGATTGGTCAGCAACATGTCGCTGGAGCGGGTCCTTGACGGATCGGTGCTGCGCTGTTTTACCAACTGGCCGATACCGCCCGAAACTCTGCTGCAGCAGCTTGATGCGGGTTGACAAAAAGCCCCCGGAAACCGTTGGTTTCCGGGGGCTTTTTTGGTGAGCGCGCTGGGGCTCGAACCCAGGACCTACTGATTAAAAGTCAGTTGCTCTACCAGCTGAGCTACGCGCTCTCAGGGTCGGGGCGGAACATAGGGGCCGGGACCCTTCCGGTCAACCTGCATTTACCCTGATCCAGCCCCCCGGTTCCCCCGTCAGACCTTGAGGGTCTGAACGCGCTTGGTCAGGTCGCCTGCGTCAAGCGCGAACCGCGCGGTGAGCCGTTCGGCGACCCTGGGCGAGACGAAATGCGTGATGTCGCCGCCCAGCCTGCCGATCTCCTTGACGAAGCGCGAGGAGATGAATTGATGGCGGTCGGACGCCATCAGGAAGACGGTCTCCACCTTTGGGTTCAAGCGGGCGTTCATGCCGGCCATCTGGAACTCGTATTCGAAGTCCGATACCGCCCGCAGGCCCCGGATGATCACCGAAGCGTTCATGTCCACGGCGAAGTGCATCAGCAGGCTGTCGAACGGCTTCACCTCGATCTTGGTGCCGTTCGGTTTCAGGGCCGCGATGTCTTCCTCGACCATCGCGACCCGTTCCTCGGTGGAGAAAAGAGGGCCTTTTCCGGCGTTGCGGGCGACGCCGACGATCAGGTGGTCCATCACGCGGGAAGCGCGCTGGATGATGTCCATGTGGCCGTTGGTGACCGGGTCGAATGTCCCGGGATAGACGCCGATCCGTTTGCTCATCTGCCGCTTCTTCCCCTAACCTCGGGGCGGCCTTGAACCTGCCGCACCCTGCACCCGTCATTGCTCCGCCAGTTACTCGGGCGACGCATCGTCGCCCCCGCTAACAGCGGTCTCCGCTTCCGCTTCCTCGGTCAGCCAAGCTACCGAGACGACCCGCTCGCCCTGCGCCACCCGGAACAGGGTGACGCCCTGGGTCTTGCGGCCCGCGATCCGGACATCGTGAATCGGCATTCGGATCATCTGCCCGCCATCCGTCACCAACATGACTTGATGATCATCCGTGACGGGGAAAGCCGCGACGACCGGGCCATTGCGCTCGTTCATCTCGATGTTCCAGATGCCCTGGCCGCCCCGACCGGTGACTCTGTACTCGTAGGAGGAGGTCCGTTTGCCGAATCCGCGCTCGGAGACGGTCAGGATGAACTCCTCCTTGCGCCGCATCGCCTCATAGCGCTCGGGCGACAGGGCGATATTGGTCGAAACCTCGGCGTCGGGATCGGGCGCCTCGTCGCTCGACGCCTCTTCCCCGGCCGCCCGGCGCTCGGCGTTGGCCTGGCGCAGGTAGGCGGCGCGTTCGTCGGCGTCGGCGTCGACATGGTTCAGCATCGACATGCCGATCACCTCGTCGCCGTCGGCCAGCCGGATGCCGCGGACGCCCGTGGAGGTGCGGCCGCTGAAGATCCGGATGTCGTCGACCTGGAAGCGGATGCACTTGCCGCCGCGCGTCGCCAGCAGAACGTCCTGGTCGACCGTGCCGGTCCGCACCGCGATCAGCCGCTCGCCTTCCTCTTCCAGCTTCATGGCGATCAGGCCGTTGGCCCGGATGTTGGTGAAGTCCGACAGCTTGTTGCGGCGGACGTTGCCCTTGCTGGTGGCGAAGAAGACGCACAGGTCGCCCCAGGTCGCCTCGTCCTCCGGCATGGGCATGACGGTGGAGATCGTCTCGCCGTCGACCAGCGGCAGCAGGTTGATCAGCGCCTTGCCGCGTGCCTGCGGCGTGCCGAGCGGCAGGCGCCAGACCTTCAGCTTGTAGACCATGCCGCGCGACGAGAAGAACAGCATGGGCGTGTGGGTATTGGCGACGAACAGGTCGTGGACCGTATCCTCCGCCTTCATGCTCATGCCCGAGCGGCCCTTGCCGCCGCGCCTCTGCGCCCGGTACGTGGAGACCGGGACCCGCTTGATGTAGCCGGAGTGACTGACCGTGACGACCATGTCCTCGCGCTGGATCAGGTCCTCGATGTCGGACTCGAACTCCAGCTCCATCAGGGTGGTTCGCCGCGGAGTGCCGAACCGCTCCTTCATTTCCAGCAGCTCGGTCCGCAGGATCTCCAGCAGCAGGGTGCGAGACGCCAGGACTTCGAGATAGTACGCGATCCGGTCCGTGACCTCGCGCAGGTCGCCGCCGATCTTGTCACGCTCCAGGCCGGTCAGGCGGTTCAACCGCAGTTCCAGGATGGCGCGGGCCTGGGCCTCGGACAGGCGGTAGGTCCCTTGCGGGCTGACGCCCCTGCCCGGCTCGTCGATCAGGGCGATCAACGGGGTGACGTCGCCGGCCGGCCAATCGCGGGCCATCATCTCCTCGCGCGCGACGCCGGCATCGGGCGCCCGGCGGATCAGCGCGATCATCTCGTCCAGGTTGGCGACTGCGACCGCCAAGCCGACCAGGGTATGCGCCTTCTCCCGCGCCTTGCCCAGCTCGAACTCGGTCCGGCGGGTAATGACCTGCTCGCGAAAGGCGACGAAGGCGGAGATGATGTCCTTCAAGGTCATCGTCAGCGGCCGGCCGCCGTTGAGCGCCAGCGCGTTGACGCCGAACGAGGTCTGCAGCGGCGTATAGCGGTAGAGCTGGTTCAAAACCACGTCGGCGACGGCGTCGCGCTTCAGCTCGATCACGACCCGGACGCCGTCACGGTCCGATTCGTCGCGCAGGTCGGAGATCCCCTCGATCGTCTTGTCGTGGACGACCTCGGCGATCCGCTCCATCATGCGGGCCTTGTTGACCTGGTAGGGCACCTCGTTGATCACGATGGCCCAGCGGTCCTTCCGGATCTCCTCGATCTCGGTCTTGCCGCGCATCACAATCGAGCCGCGGCCGGTATGGTAGGCCTGCCGGATGCCGGTCTTGCCCATCACCTGGGCGCCGGTCGGGAAATCCGGGCCCGGCACATGCTCCATCAGGTCTTCGATGGTGATGTCGTTGTCGTCGATATAGGCACAGCAGGCGTCTATCACTTCCCCCAGATTGTGGGGAGGGATGTTGGTCGCCATGCCGACCGCGATGCCGCCGGCGCCGTTGACCAGCAGGTTCGGAAAACGCGCGGGAAGGACGTCCGGCTCCGCCGACGATTCGTCGTAGTTGGGGTGGAAGTCGACGGTGTCCTTGTCGATGTCGTCGAGCAGGCTTTCCGCCGCCTTCGCTAGCCGCGCCTCGGTATAGCGCATGGCCGCGGGCGGGTCGCCGTCCATCGAACCGAAATTGCCCTGCCCGTCGATCAGCGGCAGGCGCATCGAGAAATCCTGGGCCATGCGGACCATGGCGTCATAGATCGCGCTGTCGCCGTGCGGGTGGTACTTACCCATCACGTCGCCGACGATACGGGCGGACTTCTTGTAAGGCTTGTTGCTGTCGTAACCGCCTTCCTTCATCGCGAACAGGATTCGGCGATGCACCGGTTTCAGGCCGTCGCGCACGTCGGGAAGGGCGCGGCTGACGATCACGCTCATGGCGTAGTCGAGATAGCTGCGCCGCATCTCCTCTTCGATGGTGACCGGCGAAATATCGGAAGGCGGAGGTGTGAGATTGGCGGTCAAAAATCGATCTCAGGTTCAGGTTAAACGATGACTGCGGGCAAGATCACCGGGCACCGCCCGACGATTTGGACACCCGTCATATATAAGGTGGGTGTACCAGTTTTTGCAGACGCTAACAATGCGTTACACCTTGGCCTGCGCTCCCGGCGAGCCTTGGGTGGAGCGAACCATAGCGCATACTCCCTCCGCAGCATATCCCGGCTTCACGCCCGCGACAGCAGGTGGAATCGGACCGACAGCACGGTGACGGAGAAGATGCTGGCGATCAGGATTCCCTCAAGCAGCCCGGCGACGCCCCGGCCGGCCCACAGCGTCAGTGCGGCGGCCAGCGGGATCATAATTCCGTAGTAGGAGAAAAAGTGCAGGACCGTCGGGACCCAGGCGTCGGCTTGGCCGCGCAGCGCGCTCGCCATGACCACCTGCCCGCCGTCCACGATCAGGATCAGCGCGCTGAAAGCGACGAGCGGCACGGTCAGGGCGAGCATTTCGGGGTCGGCCGTGAAAAGGCCGCCGATGTTTCGGGGCAGCAGCGCGAACAGCACCGCGAAGACCGCCAGGATCACCGTCGTGACGCCCAGCCCGGTCCAGCCCGCCACCATGATCTCGCGCCGGTCGCGCCGGCCGTAGGCGACTCCGACCCGAACCCCGGTGGCGGTCGCCAGACCGACGGCGGTCATGAAGGACAAGGCGACCAGGTTCAGCAGGATCGTGTAGGCGCCCAGATCGAGCGGCCCGACCATGCCGGCGAACAGGCCGAGGATGGAGAAGGCGCTGCTTTCGAGCGCGAGGCTGATCCCGGCGGCATAACCCAGCTGCCGCTGGCGCACGGCACCGCTCCACCAGCGGGTGACCCTGCGGCGGATGCCGTAGCGATCCCGGTCGGACAGATGCCAGACATAGGCCATCAGCGACAGCGCCAGCATCCAGCGTACCCCGGTGGTCGCCCAGGCAGATCCCTCCGCCCCCAGCGCCGGTATGCCCCAGGCGCCCCACACCAGGATGATGTTGAGCGGGATGTTCAGGAGGTTGGCGGCGATCATGGCGATCATGCCCGGCACCGGCCGCTTCAGCCCCTCCAGGAAGAAGGCGGTCGTGGTGTAGAGCATGGCCGCCGGGATGCCGGCCGCCAGCACGAAGAACACGCCGGCACCGCCCCTCGCCAGGTCGGGGTCCTGCCCGGTCAGCCGGAAGAAACCTTCGCCGCCCAGGCTGAGCAGTGCCGCACCGATGCCGAGCAGGAAGGCGTAAGGCAGGGAACGGCGCCAGATCGCCCCGCATTCCTCCGGCTTCTCCGCCCCGACCGAGTGGGAGGTCAGGATCAGGGTACCCAGCAGAAGCCCGATGCCTGCGGTCACCAGCATTTGCGCAGGCAGGGTCCCCAACCCCAGATAAGCCAGCTCCTGGGAGCCGTAGCGGCCCACGATCAGGATGTCGACCGCCGACATGACCATCAGTCCGGCCCGCGCGACGATCACCGGCACGGCCAGCCTCAGCAGTTCGGTGATGTGATGGCGCAAGGCGGCCCGGCGGCCCCCGCCTTCCTGATCCATGGTGATTATGATTGCGTCTCCAGCCGATACGGTGCCCAGAAAAACGGCACTTGGCGGATTCTGTCAAGTTTCCCGCAGACATGGCGGGGTTGCGGTACTACTGCACGCTGTCGTCGCGCCGCTGCCTCCGATGGCTCTACCCGCTTGATCCATGACGCCGGCGCCGCGTCGCATGGAACATCCGCCCGGACGCGGTGTTCCTTTGTCGAATGTCAATCAACTTCGGAGACGACAAAAATGACGAAGCTCAACCGTCCGGATCGCAAGGCCCGTCCGTTCATGATGGCTGCCGGCGCCCTGGCGTTGGTTACCCTGCTTGGGGCCTGCAACACGATCGAGGGCCTTGGCCGCGACACCGAGCGCGCCGGCGAGGCCGTTCAGGACAGCGCCCAGTAACGCTCGCCTGAACAGGTTTCGTGACGGAAATCCGTTGCCGGTCCGGGACTTTTCAAGAACCTGTAGGTTGATGAAAAGTACCCGGACACAGCAGGAAAATAATGAACATGCGCTTTGAGCTTACCGGCCCGCCGGGAGTGGATCCCGACCAGCCGAATACCCCGCCGCCGGAAGTGCCGCCCGAGGTGGAGCCGACTCCGGAAATTCCCCCGATGCAGGATCCGCCGCCCGACGTTCAGCCACCGACCAGGGCCTGAACCTTCCCTGTTGCGCAGGATCGCCTTCGGGCGTCAGCCAGTACGAAGATATCGCCGGCACGGGCAGTAAAGTGCGATTTGCATCCCATATGGTCTAGCTCCATATGTATAGTGCTTGGGAGGTAGTTAACGCTGCTCTACCATTTACGATACATTAGGTATTGGGGCGGCCTAATGTAGCAATGCAACGTACTGGTCTGGCGAGGATTGACCGTGAAGCAGGCTGCCCTGTACCGAAAAGTAGAGCCTGAGGCCCACCCTTATCCGGAAGCGCTTCATGCGGACGGTGAGCTGGAATGGTCGCCCCGCCGCCGCGTGGCAACCATTCTCGCTGCGGCGCTCGTGTCGTGGGGGCTGGTAATCGGCGCAGGCTACGGTCTTTACAGCCTGTTCTTCTGAGCCTGCGTCCAGGATGGACCGTCACCCCTTACCCGTGTCGAACGGAAAGGGGTGACAAACCCGGCCGCAGCCATCACACTGAGCTGATCGCCTTCTCGACGAGCTGGCCCAGGTGCTGGGTCCGCTTGGTCAGGCTTTGCAGCACCGAGGAAATTTCCGCGGTCGCCGCGGCGGTCTGGCCGGACAGGTTTTTCACCTCGCCCGCCACGACCGCGAATCCCTTCCCGGCCTCTCCGGCGCGGGCCGCCTCGATCGTCGCGTTGAGCGCCAGCAGGTTGGTCTGCTTGGCGATCGCATCGATCTGCTGGGCGACGGTTCCGACCTTTTCGATCTCGCTGCGCAGACCCTCCAGTTCCCGGCTGATTTCCTGCAGGGAAGCTGACAGTTCCTGGCGGCTCAAGGTGCCGGCGTTATCAGAGGCGCTGAGTTCGTTGCCATAGGACATGGGAAGACACCTGGAGTTGAGTTATTGGGTCCGCGTGGCGGGACGCGGCGGCGGACCATCGAGCAGGATTAAAGCAGACTTTCCTAAATTTTCGTGAGTCCGCCCTGCTACGGGTCCGTGCGACTTTTCGGCGGGTGACGGGAAGCCACCGAATGCTATGGTGCGGTTCGCTGCCGGGCCCCGGCGGCGAACCGGGAAAGCAAACTCCAAGCAGCGTTATGATACTGACACCCATCGATACTTTCGATCTCCCCGCAGCGATCGACCGCTTCGAACAAGGTCTGGCCGGCCGGCCGCGGGCACTCTCGGCTTTCCGGCGGATCGCGTCTTCGATCCCGTCCGACGGGAGACTCGGGGACCCCTCGGAGCAACGGACCCAGGCCGTCGCGCTGGCCGCGTCGCTGGGGATCGAAACCTTGGACGAGGCGCCCGCCGAGGCTTTCAGCTGGGACGGGCAGCGGATCCGGACCCGAAGCGAGCCATCGGTCGTGATCCACGAGATCGCCCATTGGCAGCTCTGCGCCCCGGAGCGGCGTCCGCTCTTCGACTTCGGTCTCGGCGCGGGTCCCGAGACGGGGCGAATCGCCGAGGCCGATGCGGTCACGGCCCTGTCGGAGGAGGAGCGCCAGGACGAGGAGACGCTGACCTCCCTGCTGGGCATCCTGTGGGAAGCCGAACTGGGTCAGCCGGCCATGCTGGCCTTCCTGGAGCAGAACTGGATGGAAGGCTACGACCGCCCGGCGACCCCGGCCCATTTCGACCAGGTCCTGAACCGCCTGCATGCCGGCGGATTCATCGATGACCAGGCAAGGCCGCTTCCCGTCGCGCGCCGCGCCGGACAGGCGCTCTGAAATCCCCTGCGCCATCCGGTCACTGGAATATTCCTTCCTTTTCGACTTCTATGATGATTTGAGGCCATGACTCCCTCGGTACTGCGCGGGAGCGAAAAACAGGGAGACGTTTGCCGATGGAACGGCTGACACCGAGGGTGGGCATTGGCCAGATAACCCCGCACAAGCCGGTCCGCGTTCCGCACGGCGGGCGCCCCCTCATCGACCTGTCTCTCAGCCACAACGCCTTGGGACCAAGCCCGAAATCGATCACCGCCTATCGGCAGGCGGCCCAGAACCTGCACCGGTATCCCGATGGCGAGCATACGGCGCTGCGCGCGGCGATCGCGCGCCGCTACGACATCGAGCCGGACCACATCACCTGCTCGAACGGGTCGGACGAGATGATCCAGATCGTCACGGAGTCCTATGCCGGCCCGGGCGACGAGGTGCTGTTCCACCAGTACGGCTATCACGGCTTCGTCAAGGCGGCCCGGATGACCGGGGCGACACCGGTTATCGCGGCCGAGCGCGACTTGGCCGTCGACGTGGAGGCTCTCGCCGAACTGGCCGGCGACCGGACGAAGATCGTGTTCCTGGCCAATCCCAACAATCCCACCGGTTCCTATGTCCCGTCCGAGCAGGTGCAGCGGCTGCGGGCCGAACTGCCGGCGCATACCTTGCTGGTGCTCGACAGCGCCTATGCGGATTACGTCCGCCGCAACAATTACGACCCCGGATTCGACTTGGTGAACGAGCACGACAACGTGCTGATGGTCCGCACCTTCTCCAAGCTTCATGGGCTGGCGGGCCTGCGGATCGGCTGGGCCTACGGCCCGCCGGCGATCATCGAGACGCTGGACCGTGTCAGGCCGCTCTACAATGTCGGGCTGCCGGCCCAGGCCGCCGCCGCCGCGGCACTCGGCGACCTGGAGCACGAGGAGGCGACGCTCGCCCACAACGACGCCTGGAGCGCTTGGCTGTCCCATGAACTGCGGTCGATCGGCGTGCGGGTCTATCCAAGCGTCTGCAACTTCCTGCTGGTCCGGATTCCGCCGGATCCGACCATGAGCGTCCCGATGCTGTCGCAGCACCTGCTGGACCATGGCATCCTGGTGAAATCGCTGGGCCACTATGGCCTGCCCGACTGCATGAGGATCACGATCGGCACCGAGGAGGAGAACCACGCGCTGATGGGCGCGCTGCGCGAGGTGCTGGACTGATCCGGGGGCCGGCTCTCCGGGCAGCCCCGTGCCGGAGGGAAACCTTTCGGCGATTTAATGTTGCCGCAAGGAGACGGTAAGGCTCGTACCGCTAGAACGCCATCAATGCCGCCCTGTGGCGGCTCCCGATTCGTTCAGCCAGGAGCCTCGAATGGTCCCGTCTCTACCGGTCACCCGTTTCCCCGCCCCTGCCCTCGCCGCACGTTTCCGCAGGGCGACCGCCGCCTTCCTGCTGGGCACCACGATCCTGTCCGGCGCCGCCGCCGTGCTTCCCGCCGCTGCCGCCGCCCCGGTGTCGGTGCCGGGAGTGTCGCAGGAACTGCCGGGCAGCTTCGCCGACCTGGTCGACCGGGTCATGCCGGCCGTGGTCAACGTCTCAACCGTCCAAAGCGGCGACGGCGCTCCCGAGCAGCGCGATCTGCCTGGAATGCCGGAATTCCCGCCCGGCTCGCCCTTCGAAGAGTTCTTCCGCCAGTTCCAGGAGCAGCAGCGCGGGTCCCGCCCGCGCGCGGAGCGCCAGCAGGCGCAGGGGTCCGGCTTCATCATCGACGCGGGCGGCTACGTGGTGACCAACAACCACGTGATCGACGGCGCCGACGAGATCAGCGTGACCCTGCACGACGGCTCCAGGCTTGACGCCAAGCTGGTCGGGCGCGACCCGAAGACCGACTTGGCGCTGCTGAAGGTCGAGGCCGGGAAGCCGCTGGCCTACCTGGAGTTCGGCGACAGCGACACCGCGCGCGTCGGCGACTGGGTGATCGCGATCGGCAACCCCTTCGGACTCGGCGGCACCGTGACCTCCGGCATCGTCTCCGCCCGCGGGCGCGACATTCAGGCCGGGCCTTACGACGACTTCCTGCAGCTCGATGCCTCGATCAACCGCGGCAATTCCGGCGGCCCGACCTTCGACGTGCAAGGACGCGTGATCGGCATCAACACGGCCATCTTCTCCCCCAATGGCGGCAGCGTCGGCATCGGTTTCGCGATCCCGTCGAATCTGGCCAAGGGCGTCATCGCCCAGCTGCGCGAGAACGGCGCGGTCAGCCGCGGCTGGCTGGGCGTGCAGATCCAGCAGGTCACGCCGGAGATCGCCGACAGCCTCGGCCTAGAGCCCAAGGGCGCGCTGGTCGCGGACGTCACGGCGAACAGCCCGGCTGCCAAGGCCAAGCTGGCGGCGGGAGACGTGATCCTGGCGCTGGACGGGCGGCCGGTCGACACGATCAAGGATCTCACCCGGATGGTGGCGGACAGCAAGACCGGCTCCACCGTCAAGCTGGACATCCTGCGCCGGGGCAAGCGCGAGACCGTCGCCGTCACGCTGGACGCCATGCCCGACCAGCCCCAGGTCGCCGCGGCGACGCAGTCGCCGGACCAGCCGGGAGCGGCCCAGACCGACACCGTCCTCGGCATGACCCTGTCCTCGCTCGATATGTCCGGCCGGCGCCGCTTCGGCCTGTCCGAGGGTGTCGAGGGGGTGCTGGTGGTCGGGCTGGAGGATGCCGCCAACGGCGTGAACCTGCGGCCGGGCGACGTGATCACCGAAGTCGGCAACGAGCGGGTCGCCGCCCCCGCCCAGATCGCGGCGAAGGTCGAGGAGGCCAGGGAGGCCGGCCGCGGAGCCGTGCTGCTGCGGGTCAACCGCCAGGGCACCGAGCAGTTCGTCGCCGTTCCGATCAAGAAGGCGTGATCATGGGCAGGGGCTTCGGGGGAGCGTCCCCCGATGACCGCCCCGCTCCCTCCGGGCGGAGCGATCCTCCTGGCGAGCGGGCCCCGATCGGCTATGATGGGGGCATGAAGATACTGGTCATCGAGGATGA
This sequence comes from Skermanella mucosa, assembly GCF_016765655.2. Lineage (NCBI taxonomy): Bacteria > Pseudomonadati > Pseudomonadota > Alphaproteobacteria > Rhodospirillales > Azospirillaceae > Skermanella > Skermanella mucosa. The sequence continues at coordinate 2,719,826 of NZ_CP086106.1, forward strand.
CGCCCAGGCGGCCGCCTACATGGTCAAGGGCCTGAGGGAGAGCGGCCACGTCGTCGACCATGCGGCCGACGGGAAGGACGGCCTGTTCATGGCTGGGTCGGAGACTTACGACGTGCTGATCGTCGACCGGCTCCTCCCGGGACGGGACGGCCTGTCGCTGGTGGAGATCCTGCGCGGGGCCGGCACCGACACGCCGGTCCTGTTCCTCAGCGCGCTGGGCAGCGTCGACGACCGGGTGCGCGGTCTGCGCGCCGGCGGCGACGACTACCTGACGAAGCCCTACGCCTTCTCCGAGCTGCTGGCCCGGGTCGAGGCCCTGGGCCGGCGCAAGTCGGCGGGAGCCGCCGCGACCACCCGCCTGCAGGTCGGCGACCTGGAGATGGACCTGCTGGCGCGACGGGTGCGGCGGGGTACCAGGCAGATCGACCTGCTCCCCCGCGAGTTCAGGCTGCTGGAGTATCTGATGCGGCATGCCGGCAACGTCGTCACTCGCACCATGCTGCTGGAGAGCGTCTGGGACTATCATTTCGACCCCCAGACCAACGTGATCGACGTGCATGTTGCGCGGCTGCGGCAGAAGATCGACCGCGACTTCCCGACGCCGATGATCCACACCGTGCGCGGCGCCGGATATACCCTGCGTGCCTGACCTCGGCCTGCTCAGAACCACCACGTTCAGGGTGGCGCTGCTCTATCTCGGCCTGTTCCTCGCGTCGGTTCTGGTGATCCTGGGGCTTATCTACTGGTTCACAGCCGGCTTCATCGAGCGCCAGACCGACGAGACCATCGCGGCGGAGATCGCCGGATTGCGGGAGCATTACCGCCAACGGCGCCTGCCGGGCCTGATCGAGGTCGTCAATGCCCGCAGCGCCACGCCGCGGACGAACACCCTCTACCTGGTCGCGTCGCCGACCTATGCCCCGCTGGCCGGCAACCTGTCGGCCTGGCCTGACGCCGCCCCGGATTCGGACGGCTGGGTCGAGTTCGAGATCAAGGACGCGGCGCCAACGCCGGACGGCCGGCGCCATGACGCCAGGGCCGTGATGTTCACCCTTTCCGGCGGCTATCACCTCCTGGTCGGGCGCGACACGCGGGAGCGCGGTCAGTTCCAGGAGCGGGTGCTGATCTCGCTCGCCTGGGCGCTGCTGCTCACGGTAGGCCTGGGTGCCGCCGGCGGCGTGCTGATCAGCCGCAACGTGATGCACCGCATCGACGCCATCAACCGGACGACCCGCCAGATCATGTCCGGCGCCCTGCAGGAACGGATGGCGGTCAAGGGCAGCGGCGACGAGCTGGACCAGCTCGCCGGAAACCTCAACGCGATGCTCGACCAGATCGAGCAACTCATGGTCGGCATGCGGCAGGTGTCGGACAGCATCGCGCACGACCTGCGGACGCCGCTGACGCGCCTGCGGTCGCGCCTGGAGATAACCCTTGTCGAATGCGCCGGCGAGGACGAGTACCGCGGCGCCATCCAGGAGGCGATCGGGGAGGCGGACCGCCTGCTCGGCATCTTCTCCGCATTGCTGAGCATCGCCGAGGCCGAGGCCGGAACCCTCCAGCGCAGCTTCCACAAGGTCGCGCTGGCCGATATCGCCCGCCAGATCGCCGACCTCTACGAACCCGCGGCCGAGGAAGCCGGGCTCAGCCTCGACAGTGACATTCGGGCCGAGCCGGTCGTTCTCGGCAACCAGCAGCTCCTCGCCCAGGCTGTCGCCAACCTGCTGGACAACGCGCTGAAATACTCCCCGGCGGGAGGACGGGTTACCGTGGTCGTAGACGGCCCCGACGGGTCCCGCGGTGCCTTCATCTCGGTATCCGACGGCGGCCCGGGGATCCCGGCCGACCAGCGGGAGAGCGTCCTGCGGCGATTCGTTCGGCTGGAGTCGAGCCGGAGCTCGCCAGGCAACGGGCTGGGGCTCAGCCTGGTAGATGCCGTAGCCCGGCTGCACGGCGCCCGTCTCGAAATGGACGATAACCGGCCGGGACTGATCGTTGCCATTGCGTTCCCCCGGATCGACGCTGGGTGACAAGTTTCAGAAACACCTTGCCAGTGACTCCGCCAGCCTGTTACCCGTAGGGCGACCGGCATTTCCCCGCCGGTTGACGCATGCCCGTAAGGGTTCGGCCCGCCGGGTACGGTCCGGGTGGGCGGATTTCCCGGGAGGATGTCGTCACGCGGGGCACCGGCCGACTTCATGTTCCCGACTTTTACCCGCTGACGTGGGGCAGCGCATATCGATATGACCGACGAAACCCTCGTCCTTCGCCATCCCAAGCTGCTCAGCCTTTACGCCTTCTGGCTGGAGCAATGTGCGGGAGCGCCGCTGCCGCTGGCATCCGCGCTGAACCCGACGGGGCTGCGGCCCTGGCTTGGCAACCTGCTGATCATGGATGTCGTCCGCAATTCGGACTTCGTCTATTCGTATTACGGCCAGTCCTTCTCGGACTCGTTCGGCGGGGACCGGGTCGGCCAGTCGATCGCGCGCCTGCCCGAACCCCAGGGTGACATCCTGCGCGCGGAATACGACCGCGTCCGGACGGAGGTCAGGCCCGTCGCCCGCGTCTATTCCGCCGATTTCGACGGCGTACCCTCCACATGGGAACGGCTGGTGCTCCCGCTGACCGAGGACGGCTCCACCGTAGGCAAGCTGCTGGTCGGCGCCTACAAGCTCGACCGGCCCCACCCCGTCGCCACGGGTGCTCCCAGGGCGTTCTGAAAGCCGGCGGAAATTCGGCCGCTTGCGGGCCGAGTATTGACGAACATTTACCATTGGGAGACGGAGCGGCGTTAGGATGCGGCACGGGGAACCGGCCGCCGGCGTTTCCCGATTCACTATTCCAGGTGTTTGGACCAGACCATGACTCAACAGGAAAGCCGTCTGCCCATCGATGCGGCTAATTCCGACATTACGACCGCCCAGGAGTTCAACCTGAGCTGTGCCATGAACAGCCAGCCGTTCAGGCTCCTCCTGGACGAATGGTCCGACGGCGCGGTCGAATGGGTCTTGGAAATCAATCCGGGCCGACCGAACGCGACCATCGCCTACGGCACCGGCCAACAGGAAGAGCTGTTCGCGGTCATCGCCGCCAACGCCTTCCTCGCCGGCGTGGAATGGGGCGAAGCGACCGCCAGGGCGCCCATGATCGGCCAGGATGCCGGCGACGCCGATGACCTGGAGGCCGGAGACGGGGACGAGGCCGGCGAATACCCGGAAGCCGCTCCCCGCGACCCGAACGCGCCGTACGAGCTGCCGCCGGTCGAGCTGCTGCAGCCGGCCCCGCCGACCGACAAGGCGACGATGGACGAGTCCTCGCTGGCCCACAACGCCCGCAACCTGGAAACGGTGCTGAAGAACTTCGGCGTGCGCGGGGAGATCATGGAGGTGCGGCCCGGCCCGGTCGTTACCCTGTACGAGCTGGAGCCCGCCCCCGGCCTGAAGTCGTCGCGCGTCATCAACCTGGCGGAAGACATCGCCCGGTCGATGCGGGCGCTGACCGTCCGCATCGCCGTGGTGCCGGGCCGCAGCGTGATCGGCATCGAATTGCCCAACCCGACACGGGAAAAGGTCTTCCTGCGCGAGATGCTGGACTGCGACGCCTATCAGCAGACCCCGGCCAAGCTGGCGCTGGTGCTGGGCAAGGACATCGGCGGCACGCCGATCGTCGTGGACCTGGCACGCATGCCGCACCTGCTGATCGCCGGCACCACGGGGTCGGGCAAGTCGGTCTGCATCAATACCATGATCCTGTCGCTGCTCTACCGATTGCCGCCGGAGAAGTGCCGTTTCATCATGGTCGATCCGAAGATGCTGGAGCTGTCGGTCTATGACGGCATCCCGCACCTGCTGGCCCCCGTGGTGACCGATCCGAAGAAGGCGATCGTCGCTCTGAAATGGGCCGTGCGCGAGATGGAGAGCCGTTACCGTGCCATGGCCAAGTTCGGCGTCCGCAACATCGAGGGCTATAACCAGCGGATCGGGGAACTGCTGGAGACGGGCGAGCAGGTGTTCCGCCAAGTCCAGGTCGGCTACGACAAGGCCAAGCGCCAGCCGATCTTCGAGGAACAGCCGATGGAGCTGAAGTCCCTGCCCTACATCGTGGTGGTGGTGGACGAGATGGCGGACCTGATGCTGGTGGCCGGCAAGGACATCGAGGCGGCGATCCAGCGGCTGGCGCAGATGGCGCGGGCAGCCGGCATCCACCTGATCATGGCGACCCAGCGGCCCTCGGTCGACGTGATCACCGGCACCATCAAGGCCAACTTCCCGACCCGGATCAGCTTCCAGGTCACCAGCAAGATCGACAGCCGCACCATCCTGGGCGAACAGGGCGCCGAGCAACTCCTCGGCCAGGGCGACATGCTCTATATGGCTGGCGGTGGCCGTATCACCCGAGTCCACGGCCCCTTCGTCACCGACGAGGAAGTGGAGGACGTCGTCCGCCACTTGAAGGAGCAGGGCACGCCCGACTATCTCCACTCCATCACGGAGGACGACGACAGCGCCGGCGACGACGAGGAGACCCCCTCCCCCGCTCCGGAGGAAGGCGCCGCTCCGTTCACCGGCAGCGACGACGAGCTATATGAGCATGCGGTCGCCCTGGTGACCCGTGAGCGCAAGGCCTCGGTCAGCTTCATCCAGCGCTGCCTCCAGATCGGCTACAACCGGTCGGCTCGGCTGGTGGACCGCATGGAAGCCGAAGGTATCGTCAGTTCCGCCAATCACGTTGGCAAGCGCGATGTGCTGGTGTCGTCACGCAGCGAGGCCTACGAGCGCGACGGCGCTTGATGGCCAAGCGCGATGGCGCTCGAGTTCGTTTCTCGTTTTCGCGGTTGCGAAGAGGAATGCGGTAATACCAGTCCAGGAAAAACAAAACAGCGGGAGATTTGTCTTGTACTCGACAAGACTTCCTGGCAATTTATTGGTTTGCTACTCGAAAGATCACTCTCGTAAGCGCTGCGGACACGGAGTAGCATTTGGGTCATAAAGGTGCAAAGCGCCAGTAAGGCGAATGCGCTAGTCTAAGAACTGCGCGCCCAAGGGGGAGAAACGTCATGACCGGCAATCCGCGTAAAGAACCCTCTCTGACCGACCTGCTGAACGATCCGATCATCCAGCTCGTTATGCGCCGCGACGCGGTCGAACGGGAAGCCATCGAGGCCATGATCGCCAAGCTGCGCCTGAGTCGGCGCGCCGCGGCCGAGCGCATGGCGGCCTGAGCGGACCCTTTCCGGCCGGACGCCGGCTTACAGGTCCGCCCGCACTACCCTTTCTTCCGTGAACAGCATCAGGCCGTCGGGCAGATCGCCCGGCGGCTCGTTTGCCATGATCGATGCCGCGACGCGGATGCTGTCCAGGACCGCGTCGGTCGTGTAAGGCTTCGCCAGGAATCCCAGGGCCACATCTGCGGCCTGAACGGCCCTGTCCGCCTGTTCGGTGACGAACAACGAAGCTAGCCTGAAATGCTTCTTCATGCCCCGGGCCGCGGCGATGCCGCTCCCTCCCGGTCCGAGATCGATATCCATCAGGGTCAGGGCGGGGCGGTGCTGCCGCGCCAGGTCCATGGCCGCCTTGACGGTCGTGGCGTAGCCCACGACTTCGTGGCCGGCATCCTCCAGCGTCAGTCCCAGCTTCGCGGCCAGCAGACCATCATCTTCAACGATCAGGATCCGCATCCTGCTCCTCTTCGTTCTCGTCGTTTCGCTGCATCGACATAGGTTCCAGGATCCCGCCGACCAGTGACCTTTCGGACGGAAGAGGGACGACCACGAGGTCCACCTCCCGCACGTAGGAGAGGATGGTGCCATTGGCGAGCATGATATCGTACTTGGGTTGCAGTTCGATGGTCCGCCCGACGACGCGGCCGACCTGATCGCCGTACCCGACCCTGGTTCCGAGCTTGAGCATCGCGTTCTCCCTGGCACATGCCTGAATTCCAGTAGAACCCAAAGCAGTTGCATGGTGTGGAAATACGAAGCGGACGGGTTGCGCAAATAAGAGGTACGCTGCCGCACGCCGGGATGCTGCGGGCGCCATGATCCGATCGATCCGTTCGGAATTTCAAACGGCTCCTCGTTTAATATACTAAACAGACAATGGAGATCGAGTGCGCGACTTGTGCGGCGACGCTCTGCGAGCTTGCCCATGATCGGTGACCATGAGTGCCTTGGACGCCGATGTCGTCCAGCCGGCGCTTCGGCACCGATGGCACAGAAAGTTCAGTGTGAAGCCACCATGATGAAAATTCATGATGCACCTGCTAACTGCGAATCTGCAGGTTGTGGGATCTGCGATCTTGCAGGCTTTCCATTTCACTTACTGAACACCCAGAACGGGGCAGGTGTGATGGAGAAGCGGATCATAGGAAAAGATACTAGTGGATTGGTTCTGTGCCTACAGGCCTATAACAGGATTTTAAACCGATTAACCTATTCTTCATAGGTTGATGAGGTAGCTTGAACCCGTCTGGCACCTCAGGATCGGTGAGATTGAGGCGGGAAGATTCCCTTGGAGACGATATAGTTGGAGGTATCGAGTCGCCGCTCGCCGCTCCTACGATCCTGGCCGAAGTGCCGCGCAGAGAATGCCTGCCCCTGGCATGATTTCCCCAGATACTGTGGATAAGCTTGTGGGAAAGTCACGGGAGAAGTGTGCGTCCATCGGTCAGGACAGGGGTCTCGAAGGATTGCCTATATTTTGAGCAGCAGCGATAACTGCATGAAATCGTTTAGCATAGTCAACAGGAAAGAGGCTTGGCAGGAAAACTTTGAGCGATTTCGTCGGTTTGATGGCTGGTGTGGCGCTCCGCCGACACTATGTGGAAATTTTCCAGAGCCGCCCATCGGAGGGGAGAGACGAAATGTCGCACTTACCTTTTTGAGGTCACTGCCATATTTTCGATACCAAATTTCCTGTATAGGACAGCGCAATGGCGGCGGGTCACCCGACCCGGCTGCCTGAGCGCGCAACTGCCGCCCCTGCCCGCTTCCCCGATGGAAGGTAGACGGTCGCGGTCGGCGAACTCCAACCCATAAAGCCGGGGAACACCTCCGACGCCTCGGCGTCGGGTGGGACTGGCTCAGGAATAGTACTCATGGCACGCAGAACGCCACTCAAGGACATGCGCAACATCGGCATCATCGCCCACGTCGATGCCGGCAAGACCACCACGACGGAGCGCATCCTTTATTACACGGGCCGCAGCTACAAGATCGGTGAGGTGCACGACGGTGCCGCCACCACCGACTATATGGAGCAGGAGCAGAAGCGCGGCATCACCATCCAGAGCGCGGCCGTGACCGTGTTCTGGAAGGATCATCAGATCAACGTGATCGACACCCCGGGCCACGTCGACTTCACGATCGAGGTGAATCGTTCGCTGCGCGTGCTCGACGGTGCCGTGGTGGTGTTCGACGGCGTCGCCGGCGTCGAGCCGCAGTCCGAGACCAACTGGCGCCTCGCGGACAACTACAACGTCCCGCGCATGTGCTACGTCAACAAGATGGACCGTTCCGGCGCCAACTTCCGCCGCTGCGTCGACATGATCATCAACCGTCTGGGCGCCCGCCCGATGATCCTGTCGCTGCCGATCGGGTCTGAAGACAATTTCCGCGGTCTGATCGACCTCGTGACCATGAAGGCCCTCGTCTGGTTCTCGGACGAGAAGGACGCCCAGTGGGAAGAGTGGGAGATCACCGACGATCTCGCCGCCAAGCTGAAGATCGACGTCAAGGAAGACCTCGACATCCTCCGCGACATCCCGAAGTACCGCCAGGAGCTGATCGACACCGCTCTGGAGCAGGACGACGCGGCGATGGAAGCGTACCTGGACAGCGGTGAGGACCCGTCGGTCGACGTTCTCCGCAAGTGCATCCGCAAGGGCACCCTCGGCGGCGGCTTCACCCCCGTCATCGCGGGCAGCTCGTTCAAGAACAAGGGCGTGCCGCAGATGCTGGACGCCGTCGTCTGGTACCTGCCCTCCCCGATGGACGTCGAAGCGATCAAGACCGTCAACGAGGAAGGCGAGGTCGTCGGCGAGCGCATCTGCTCGGACGAGGAGCCGTTCTCCGCGCTGGCCTTCAAGGTCATCAACAACCAGTTCGGCGCGCTGACCTTCGCCCGCGTCTATTCCGGCGTGGCGTCGAAGGGCATGACCCTGCTGAACTCGACCCGCGGCAAGCGGGAGCGCATCGGCCGCATGGTCGAGGTCTACGCCAAGGACACCAACGCGATCGAGGAATGCCGCGCGGGCGACATCATCGCCTTCGTCTCGCTGGCCGAGACGGAGACCGGCGACACCCTGTGCGACCCGGCCAGCCCGGTCATCCTGGAGCGCATGAAGTTCCCCGACCCCGTCATCAGCGTGTCGGTCGAGCCGAAGGCCAAGGGCGACCAGGAGAAGCTAGGCACCGCGCTGGGCAAGATGGTCCGTGCCGATCCCTCGCTCCGGCTGGAACTGGACAAGGAGACCGGGCAGACCATCCTGCGCGGCATGGGTGAGCTTCACCTGGAGATCACCATCGACCGGATTCGCACCGAATACGGCGTCGACGCGGTCGTGGGCCGTCCGCAGGTGGCGTACCGCGAGACGATCACCAGCAAGATCGAGCACGTCTACACCCACAAGAAGCAGACCGGCGGTTCGGGCCAGTTCGCCGAAGTGAAGGTGATCTTCGAGCCGAAGGAGCGCGGCGAGGGCTTCGAGTTCGTCGACGCCATCGTCGGCGGCTCCGTCCCCCGCGAGTACATCCCGGCCGTCGGCAGCGGCATCGAGGTCCAGAAGGAGGACGGCGTGCTGGCCGGCTTCCCGACCGTGGACTTCAAGGCCACCCTGGTGGACGGCAAGTACCACGACGTCGACTCCAGCGCGCTGGCGTTCGAAATCGCGGCCAAGGCCTGCTTCCGCGAGGCGATCCGCCGGGCCAACCCGGTCCTGCTCGAACCGATCATGAAGGTCGAGGTCGTCACCCCGGAGAACCATCTGGGCGACGTCATCGGCGACCTGAACCGTCGCCGCGGCCTGATCCTGGGCCAGTTCGAGCGCGGCATGAACCTGGCGGTCGAAGCGCATGTTCCGCTGTCCGAGATGTTCGGCTTCATCGGCGACCTGCGCAGCATGACCTCCGGCCGCGCGACCTTCACGATGGAGTTCAGCCACTACGATCCGGTGCCGCGCAACGTCGCCGACGAGGTCATCGCCTCGAAGGCCGCAGCGTAAGCCACGGACCGTCGCGAAGTCGGAAGGATGGCCCGGGAGGAAACTCCCGGGCCATTTTCCTTTTCGGGGAGCCGCTTGCCTTGGAAGAGCTATTCGCCGGCGGCCGGATCATCGACGCCATCCTGGTGATGGTGGCGATCGAGGCGGTGGCCTTGACCGCTTGGCTTGGCCGCCGGGGCCGGGCTCGGCTTGCCCGGTCGCTCCTGCCCAATCTCGCCTCGGGCGCATGCCTTATGCTGGCGCTCCGAACAGCCTTGGCCGATGGGTGGTGGGGCTGGATCGCGCTGTGCCTCGCCGGGTCCCTGGCCGCCCATGTCGTGGATCTTGCCGGCCGGCTGCGGGACCGGTGAGACCAGCTGCTTCAGCGCTGGCGGAATTCGTCGGGGCGGAGGTGGTGCTTCTTGAGGAGCTGGTAGAGACGCGCGCGCGAGAGGTCGAGGGCCGCGCAGACCGCCTTGATATCGCCGCTGTGGCGCAGCAGCAGTTCGCTCAGGTGGCTGCGCTCCGCCCGATCGCGGACCACGCGGTGATCATCGTCGGGGTGGGTCGGCGCGGGATCGATGTGGGCGCGGGTATAGCGCTGGGGCAGGTCCGCGACGCGCACCGGCCTTCCGTCGAAGATATGGGCGATGTACATGCCCAGGTTCCGCAGCTCCCGGATATTGCCCGGATAGTGGTAGGTCTCCACCAGGAACCGCTTCAGTTCCGGATCCATCGTCGGCACCGGGATGCCGTTGTCTGCGCAAACTTTGCGGATGAAGTATTCCAGCAGCAGCTGGATCTCGTCCCGCCGCTCCCGCAGCGGTGGGATCAACAGATGGCAGATGTTCAGGCGGAAGAACAGGTCCTCGCGGAAGGTGCCGTTGGAGACCATCTGCTCCAGATTGCGGTTGGTCGCCGCGATGACCCGGACATCCACCTTGGTCACCTTGTCCGAACCGACCCTCTGGATTTCCCCGACGTCCAGCGTGCGCAGCAGCTTGACCTGGGCGAGCGGCTCCAGTTCCCCGACCTCGTCCAGGAAGATCGTGCCGCCATTGGCCTCCTCGAACCTGCCCTTGCGGTCCGCCGTCGCACCGGTGAAGGCGCCTTTCGAGTGTCCGAACAGTTCGGATTCGATCACGCCGCTGGGCAGGGCTCCGCAGTTGACGGCGACGAACTTGTCGCGCTTGCTGTTAAGATGGATGATCCGCGCGAACAGTTCCTTGCCCGACCCGGTCTCCCCCTCCAGCAGGACGGTGAGCTGGGACGGCGCGATGCGGGCGATCCGGTCCAGGTTGGCCGCGATCTGGTGGTTGGCGCCCAGGACGCCTTCGAGCTCCAGGTTCGCGCGGCCGCGGGACCCGACGGCGGGCCGCATCTGCTCGTTCACGGCGGTCGGCGCGGGCAGCGACAGGGTACAAAGGTGGAGGTAGGCCGCCCGCAGGGTGTTCAGCTCGCTCAGGAACTCGTGCTGCTCAAAGTCGAATAATCTTGAGTTGCCGAGAACCTTGAACTTGAGGGCTTCGATCCGGGCGATGCATTCATTGATGTGATCGCTGCTGCTGTCGGCGAAAATCCCCGCGGAATAAGGGCTTGGCTGACGGTAATCATCGTCCATGGCGCGCGGGTGCATGTGGTTGGGCGGGTGTGGCGGCGCGGTCGGTGGCGGGCCTGATCGAACCGGAACGGTGCGTGCAATTTTCCGCCGGTCCACCCCGCCCGCTAGATCTACTCGCAACCGGATCAATTTGTCTACCTACAAAGGCTTGCCGTTCCCCCTTCGAAATGTCATCAATCGCTCCTGATCTCATTGTGCTTGAGAAACCAGGCGCTGATGCAAGCTCTTGTTGGAAGAATCCGTGGAGCGAGTTTGATCAGGTTGCAACAGGCTCTGTCATGCCTGTTGCTGGCCCTGCTGCCGTTTACCCTGGCCGTCCCCGCCCATGGGCAGGCCATGGATGGCGGCGCGTTCGATCCCGTCGCCATGGTCAGGCTCGCCGCCTCGGGATCGGCGACCGGCGTTCGGCGCTTGCTCGACAGTCTCGCCCCACGGGAGATCACCCTGGGGATCGTCGCCGATACCCTGCTGCGCGAGAATTTCGGCTTGCTGGCAGCGCGTGAGGCGATCAACGCGGCGGGCACGCAGATAACCCAGAAGGAAGCTGCTTTCGATCTCAACCTGGTCAGCTCGGTCAGTCTCAGCTTCAACAAGACGGCGGACCGATTCGAGACGATCGGCCGCCCCCGGACCGCCGACACCGACCTTACCCGTGACGACGACGGCGACGGCATACCGGATTTCGTCCAGGGCAACACGGGTACCGTTGAAGAGGTGGACGGAGAGAAAGTCCCCTGCGTCTTCGAGGATGACGAACTGATCAACGGCGGCGTCGGGCCGGGTCTGTGCGGCCAGGAGCCGCAATATTCGGAGCGGGAGGAAGCGGCCAGCCTCGAGGGGCCGCCCACCAAGCGCCTGACGACCACGGTCGGCGTGTCCAAGATGTTCGCCTTCGGGGGCCAGGGCAGCCTGTCGATCAGTTCCATCTTCAACAGCAAGGCCGGCGCCCAGGCACCGGCGCTTACCCGGCCGATCTCGGCGACCGACCCGTTCGGCTGGGGCGACAAGCTGTTCTGGACCAGCTCGGCGTCTCTGTCGGCGACCATGCCGCTGCCCTACACCAAGGGGTTCGGCAAGACCGGATCGCCGGAGAACTTCGGCGTCGAGGCCGCGCGAAGCGGCAGCCGGCGGGCCGTGTTCGCGGAACAGGCGGCCCGCAACGCGACCCTGGCCGAGGCGGCCCAGCTCTACTGGGACATGATCCGCAGCCTCCAGGACATCCGGATCCTGAACGAGCAGAAGGCGGTCCTGGACCAGCGGCGCGCCAGGATCGAGCGGCTGATCGGCACCGGGACCGTCACCAACTACGAACTCGGCCAGATCCAGCAGGAACTTGCCTCCTTCGCCCTGCGGGAGGAGGCCGCCTGGACCCAGTACCTGCTGCGGTCCAACTCCCTGCTGACCCTGATGTCGGCCGACCCCGACCTGGTGCTGATCCCGGCCGACGCGGAGGCGCTGCTGTCCGAGTCCGTGCCCGAACCGCCGACCGACGCCTACGACCGCGCGCTGGTCGGCCATCCGGAGATCATGGCGGCGCAGGAGGATCTGGAACTGGCCAAGCTGTCGCTGGCCTTCCGTGACAACCAGGCGGCACCCGACATCGACCTGGTGGTGACGGCGCAGCTCACGCAGAGCGACCTGTCCTTCGGGTTCGGCAATCCGGCCGATGCGCTGATGAACCTTTCGAGGCCGGACAAGACCAACATCTTCATCGGCGTTCGCTATCTGTATCCGCTCGGCAACCAGGCCGCCCGCGCCGCCCTGAGCCGGGCCCGTATAGACGAGCGCAACGCCTTCGATCGGGCGCGCCAGACCAGGCAGAAGATCGTCAATTCGGTCGACCGGGCGCTCGCCGACATCCGCGGGGCCGAATCCCTGATGCTGGTCAGCAGGGGCGACATGGAACTGGCGGGTTTCGCCTATGAGCGCATCGTCGACGAGCGGGAGCGCGGGCTCGCGACGGAGTTCGAGGTGGTCAACCGCTACCAGGACGTCCTGGCGGCCCGTCTCAACGAGGCGAGCGCCAGGGTGGAGATGCACAAGGCCTGGATACGGCTGAGCGCCGCCCAGGGCACGCTGGAGGAGGACCTGTCGCGATGAGCCTGCCCGCAGCCCCCGCCCTCGCCGCTCTCCTGTCACTGGCGCTGGTCCCCGGCCCGCTTGCCGCCCAGCAGCCGATGGCGGCCGAGCCCCCGGCCGGGATGCCGGCGGGGCTTTTCACCAGCGATCCGGCGCGCATCGACGACGAGCGCGGCGCAAACGCCGTGGTCGGGAAGACCCGTGCGGCCCTCGCCCGGACCGGGGTCCTGTTCGCCCCGGAGCAGACCCGGGAACTGGCCCTGCGCGAGGCGGCGCTGACGGCATTGCAGCGCAATCTCGACGTCAAGCGGATCGGGCTGAACAAGTCGGTGGCCCAGCGCACCCTGGTCGAGGCGGAAGCGGTCTTCGACCCGGTGTTCATCCTGGCGGCGAACGCTTCCCTGTCCAACAGCTTCGAGCGGATCGAGCGGCCCATTCAGTGGAAGCCCGCGACGCAGGAATATGTCCGGGGTCAGCAGATCCTGACGGGCACCCGGACGGACGATATCTTCCTCTGCGGCACCATGGACGACATCCTGAGCCAGCCGGCGGAACTCCAGACCAATTTCCTGCGGGGCCGGATGATCGCGCCGGACGCGAACGGCCAGTGCCATGTCCGGGCCCTGCCGTCCACCGCCCCGGTGGCGCTGGTCGCCTTCGACAAGGAGCGGGTCGCCGGGTACTATCCGTTCCGCAAGGAGGCAAGCACCAAGAGCCCGAATGGCCAGACCGAGACCTATACCGGGACCGGCGGCATATCCCAGCGGCTGCCCTGGGGCGGCAACCTGGACCTTACCGTCGTCACCACCTACCGCGACGCCTATTACGTCAACAATCCCGACGATCCCTCGACCAGGGTATACGGTTCCTACGGGCGCCCCTGGACCTCGCGCGCGACTTTGTCCGGCAGCCATCCACTCCCCTACACGCGGAACTTCCGAGAGGGAGACGAGAACCGGCTGGCGATCGACACGGCCCGCCTCAACATCGACGTCGCCGACTTCGCGGTGCGCGGCGTGGTCAACCAGACATTGCTCGGCGTCGATACCCTCTACTGGACCCTGGTCGGCGCGATCCAGCGGCTGGACGCCGCGTCGGGCTCCGTGGCGCTGGCGGAGGAGAGCGCCGCGCGCATGCAGCGCCGGATGGAACTGGGTCTCGCCAGCGAGAGCAACCGCGGCCAGGTCGTGGCACAGATGGAGCGGCTGCGCGCCGTCCAGCAGCAGCTCTTCGGCGACTATCTCACAGCGTCCGAGTCCCTCCGCGAACTGCTGGACGAGCAGGACGATGCGTTGCTGCTGCCGATCGAGTACAGCGCCGCGCTGGACCAGCCGCCCGAGGTTCCGCCCCCATCCGGCGGAGCGGGCGGGCTGTCGGCCCGGGTGCTGGACAGCCCCGAATACCTGAGGTCGGAAACGGCGATCCGGATCGCCCTTCGGGTGCGGGAGACCAGGGATGCGCAGACCCGTCCGGACGTGACGGCCAGCGGTTCCCTACAGCTCAGCCAGAGCAACGCGGTCTTCGGCTATGCCAGCGTGACCGAATCGCTCGGCAGCCTGATCAGCTACGACAGCGCTTCCCTCAGCATCGGCGTGCTTTACCGCAGGCCGGTCGGCAACCGCGCCGCCAAGGCGGCCCTGGCCGGCGTCGATCACGACATCAAGCGGCAGACCCACTTGCTGCATCAGGTCGAGCGCCAGATCCGCAGCGACTACGAGACCGCCCGGATCCAGCTCGCCAGCGCCCGTCAGCGGATCGACGACACCGCCAAGCGCCTCGCCCTCGCCCGCGACCTCCACGACAGGGCCGCCCGCCTGGAAGCCGGCGGAGTCGTGACCGTCTACGAGACGATCGAACGCCTCGGCACCCTGCTGGAGGCGCGTCTCGGCCACATCCAGGCGCGGATCGACGCCCGCATCGCGGAGAGCAGGATGCTGGCCAGCATCGGTGCCCTGGCCGAGCGGTACGGGGAGGGAGCGGCACAAACCCGCGAGGATCGGGAACGCATCGCCCTGCTCCGCGGCACCGGCGCGCTCGCCGCCTTCGGGGAGCCGCCGCGATGACGCCTCGCCGCATCCTGCTGACGCTGGCGAACGCCACACTGATCCTGGCGCAGGCCGTTCCCGCGTCGGCGCAGTCTCCCGGTCCCGACCTGATCGCCCGCCACGGTGCCGCCGTCACGGAACTGGTGAGGCGGCAGATCGCGGAGCAGCCCGGCGCCCGCGACCTGGACCGGATCGCCCTGATCGGCGATCTGCTGAAGCGCCGTCCCGACATCGCCGGCGCGCGGACGGTGCAGCCGATCGACCGCAGGACCGCGGTGGCCAGCGGACTGGGCAACAACCTGCGCCTCGCGATCGGCCTGACGACGCCTGAACGCGCCGCCGCCCTGTCCCGCGAGGCGGACGCCGTGTTCAACCCCGTGCTGGACCTGACGATCGGCTATGGCCGGACGGACGCCGAGCACCGCACCCGCGTCGGAAAGGCGATCACCAAGGCGGTCAATGCCGACGGCTTCAACATCAATTCGCCCTTCAAGAACCTGCCGCCGAGCGAGAACGAAGGGCAGGCCCAGATCAAGGACATGAAGCTGCGGCCGATCAAGGGCGGCGAATTGATCGAGCTGCCGATCGAGGCGACGCCGGGCCGGACGTTCGGCAGCCCCGAGGAGAGCCTGAACTACACGCTCCAGATCACGCAGGAGTTGCCCTGGGGCGGCACCCTCTCGATCACCGATCGGACCGCTCAGCGCGAGGTCTATTACCGGGCCGGGTATTATTGGGAGGACGGGATGTGGAGCACCAACCTGTCCGGCAGCCTGAACACGCCCCTGCCCTTCACCAAGGATTTCGGGTCCGACAACAAGAAGAACGCGGCATCGCGCAGCGCCGCCGCCGTGGCCGAACGGGCCGACTGGGATCTCCAGGTACTGCTCAACACGATCCTGCTGGAAATCGATACCGCCTATTTCGATACCGTCCGCCGCCTGGAAGCGCTGGAAACCACCGCCGCCAACCGCGACATGATCGTCCGGCAGCAGGAAAGGATGGACCGCCTCTATGCGCTGAACCAGACCACCCGCCTTCAGAAGGCGCAGATCGACGCCGAGGCGGCCAGGGCCCGGGTCCGGATCGAACAGTCGCTCAGCGACTATGTCGCCGCGTCGCAGGCCCTGTCGCTGCTGATCGGCGAGCCCTCGGTCATCGGCGCGGACGCCATCTATCTGCCGGTCGACTACGAGGACGACCTGGCGCAGGCCGTTCCGGCCGACCTGGAGACGGCGCTCCGCACCGCCCGGGAAAGCCGGCCCGATTTCAAGGTGGACGACATCAACAGGACGCTGCGCGACATCAACGAGGCCCTGGCCCGTAACCAGGCGCGGCTGGATCTCCGCTTCGTGGCCAGTGTCACCGCCGGGCAGAACGGAACGACCTACGGCTATGCCGACCCCCTGAAGAGCCATACCGGGATAGCGTTGCCGGACAGCCTCAGCCAGAGTTACGGCCTGGGCCTGTCCTATCCGTGGGCGAATCGGTCCGCGGACGCAGGCGCCGACATCGCGCGGCTCGGCACCCGGGACCAGGATTATGCCACGCAGTCCCTCCAGAACCGCGTGCGCCGCGAGATCACCGAACGGTTGGCGGCCGTGCAGGCGGCCCGCGCCCGCGTCAAGGCGGGTGCCGCCGAAGTCGACAACCTGGAGACCTCGGTCGCCAGCCTGGAGCGCCAGCAGGCGCTTACCGGCACGGTGTCGGAGGACGAGTTGATCCAGGCCACGCGGCGCCTGCTCTCCGCCCGGCTCGCCCTGACCGGGGCCCGGGTCGAGGCCAAGCAGGCCGAGAGCGGGCTGCTGTTCGCCCAGGGGACCATCGCAGGCGCGCTGGCGGAACAGACCGTCGCCAGCCAGTTCGACCGCAACCGCCTCTCGCTGCTGGCCGATGCCGGCCACCTCTCTTTCTTCAGACCCGCCGAGTCCCGGACGGACCGGGTCGCCAAACCGGAAGGTAAACCATGAGAATCGGCCTGATCGCGCCCGCGGCTTCCCCACTCGGCCGCCGACTCCATGCCCGGCTGCGCCGGCGGCTGGGGAATGAGGTGCCTTGGTTCGACGCCTCGATGCCGGAAGGAACCCGGATGAGCGTGGGCCGGACCGGCATCCGCTGGGACGGTCATGACCTCGACCGGTTCGACGCCCTGTTCGTCCATGGGTTCCGCTACGAGGACCCGGTGATACCGGCGGCCGACCCCGGCAACGAACCCGGTGCCGACTGGTCCCTGTGGCAGTCGGAGCATGTCCGGCGGCAGCAGCGTTACAGCTTCCTCTACAGCATGCTGTCCCGGCTCGAAGACGTGCCGGTGCGGCTGTACAACGGCCCGTCCGGGCACCTCGCGGCCTTCTCGCGCCACCACCAGCTGGAGCGCCTGGGCCGCGGCGGGCTGGGGGTCGCCCCCGCGATCTGCACCAACGACCCCGTCACCGCACGGGACTTCGCCCGGTCTGCGGCTGATCAGGGCCGCGCCGTGGTGTGGCGGACGGCGACCGGGAAATGTGCTTGGCAACTGTTCCGCGACCGCCAGCGCGAGCACCTGATGGGGGCCGACAAGCCGCCAATCCTGCTGGCCCCGGCCGTGGACGGGCCGTTGCGCCGGGCCTACGCGATCGACGGCCGGACCGTGCTGACGCTGGAGTGCGCCGTCCCGTCGGACGATGCCCTGGAGCGCCTGGAGGTCTTCGCTCCCGTCGCCGCGCCGCAGGCCGAGGTCGAGACCCATGCGGCCGGGAGCGCGCTCACCCTCTCCGGCCTGCGCTGGGGCAGCGTCCTTTACGTAGCCGGCCCTGACGGCCCGGTCATCTATGACGTGGACGCGGATCCGGCCGTGACGGACCTTCCCGGGGGCATGGGCGAGCACCTGACCGAGTGCCTGGCCGCCACTCTATCGGGGGAGCCGCCGCCCGCGGCCGACGGGCTCGCGGCGGCTCCCAGGGAAAGCCTCTTCCTGCGCCGCATGCTCCGCATCCAGTTCGACATCGAACGGACCAAGCATGCCGCCGCACCTCCCGCATAAAGGTTAATGGTCGTAAATCATTAGCGTCATGGTTGCTTAAAATGCCATGCTTCGGCATAGTGACCGTGCGGCCCTGCTCCGCGGCGCGGCGGCTCGACGCCGTCGCGTCCCACACATCCCCTGGTCCGGACATCCCGTCGAGCGATGATCGATTCAAACCAAGACAGAACCATGCTGGTCCGCGACCAGGGACGCAGGGCCGACGCCGGCGGCGCGGCGAACGCACCGGCAGGCAATCCGGACGGAAAGCTGATCTGCCTGGATCCGTCGCAGATCGATGGCAGCCCTGCCCAGGTCGTGGTCCCGCTGGCCGGCGGAAAGACGGTGACGATAGGGCGGAGCGACGCCAGTTCGTTCGTCGTGGCGTCCCGCAAGCTCTCGCGCCAGCACGCCAAGCTGTTTCCCGGCGAGGGCACCTGGGGAGTCGAGGATCTCAACAGCACCAACGGCGTCTATGTCAACGGCCACAAGGTCAACACGATCTGGCTGAAGCACAACGACGAAGTCCGGCTAGGCTCCCTGGCCTTCCGCTTCGAGCTGGACCGCCCTCCCGCCAACGCGGCGGAGCGCGGGCGCGCCCTGCCCGTCCACCACGACGACGACCTGTCGGAGCGGACCATGATGGTCGGCAGCCTGGGCGCCGGCAAGGCCGTGCTCGATGCCGTCCGAAAGGTCGAGGCTCCCGTCAAGCTGAAGGTCGACGAGGATGATGACGGCCCCGGGGAGGAGCGCGAGCGCTCCGGCATCCGCGGCAAGCTGATCCTGAGCGGGGTCGTGGCCGCCGTGCTCGCGGGCCTGGGCATCGGCGCCGCGGTCTATTATCCGGTCCACAAGAAGAAGCAGTTCGTCGCCCAGGCGATCGAGCATTCCTCGGCGGTCCGCAAGCGGGTGATTGATCGCGCATCCCAGTATGCCGGCGGCAACCAAGCCGCATCCTTCGATCAGGATTTGAACGAGCTGGCGGAAGCTATCGCCGACAGCGGCCGCCTGCTCGCCTCCGAACAGAGCGCTCCCTTGGCCGACCTGGCGGCCCGCATGAAGTTCCTGTCCTTCGAGCGGGAGTTCCTGCCGCTGCTCGCCAAAGGCGATCTCGCCAGCCTGCGCCGGCTGACAGAACGGCTGGGCGCCGACCTGGAGACGACGGCCGGCCGGGTTCCCGCCAATGCCGAGCACGGCTCCACCGACGGGCTCGCGGTGGTCCGCGAACTGGTCAAGCTGGCACGGATCCTGATCGACCTGCGTGCCCTCTCGGCCGAGTTCCCGCAGGTGTCGAAGCTCGCCCCGGCCCAGCCGCCGCGCGACCGGATACAGGCCCTGGATGCGCTGAAGCTTGACTTCACCAGGATCCGGCGGGAGACGAACAGGTACCTGTCGGTGGATTACGTGCTGTTCAACTCGGCAGTGAAATCGGTCGAGGACCGCGATCTGCCGCTGCTCAACCAGTGGAAAGAATTCCTGGGGTCCGGCCCTGGGTAACGAGCGAGGTGGCGCGGTCGTGACGGTCCAGTCCGGCGAATCCATGGCGGTAATGTTCGCGGACGTCTGCGACAGCACCCGCCTTTACCAGGTCCTGGGGGATGCCGCCGCGCACGCCCTCACGGAACGGTGCGTCCGCCAGATCATCGAAGCGACCGAGCGCTATGCGGGAACCGTGGTCAAGACCATGGGCGATGGGGCGCTCAGCACCTTCCCCTCTGCCGACACCGCCTATTGCGCCGCCGCCCATATCCAGGAAGCGCTGCGCGGCACGGAGCCGAAGGTCAGGATCGGCTTCACCATCGGCCCGGTGATCGTCACGCCGGGCGACGTGTTCGGCACCACGGTCAACCTCGCGTCCCGCCTCGCCGCCCTCGCCAGTCCCGGCGAGGTGCTGATGACCCGCGCCTGCGTCGACGCCCTGCACCCGGCCTACCGGCCCAACACCCAGCGGCTCGATTCGGCAGTCGTCAAGGGTGGCATCGACGCCGTCGAGATCTACCGCACCCTGGGCGATCCGGAGAACGTGACGGTGGCGGCCGGCCAACTCGACGTGTCCAGCGGCAAGCGCCGCGGCATCCTGATCCTGACCCACCGCGGACGCCAGCTCCGCCTGGACACCGGCTCGGCGCCGGTGCTGATGGGGCGTGACGGCGGGTGCGGGCTGGTGATCAACAGTGACTGGGCCTCCCGCCGACACGCGACGCTGGAGATCATGAACGGCCGCTTCACCCTGACCGACCACAGCACCAACGGCACCTTCTGCCTGGACGAAAGCCAGCGCCTGCTGGTGCTGAAACGGGAGCCGACCTACCTGCTGACCTCCGGCCTGATCTCCCTCGGGATCGCGCCGGCCGAGGACCCGGACAACGTGGTCCGGTACCGCTGCGGCACGATCGAGGGGGAGACCGGCTGACCCCGGGCCGGCGGTCAGTCGAACCGGACCAGCGCCACGGTCACATTGTCGCGGCCGCCATGGGCGTTCGCCTCCTCCACAAGACGGCGGCAGGCCTCCTCCGGCGCCAGCGGTTCGATCAGTATGTCGATGATCGTGTCGTCCGGAACCATGCCGTTCAGGCCGTCGGAACACAGCAGGAAAGTGTCGCCCGCCCGGGTCTCCTGGACGGAGACATCAGCTTCGGCGTCGTCCGCAACACCCAGCGCGCGCATGATGATGTTTCGGTTCGGCGGGGCGCCGGACCTTCCTGCATCGACCCACGCTTGGTAGAGGCTGTGATCGTGGGTGATCTGGTCCAGCCGTCCGCCGCGCAGACGGTATAGCCGGCTGTCGCCGACATGGAAGACGATGGCCGGCGACAAGCCAGACGGCAGCCAGAACCCGACGATGGTCGTGCCCATCCCCCGGTTGTCCGGCAGGCCGCGCTCGTGGTTCAGGCCGACGATTCGCTGATTGGCCCGATGGACCGCGGTGCGCACGATCTCGACCGACCCCTCGGTTCCCGTCCGGTCGAGGCGGTCCGGCACCGGTTCGTATTCAAGGATGAAGTCGTTCACCGCCTCGATCGCGGTCCGGCTGGCGATGTCGCCGCCGACATGGCCGCCCATGCCGTCTGCCACGAGCACGAGGCCGAGGTCCGGATCGATCTGGAACGAGTCCTCGTTCTGGGAGCGGACGCGGCCGACATCCGTGAGGCCGGCATATTGAACTGAGCGGGGAGTGGTGCCTGTCATACAAGAAATCATCCTGATCGGGGGCCGGCGCCCTTCGCGAGGCAGCCCGGTCCACCCTGAGTTAATGTCATTCCCGTCCGAGTGACTCAAGATAAATATAAAATTGGCGATAACGGCGCTCTCCCGGGGTGCAACCGTCCGGGGTCTTCCGATCACGGGCACCCTCCCGGACGAAGCCATGGACGAAGCCCGCAACAAATGGTACATCGATTGACACAGCACCCGCCACGACATATGCGCGCGGCCGCAGATTTCCTCCAGGTTGCAAGCGGTGCACGAAATGGCTAAGGCATGGCGGCAGGGAGTTTGTCCATGAGCACTGACCTGAATTTCGACCAGAACGGGAAATCCGGCGGCGACGCCTTTGGCCATGCCCAATCCGTCTCGGCCGGGATCGGCGGCTCGGGTTCGGGATCGGCCGGCGGATTCGGTGCCTCCTTCGGCCAGGCCGACGCCTTCGGGTCCGGGGGCGACGCCTACTCGTCCGCCGCCGCGGGTGGTGCGCTGGGTGGATCGGCCGCCGACAATACCGCCATCGGTTCCATCAACATCAGCTTCTGACCGGTCGGCGACGACCAAGCGGGGATGCCTGGAATGACCGCGAAGATCGCCCTGTTCGCCAACCACGACAGCGCCCAGATCGCCGAGATCGCCGCCGAGGTGACGGCGCTGGGGGCCGAGCCGGTCGTCCTGGACATCCAGATCGGGCGGCTGGGCAAGCCGACGGTCGGGATCGGGGCGCCGGGTTCCGCCGCGGCATCGCGCTGGGGCGACGTGGATTTCGGCGATATCCGGGCTGTCCATATCCGCTGCACGGCACCCCGCACCCTGCCCGTCCTGCCGCCCGTGATGAACGAGGCGACTTATGCCGAGTACCGCGTGTCCTACATCCAGGAACAGGCGTTGAACGCGGCGACCTACGGCTTCTTCGAGCATCTGCACATGACTGGGCGGCTGGTGATCAACCGGCTGACCACGGCTTACGTCGACCACAACAGCAAGGGCCAGTTCTACGAGAAGCTGCGCGCCGCCGGCTTCCGGGTACCGCGGTCGCTCAGCACGAGCTGCCCGGACGAGGCGGCGCGCTTTTTGGACGAGGTGGGGGAGGCGGTGGTCAAGCCAGCCATCGGCGTCGGTTCCACCCGCAGCGTGACGGCCGAGGACCGCGCGCGGCTGGACGAACTTCTGATGTGCCCGGCGCTGTTCCAGCATCGCGTGCCCGGCTCAACCATCCGTATCCACATCGTCGGGGATCGGGTCGTGCTGCCGCTCCGCATCCTGGCCGACGGCGTCGACTCGCGGACCGCGACCCGCGGATTCGAGCCGGTGACCCTGGACCCGGTGGAGGAGGCCGCCATCGTCCGGGCCAACCGCGCCCTGGGCCTGCACTACGCCGCCTGGGATGCCATCCTGGACGACGACGGCAAGCTGACCTATCTCGACTGCAATCCCGGCCCGTTCGTCATGTGGCTGCCGCCCGAGCACCGCCACACCGTATTCGGCGCCCTCGCACGATATCTCCTCGCATTCGCCCGGACCGGCACGCTGGAGACGGCGGCCTAGGCGCCGCCGGCCTCACTCCTCCTTCTGGAAGAACCGGGAGGCCGGGGCGAACAGGATCTCGATCAGGCGCTTCTCGCCGGTCTTGATCTCCGCCGTACCCTCCAGGCCGATCTCCAGGGGCTTGGTAACGCCGTTCAGCCCGGTCACCGTCTCGCGCTCCAGGGCCACCTTGACCTGGTACATGGACTGACCGCCGGGCTGGCTGTCCGGCTTGGCCGCGATGTCGGCGACGATGCCGTTCTGGACCCCGTAATCCTCGCCCGGATAGGCGAAATACTTGATCTGCACCCGCTGGCCGCGCCTGATCCGGCCGATATCGCGGTTCTTGATCAGCACATGGGCTTCCAGCGGCGCCGTGTTCCGCACCATGGTGAACATCGGCATGCCGGGATTGATGATCGTGCCTCGCTGGACATGGACCGCCGTGACGACGCCGTCCACGACGCTGCTGTAGAGCGCCTTTTCCCCGTCGTAGCGGACGCCAGGGACCAGCGTGCGGGACTCCAGCAGGCGGTTGGTCAGCTCGTCGATACGGTCGCGGATCAGGGCTTGGTCGCGCTGCCTGGCGCTCTTCAGGTTCTCGATCTCGTTGTCCAGCCGGGACTGCGAGAAGGTTTGCGCCATCTGGGCCCGTTCGCCCCGTGCCGTCTCCAGCGCCAGCCTGACGTTCTGGATGTCGGATTCGGCGTTCACCTGGGCGCGCTGAAGGTCGCTGACCCGGGTCTGGGCGCGTTGAAGCTCGACCTGCGGAATATCGCGCATGGCATAGAGCTGCTGTCTTACGCCCAGGTCCTGCCGGGCGTTCGCCAGATCCTCGTCGATGCCCTGGCGATTGCGCTGGGTGATCTGAAGCTGGATCTCGATCTGGCGGATGCGGTTATCGATCGCCCCCTGCTCGGTGGCGCGGCGCCGCTCCAGGTTCAACCGGTCCAGCTCCAACTGACCAAGGCGGAAATCGTACTCCTTGGCCGCTTCCCGTTCCTGCTGCTGCAGATCGGCGATCTGGCGCTGCATCGCCTCCTGCTCGGGCGTGGTCGCCGCCCGGATCTTCTCCTGGATCGTGGCGAGCGGGTCGCCGGCGAATACCGTCGAGTTCTCGCCCGCCTCCACCGCCTCCACCAAGCCGCCGCCGACGGCCTGAATCACCATGGCCTGGCGCTGGAGCATCAATGGCGCCTCCACCATCGTGTCCTTGGACGCGAAGAAGGAATAGATCAGCATACTCAGCAGCGTGAAGAACAGAACATAGACCGGGGCGCGGAACAGCGGGTTGGGCGAGGAGAACAGCAGCGTCGCCGCCTTCAGCGGATGCCGGTCATCGTCCCGCGACCGCGTGGCCGCACCCTTGCCGGCCGGTTTCGGTGAGACCCGCTTCTTGGCGGGCTTCTGGATCTTCGGAGGTTTCGGGGGCTTGGCCGGTGCCACGGAACGGCCCCGATCCGGCTTGCCCATGTTCAGGCCGGCGCGACGCAGACCTGATGGCGCAGCCACTCCTCGAAGATGTGGTCCTTGATCTGCTTCGTCAGGGCGTCGTTCAGCTTGGTCACGGTCCGCGAATAGACCTTGTAGATGGTCCAGAGACCGTTCTCGGAGAACGGTCCGATGATCTCGTTCTCACCGCAGGCGAAGGCGCGTTCGTCCACCTCGGTCGGCAGCATGCCGCGCTTGAGGTTGCCTATGTAGCCGCCGCTCAGCTTCGTGTTGTCATCGACCGAGTAGAGCCTCGCCAGTTCCACGAAGTCGGCCTGCCGGGCGCCGACCGCGGCCAGGGCACGATCGGCGTCGGCCCGGGTGCGGCAGGCGATCCGCGCGATCGAGACCGACGTGAAGCGGGCGCTGTTCTGTCGGTAGTGGTTCTGAACCAGGTCCTTGGTCACCACAAGGTCGCGCAGCCGCTCGCGCCGCATATCGGCCGCCAGGGTGTCCAGCCACTGCTCCCGCGTCAGGCCGAAGTGCTTGAGATAGGAAGCGAAGGCGTTCTCGTCCCACAACGCCAGCATCGTCTTCCGGCCATGGACCTTCTCCTCGATCTCGGCGTCGGTCAGGCTTACGCCATGCTCCTCCAGCTTGTACTCGACCACCCGCCGTTCGATGATTTCATAGATGGCGGTGCGGAAGGTCCCCTTGGCCTTGAGGTGAAGGATCACGTCGGCGACCGTGATCGGGTCGCCTTTGACGGTGGTAACCGCAGTGCCAAGTTCCATGTTCCACCAGAAGCTTGTTCTTCTTGGACGTGCTCGAAGCGCATATGAAAGTGTTTAGCCCAAATTAGTTACTTCATTGTGACCGGATCGGCGGATCATCCCGCGCCCCGGAAGGTTGAGGTTTCCAAGAATCAGTCGTCGCAGCCAGTCAACGAAGGTCCCGGATGTTCCAGAACTTGTCGCCCTTTTTCCATCTGCCCACGGTCGCCATCGTGACGGTCGCGTGGCTGCTGGCCGGCACGCCGGTTCCTGCCCAGGAAATGCCGTCGCCTCCGCCCGAGGAAGCGGAGCGGACCCCGGCTCCCGGGCCGGCATCGACCCCCGCCGCCGCCCGCAAGGATCTGGCGCTCGACCTGCCCGGCCGCCGGCTCGACTACACGGCCACGGCGGAGATGATGCCGATCGTCAACGGCCAGGGCGAGACGACCGCCCGAATCTTCGTCGCTTCCTATATCGCGCGGGATACCGACCGCGCCGGCCGCCCGGTGACCTTTCTGTTCAACGGCGGCCCCGGCGCGGCCTCGGCCTTCCTGCACCTGGGCGTGGTCGGGCCCAAAGTGCTGGTGACCAACCCGGACGGCACGCTGGCGCCTCCGCCGGCGCGTCTCCAGGACAATCCGGAAAGCTGGCTGGCCTTCACCGACCTCGTCTTCGTCGATCCCGTCGGCACTGGCTTCTCGCGCGCCACCGGCAAGGAGGACGACGCGGAAAAGCGCTTTCTCGGCGTGCAGGGCGACGTCTCCAGCATGTCGGAGATCGTCAGGCTGTGGCTGACCCGAAACGGCCGCTGGGCCTCGCCCAAATACATCGCGGGCGAGAGCTATGGCGGCTTCCGCGCGGTCATGATGGCCCGCCACCTTCAGCGCGACGCCGGGATTGCCTTGAACGGGCTGGTCCTGGTCTCCCCGGCGCTGGAATTCTCGCTGCTGCGCGGGGGCGACTTCGACCTGCTGGGCTGGGCGATGACCCTGCCCTCCATGGCCGCCTCCGCGCAGGCGCTCGGCCGGGGCGACGGGACCTCGCTGGAGGAGGCGGAGCGTTTCGCGCTCGACGGCTATCTCGTCGGCCTCGCCTCGATGCGCGAGCCGGACAGCGAGGAGGCCAAGGCGTTCCACGCCCGGGTCGCCCGGCTGACCGGCTTGCCGGTGGACGTGGTGGAGCGATTCCGCGCCAAGCTGCCGATCCAGCTCTTCGCCAAGGAGATGCCGCAGGAGCCGGGGCGCGTCGTCAGCCTGTACGACGGTACGGTCCGTACCCCCGATCCCAGCCCGGAACGCCAGTCCGTCGGGTCCGACCCGTTCCTGGATGCGCTGATCGCGCCATACTCCACCGTGTTCAACGACTATGTGCGGACCGAACTGGGGTTCGAGACCGAGACCCCCTACCGCCTGCTCAACCGCCGCGTCTCGGGCGAGTGGAACTGGGACATGGGCCGGCAGCAGGGCTATGTCGGGGCGACCGACGATCTCCAGGAGGCGCTGGCGGTCAACCCCGACATGCATGTGCTGGTGACCCACGGGATCACCGACTTGGTCACGCCCTACCTGGCGTCTCGCTGGCTCATCGACCAGCTCCGCCTGCCCGCCGAGATCAAGGCGAACCTCGCCGTAAAGACCTATCCGGGTGGCCACATGATGTATATGCGGCCCGAACAGCGGCGCCTGATGAACGAGGATGTCGCGCAGTTTTACGAGAACTCGGCCGGAATCCGGCGATGATCGCCCGCCTGGCCGCCGCGATCCTGCTGGCGGCGTCCCTCCGCCCCGCCCTGGCCGCCGACCTCCACACCCTGGAAAGCGTCCGCTGGGGCATGAGCCCGGCCGAACTTTCCGATGCCCTGGGCAAGTCCGCCAACACCTTGCCCGGCCGCTGGGACTTCGGACGCTACTATTCGGAAACCACCGTCGAGGACGTCGAGGTCGGCGGCATCCCGTTCCGGGCGTTCCTTCAGATCGATCGGGAAACCGGCGGCCTTGGCCAGATCCTGCTGGAAAGGCGTGGCCGGCAGGCGACGCCGGTGGTGTTCGACGATATCGTCCAGGCCCTGAGCGATCGCTTCGGCGAACCGGAGGATAGGGCGCGGGAAGGGGACATCGCGGTGCCCAGCGCGTTGCGGATCGTCTGGCGCCTGCCCGACTTCACCATCAACGCCAGCTTCTTCGACTTCCGCACGACCGGCATCGTGTCGGAGAACCCGAACGTCGATCGGGACCCGCTGACGCCCTTCTCCGAGCGCCAGCGGAACAACCCGCGGTTCCTGCCCCGCCGGGCCCTGATCCGCTTCAACCCGCCCGGGGGTTGAAGCGGCGGGCCGTCACTTGCCCGAGTACGCCTCGACCTTCTGGACCTGCTCGCCCAGACCTTCGACGCCCAGGCGCATGGTGTTGCCCGGCTTCAACCAAACCTGCGGCTTCTGCCCCATGCCGACGCCCGGCGGCGTGCCGGTCGAGATGATGTCGCCCGGCAGCAGCGTCATGAACTGGCTGCAGTAATGCACCAGGTGCCGCACGCCGTAGACCATGGTCTCGGTCGTGCCGTCCTGGAACCGCTTGCCGTCGATCTCCAGCCACAGCTTCAGCTTCTGCGGGTCGGGAACCTCGTCGCGGGTGACCATCCAGGGGCCGATCGGGCCGAAGGTGTCGGCGCTCTTGCCCTTGACCCACTGGCCGGACCGTTCGATCTGGAAGGCCCGCTCGGACACATCGTTGACCACGCAATAGCCGGCGACATGATCCAGCGCGTCGGCCTCCTCGACATACTGGGCCTTCTTGCCGATCACGATGCCCAGTTCGACTTCCCAGTCCGGCTTGGTGCTGTTCTTGGGGATGATCACGGTGTCGTTCGGGCCGCAGATGGCCGACGGCGCCTTCATGAACATCACCGGCTCGGGCGGGACCGGCAGGTTGGATTCCGCCGCGTGGTCGGCATAGTTCAGGCCGATGCACAGGAACTTCGACACGTTGCCGACGCAGGGGCCGATGCGGGGATTGCCCTCCACCAGCGGCAGCGTCGCCGGATCGATCGCGCGCAGGCGATCGAGCGAGGCATCGTCCAGCGTCGCCGGCCCGATGTCGTCGATCACGCCGGACAGGTCGCGGATGCGGCCTTCGGCGTCCAGGATGCCGGGCTTCTCCGCACCGGGCGGGCCATAGCGCAACAGCTTCATGGTGTCTGGTTCTCCACTTCTTTTCTGGTCCAGGATTTCACATTACCGCGCCGATCTGCCACGGCACGAACTCGTTGTCTCCGAAGCCCTGGGCCTCGCTCTTGGTCGGCGTACCCGACGCAACTTCCAGAATCTTCCGGAAGATCTGCTCACCAGCCTGCTCGACCGTCTCCAGCCCGTCGGCCACGGTCCCGCAGTTGATGTCCATGTCCTCTTCCATGTGCTCGTACATGGTCGTATTGGTCGCCAGCTTGATGCAGGGCGCCGGCTTGAACCCCGACACCGAGCCGCGCCCGGTGGTAAAGCACACCACGTTGGCCCCGCCCGCCACCTGGCCGGTCGCCGACGCCGGATCGTAGCCGGGCGTGTCCATGAAGACGAAGCCTTTGGCCGTGATCGGCTCCGCGTACTTGTAGACCTCCACCAGGTTGGTGGTGCCGCCCTTGGCCGTCGCCCCCAGCGACTTCTCCAGGATGGTGGTCAGCCCGCCGGCCTTGTTGCCGGGGGATGGGTTGTTGTTCATCTCGCCGCCGTTGCGGGCGGTGTAGCCTTCCCACCAGCGGATGCGCTCGACCAGCTTCTCGCCGACCTTGCGGCTGACCGCGCGGCGGGTCAGCAGGTGCTCGGCGCCGTAGACCTCCGGCGTCTCGCTCAGCACCGCGGTGCCGCCGTGGCGCACCAGGATGTCCACCGCAGCCCCAAGGGCCGGGTTGGCCGAGATCCCGGAATAGCCGTCGGACCCGCCGCACTGCAAGGCGACCAGCAGCTCGCTGGCCGGCTGGGGGGTGCGGGTGAATTCGTTCGCCAGCGGCAGCATCTCCATCACGCGCTGCCGGCAGAACTCGATGGTCCGCCGCGTGCCCCCCAGTCCCTGGATGTTCATGGTCTGGAACATCGGACCGCGCTCGATGCCGTAGGCTTCCAGCAGGAAGTCGATCTGGTTGACCTCGCATCCGAGCCCGACCAGCAGCACGCCGGCGAAGTTGGGGTTGCGGGCATAGCCCCACAGGGTCCGCTGGAGGTTCGCGTAGCCTTCCCCGCTGTCGGCCATGCCGCAGCCGGTCGAATGGGTGATCGCGACGACGCCGTCCACGTTGGGGAAGGCATCGAGCGCGCCGGGCTTCTCGAACTCCGCCGCGATGTAGCGCGACACGGTGGCCGAGCAGTTCACGCTGGACAGCACGCCGATATAGTTGCGCGTGCCGACCTTGCCGTTGGCCCGCTTGAAGCCCAGGAAGGTCGCCCGTTCCGCCTCCGGCACGTAATCGACCGGCGTGACGTCGGCGCCGAACGCGTAGTCGCGCGCGAAATCGTGCATCTCGACGTTATGGACATGGACATGGTCGCCGGGGGCGATGTCCACCGTCGCGAAGCCGATGATCTGGTTGTACTTGCGGATCGGCTCGCCGGCCGCGATCGGCTCGATCGCGATCTTGTGCCCGCGCGGCACCTGCCCCCGGCACGCCACGTCGCCAACGCCGATCGGCGCCCCCGGCAGCATGTTGACGCGCGCCACCACCACATTGTCCGCGGCGCTCAGACGGATCGTCAGCGGCTGTACATCGGACATTCCCGTTCCCTCCTGATCCATTTCCCCCGGAGGGCTTTGCAGTCGCCTCCGTTGACCTCTCTTGCTTATCTTATATGGTCGACAAGCACCGCGACCAAAGCCTCGCACCCGACCCTGTCCTGCTCGTCGAACCGTCCCGGCACCGGACTGTCCAGGTCCAGCACCCCGATCACCCGGCCATCCACTGTGATCGGCACCACCAGTTCCGACCGCGACTCGGCGTCGCAGGCGATGTGTCCGGGAAAGGCGTGGACGTCCGGCACCACCTGGCTGACGCCCTGCTCGACCGCCGTCCCGCAGACGCCTTTGCCCACCGGGATCCGGATGCAGGCCGGCTTTCCCTGGAACGGCCCCAGCACAAGCTCGCCGTCCTTCATGAAATAGAAACCGGCCCAGTTCAGTTCCGGCAGCCCGTGATAGATCACGGCAGCCATGTTGGCGGCGTTGGCGATCAGGTCGGTTTCGCCCGCCATAAGCCCGGCAAGCTGGGACTTCAGGTCGCCATAGATATCGGCCTTCGGCAGATCGGCCGCGGGAGGCAGGAAGGTTTCGGCCGGCATCGCGATGTCCCCAGGCACTTCGGTACGGCCGCTAATCTGGACCAAGACGGACTGGTATGTCCAGTCGCACCGGATCATGGGCGGCATGCGCCGCGGGGGCGGACGAAATGAGGAATGCTCCGGGGCCGGAAGGGCTTCAGCTCGCTACGCCGCCCGCGGCTGGACGTCACGTTCTATATCGCCGCCGCGGTCCCTGGCCACGACGGATAAATCGTAGGCTTGCTGAAGGTTCATCCAGAACTCGGGTGAGGTGCCGAAGTAGCGACCCAGGCGCAGAGCCGTATCAGCCGTGACGGCGCGCCGTTCGTGTATGATTTCGCTGATACGCGTAACGGGCACACGCAACGCCGTGGCAAGGGCATTCGCGGATAGCCCGAGGGGAGCCAGGAACTCTTCGCGCAACACTTCTCCAGGGTGGGTCTTCAGTCTCATGTACCCTCCAGGCTGATGATCCTCAGTGATAATCGACGATCTCCACGTCGTCGGCACCGTCGCCACTCCATCGGAAGCAGATGCGCCATTGCTCGTTGATGCGAATACTGTGCTGCCCGTGGCGATCTCCCTTCAACGCTTCCAGCCTATTGCCGGGAGGGCTGCGAAGATCATCCAGTGCGATCGCGGCATTGATCATGTCGAGTTTACGCAAGGCCACCTTCGAAATTGAAGAAAATCTCCTGGCAGATCCGAGCCGGAAAAGCTCCTCGGTGGTCTTGTCACGAAAACTCTTTATCATCGGATAGCGATATACCGCCTCACGTTAAACGTCAAGCGTTCAACCCGATGAATGCCCACCCTTGCCCCGACCATCCGGCCGCAACGATCACATATCACCCCGCACCAACATCCGGTTTCGAAACGGCCCGACTCCGACTAAATATTCCGACATCACACGGAAGCGGGAAGCTTGATGAGGACTCTCTACGTCGATACCGAAACCAGCGGGGTCAGGAACGGTCCCGCGGGCCTCGTGGAAATCGCGGTGATCGACCAGGACGGCACCGTCCTGATGGACCAGCTGGTCAACCCGATGCACCCGATCGCGCCGTTCTGCACCCAAATCCACGGCATCACCGACGAGATGGTCGCCCAAGCCCCCACCTGGGACGACATCCGGCCCGAACTGACCCGCATCCTGGAAGGCGCACGCTTCGTCGCCCACAACGCGCAGTTCGACCTGGCCGTGGTCGGCGAAGCCGCTGCCGGCATCTCGGAGAGCACCTGCACGGTCAATCTCTGCCGCGCCAAGCTGGGCTACGCGCTGAAGCTGTCGCTGGCCGCAGAGCGGGCCGGCCACGTCGCCGCCGGGCCGTGGCACCGGGCGGCGGCTGATGCGCTGGCCTGCCGAACCGTGCATGGCTGGCTGGAGACCCTGCCCGACCTGACGGCGGAGGAGCGCCGTGCCGTCCGCGCCGAGATCAACCGGGAGAAGGCCGCGCTCAAGGCGGCGCGCAAGGCGATCGACCCCCGCCTTCAGAAGGTCCGCCGCGACCGCTGCCCCGAACCCTTGCGACGCGGCCAGCCCTGGACTCCGGAACAGGACGAACGTCTGCTCCGGATGTGGCGCGAGGGCGCCGCCGTGCTGGATATCCTGGAACAGTTCCTGCGGACGCCGGTGTCGATCTTCGCCCGGCTCGTCCATCTCGACGTGATCGAGCCGATCCACAATCCCTACGGCACCCGCCCCCACGAGCCCTGAGCGGTTTTAGCCCTCCGCCATCCGGGCCAGGATGGCGGCATGGGACCGCATGCCGTTGCGGTAGCACTTCAGCTCGAATTTCTCGTTCGGCGAATGGATCAGGTCGTCCTCAAGCCCGAAGCCGACCAGGATGCTGTCGAACCCCAGGATCCGCTGGATGTATCCCACCACCGGGATCGACCCTCCCGACCCGATCAGCACCGGCGGCCTGCCGTAGATGTCGGCCAGCCCGGCCATGGCCTTCCGCATCAGCGGCTGCTCCGCCGGCACCTTGATAGCCGGAGAATTGCCGAAGGTCTTGATCTCCCATCGGCAATCGGCCGGGGTGCGGGCGTCCAGGAACTCCCGGATGCCCGCCAGGATCTTCTTCGGATCCTGCCCCGCGACCAGCCGGCAGCTGAACTTGGCCGAGGCCTGGGCCGGGATCACCGTCTTCGATCCCGCACCCGTGTAGCCGCCCCACATGCCGTTGATGTCGCAGGTCGGCCGTGCCCAGACCCGCTCTAGTGTGCTCCATCCCTCTTCCCCGCGCGGGGTCTTCAGGCCTACGCCGCCCAGGAATCCCGCCTCGTCGAAGCCCAGGCCCCGCCATTGCTCCCGCTCCGCCTCCGAGAGCGGAACCACGTCGTCGTAGAACCCGGGGAACTGCACGCGCCCGGCCTCGTCGTGGATCTGCCCCAGGATTCGGACCAGGGCATTGTTCGGGTTCAGCACGGCGCCGCCATACATGCCGGAATGCAGGTCGTGACTCGGCCCGTGCAGCGTCACCTCCAGGTAGAGCATGCCGCGCAGCATGTAGGTGATCGCCGGCGTCTCTATGTTCCAGCTGTTGGTGTCGGTCACCACGCAGACGTCGGCGCCCAACTCAGCCTTGTTCGCCTCCAGGAAGGGGACGAGGTTGGGGCTGCCGGTCTCCTCCTCGCCCTCCAGCAGGACGGTGATTCGGGCCGGCATCGTCCCGTGGACGGCGTGCCACGCGCGGAACGCCTCGATGAAGGTCATCACCTGGCCCTTGTCGTCCACGGCGCCCCGGGCCACCACCCGCTTGCCGTGCCTGGCGTCCACGACGGTCGGCTCGAACGGCGGGCTGTTCCACAGGTCCAGCGGCTCGGGCGGCTGCACGTCGTAGTGGCCGTAATAGAGCAGGTGAGGTCCGGTCGCCCCCTCCGGCCCCGGATGGTGCGCCACCACCATCGGATGGCCGGGCGTGTCGCGCAGGCTCGCCTCGAAGCCCATGCCGGTCAGCTGGTCGGCCAGCCACTGCGCCGCCTGCCGCGTCTCGCCCGCATAGGCAGGGTCCGTGCTGACGCTGCGGATGCGCAACAGATCGCACAAACGGCCGACGGCGGCGTCGAAGTCACGGTCGAGATGGTCCAGGACGGGAGCGACGGAAAGCATGGGGATGAGTCCGGTTCTGCGGGAAGCCTAGGAAGGTCCTTTACCAAAGCAGATGCCGTCCCGTGCGGCAATATGCGACTTGGGGGCGCCCAGGCTCCCGCTGATATCACGCCGTCAAGTCAGCGGTCCTGGCGGATTGTGGACCGGCGGCACCGGGATCGGGGCCGGCGGTTCATCGATCGGCGGCGGCGCGTCGGGGTCGGCAGGGTTGTCCGGTTCGGGCTGGCCCGGCGTCGGCGGGATCGGTCCGGTCAGCCGGAACTCCCGCAGGTCATCCATCATCGCTCGCATGGCAAATCCTCCGCGTTGAAGGTCTCTCCTTCTTAACACGCCGGGATGCCCGCCGTTCCGGCTCTCATATCTTGGCGAGGTCGCTCAACACCTCGTTAAGGAACCGCCTGATCGTATCGTTGACGAACTCGATGTCCTTGGCGACCACGCCGCTCGCCATGTGCCCCTGATCCGACTCGATCTCCGCCAGCACGGCCCTCGGAATGTGCTTCGCGGCGAACCGGGCGTCCGCCGCCGGGTGCAGCAGGTCGCGGGTTCCGGGCATCAGCAGCGCCCGCGCCCGGATCCCGCGGAACGCTGCCGCATAGTCCCCGCCGGCGGCGATGTCGTGCAGGTCCTCGGCCCGGGTCTGATAGATGAAGTCGTTGGCGTCCCATGCCTTGGCCGTCTCCGCGGTGCGGGAGTCCAGCCACTCGATCACCGAGCCGTTTTCCTTGAACTGCCGGTCCAGGCCGTCCCAGTGCCGGGTCCAGACCTCCAGGGCCGCCGCCGCGGCCCGAAGCCCCTGCGTCGGCTGCTCGACATAGTCGCCGCCGGCCCAGGCGGCGTCGGCCATAATCGCCTGCCGTTGGCTTTCCCAGATGGCGGTGACCCAGGGGGAGGTGCGGCCCATGGACACGATCGGCACGATCGCCGCCATGGTGTCGGGATGGCTGACGGCCCACTGGTAGGCCTGCATGCCGCCCATGGACAGGCCGACCACCGCAAGCAGCCGCTCCAGGCCGAGCCCTTCGGTCACCAGCCGGTGCTGGGCGGCGACCATGTCGCGGATCGAGAACTGCGGAAAGGAGATGCCGGGCTGGGTCTGGCTGTTGCTGGGCGAGACCGCGCGGCCGTTGCCCAGCGTGTCCGCCGCGATGATGAAGAACTTCTCCGGGTCCAGCGCCTTGCCCGGCCCGATCAGGAAATCATGCCGGTGATGGGTCGCCATGAGGGCGGGAAGCACCAGGACGGCGTTGCTGCCCTGCTCGTTCAGCGTGCCGTGGGTGACGTATGTCAGGAAGCCGCCCTCGATGACCTGTCCGTTCTCCAGCTGGAAATCGCCCAGCTCGAAGCGCCGGTGCGGCTCGTCGCCATCGTGGTCGGCGAGCGCCGGCGCCGTTCCCATCGCTATGGCGACGCAGGCGGCACGCGCCCGGCTGATCCATGGGTTCATCCTGCTGCCCTCCCCGGCTATTCCTCCGATTGAACATGCATGCCGTCCGTCGTGCAAGGTTGACCTTGACCGCGGAACGGCCCAGCTTCCTTCCGCGCTCCCAACCGCCCCAATTACTGCCGAAAGCCGTCCGGACCGATGACCACCGACATCAAGACGCCCCTGCTTCCCTATCGCATCACCATCTGCGGCCTCGACGAGCTGGCGGGCCATGCCCAGGGCGGCTTCACGCACGTGGTCTCGATCCTCGACCCGGAGCGGGCCGATCCGGAGGATTTCACGGCCTACCTGCCGCACCGCCGGGTGCTCTGGCGCTTCGACGACACCCTCCAGCCGGGGCCGGGCATGACCGTCCCGTGCGAGCGGGACGTGCGCAAGATCCTGTCGCTGGGCGAGGAACTGATGGCCGAGAAGGCCGACCAGCTCCTGATCCATTGCCACGCCGGAGTCTCGCGCTCGACCGCGACCGCCGTGATCCTGATGGCCCAGAACAATCCCGGGCGCGAGCCCGAGATCTTCCAGGAACTGGCCCGCGTTCGCCCGCGGAGCTGGCCCAACAGCCTGATGGTCGGGATCGCCGACGACCTGCTCGGCCGGGGCGGCGCGCTGGTCCGGGAGCTGCGCGGCCACCACGCCCGGGTGGCGGCCTCCCATCCCGACCTGGCATCCCTGATCCGCCTGCACGGCCGCGCCCACGAGGTGCCGGAGGCGTAGGGCCGCTCAGACGCCCAGGTAACGCTGGCGGATCTCCGGCTTGGCCGCCAGCTCGGGCGAGGTGCCGGACCACACCACCCGGCCCTTCTCGATCACGTAATGGCGGTCGGCTAGACGGAGCATCGGTTCGATGTTCTTGTCGATCAGCAGGATCGACTGCCCGGCCGCCTTCAGCCGGTCCAGGCAATGCCAGATCTCCTGGCGGATCAGGGGAGCCAGCCCCTCGGTCGCCTCGTCCAGGATCATCAGGCGCGGGTTGGTCATCAGGGCGCGGCCGATCGCCAGCATCTGCTGCTCGCCGCCGGAAAGCTGGTTGCCCATGTTGCCGCCGCGCTCCTTCAGCCGGGGAAACAACCCGTGGATGGCTCCCAGGTCCCAGGGGCCAGGCCGGGCCGTGGCGACGAGGTTCTCGCGCACCGTCAGGTTGGCGAAGATCTGCCGCCCCTCCGGCACCAGCCCGAGGCCGGCCTGCGCCACCCGGAACGACGGCAGGCCGGAGATCACCGTGCCGTCGAAACTGATGGTTCCCGCGCGGGGCGGGGTCAGGCCCATGACCGACCGGACCGTCGTGGTCTTGCCCATGCCGTTCCGCCCCAGCAGGGTCACCACCTCGCCGGTGCCCACCTCCAGCGACAGGCCGAACAGGACCTGGCTGGTGCCGTAGAAGGTTTTGATGCCCTCGACCCTCAGCATGGCTCAGCCGGTCTCCTCGCCCAGGTAGGCACGGCGGACCTCGGGATCGGAGCGGATCTCGTCCGGCGTGCCGGTCGCGATCACAGCGCCGTGGACCAGCACGGTGATCCAGTCCGCCAGGGCGAAGACCGCGTCCATGTCGTGCTCGATCAGCAGGATGGTGTAGCGCCGCTTCAATCCGCGCAGCAGATCCACCATCAGCGCGCCCTCCGCCGGCCCCATGCCGGCCATGGGCTCGTCCAGCAGCAGCATGCGAGGCCCGGTCGCCAGCGCCATGGCGATCTCCAGCTGCCGCTGCTCGCCGTGCGACAGCAGCTCGGCGGGGACGCCGGCCCGGGCAGCCAGCCCGACCAGATCCAGCGCCGCGCGGGCCGGGCCGTTCAGCGCCTCGTCCCGGGAGGCCCGGCGCCAGAACCGGAAGCTGTGCCCGGCATGGGCCTGGACCGCCAGCGCCACGTTCTGCAAGGCGGTGAACCGCGGAAAAACGCTGGTGATCTGGAACGACCGCGCCAGCCCGGCCGCCGCCCGGCGCTGCACCGGCAGCCGGGTGACATCGCGCCCGTCGAACAGGATGGCGCCCTCGTCCGGCTTCACCTCCCCCGCCAGCTGGGCGATCAGGGTCGTCTTGCCGGCACCGTTGGGTCCGATCACCGCATGAAGCTCGCCCTCCCGGATGGACAGGGACACGTGGTCGGTCGCGACCAGCCCGCCGAAGCGCTTGCAGAGATCCCGCGTCTCCAGCATCGCCTAGCGCTCCCGCCGGTCCGGGCCGGCGATGACGCCCCAGATGCCGCGCCGGGCGAACACCACGACGAACAGCAGGATCGGGCCGAGGAAGATCTGCCAATGCTCAGTCAGGTCGGCCAGCCATTCCTCCAGCAGCAGGAAGGCCGCGGCGCCCAGCACCGGGCCGAACAGCGACCCCATTCCGCCCAGCACGACCATCACGATCAGCTCGCCCGACCGCTGCCACGACATGTAGGCCGGCCCGACGAACTCGGCGGCGTTGGCCAGCAGCGCACCGGACAGCCCGGCGGCGGCGCCCGAGATCACGAAGGCGGTCAGCTTGTAGCGATAGGTCGGGAAGCCCAGCGCCTTCATGCGCCGCTCGTTGACCTTGGCTCCGCGCACCGCCATGCCGAACCGGCTGCCGACCAGCCGCCGGCACAGCATCAGGAACGCCGCCAGGATCGCGAGGCAGACATAGTAGAAGGTGGTCCGGTCGAACAGGTCGAGGGCGGGTACCAGCTCGCTCTTGTCGTAGAGCGCGATGCCGTCCTCCCCGCCATATTTCCGCAGGCTTATCGCCAGGTAGAACAGCATCTGGGCGAAGGCCAGCGTGATCATGATGAAGGAAATGCCGGTCGTCCGCAGGCTGACCGCCCCGATCACCAAAGCGAACAGCCCGCCCATCAGCGCCGCCAGCGGCCAGACGACGAAGGCGTTCTCCGTCCCCTCGATCAGCAGCGGCCACGTGATCACCGGCGAGGCGTCGAACACGTGCCACGACAGGATGCCCACCGTATAGGCCCCGATTCCGACGAACGCCGCGTGGCCGAAGCTGACCATGCCGCCATAGCCCAGGATCAGGTCCAGGCTGACCGCGGCCAGCCCGAAGATCAGGATGCGGGTGAACAGGGTGACGTAGAAGCCCTTGCCCATGGCGTCCGCCAACGGCGGCAATGCCAGCAGGAAGGCGAGGCCGATCAGGACCGCCCAGGTTTCGCGCTTGCTGAAGTCAGGCATGGGCCGGGAACAGCCCCCGGGGCTTCCAGGCCAGCACGGCGGCCATAAGGATATAGATGGTCATGGACGCCAGCGACGCGCCCATGCCGTCCGCCTGGGACGGCGGCATCACGGCACGGAGCAACGTCGGCAGCAGCGCCCGGGCCATGGTGTCGGCCATGCCGACCAGCAGGGCTCCGGCCAGTGCGCCCCGCACGGAACCCAGCCCGCCGATCACGATCACCACGAAGGTCAGGATCAGCACGCTCTCGCCCATGCCGACCTGGACCGCCAGGATAGGCCCCGCCATGGCGCCGGCCAGGGCGGCCAGCGCGGCCCCCAGGCCGAACACCAGGGTGTACAGCCGCTTCACATCCACTCCCAAGGCGCCCAGCATCTCCCGGTTGGAGGCGCCGGCCCGGATCAGCATGCCGGTCCGGGTCCGGGTGATCAGCAGGTAAAGGAAACCGGCGACCGCCAGCCCCACTCCGATGATCGCCAGCCGGAACGCCGGATACGGCACGCCGGGAATGATCTCGACGGTGCCGCCCAGCCACGCCGGCGGGCTCAGGAAGATCGGCTGCGGCCCCCAGACGATCCGAACCAGCTCATTGAAGAACAGGATCAGGCCGAAGGTTGCGAGCACCTGGTCCAGGTGCTCGCGCCGGTACAGGGTCCGCAGTGCCACCATCTCGACCGCCATGCCGGCCAGGGCCGCCAGCGGCAGGGCGACCAGCACGCCCAGGACGAAGCTGTCGAGCAACGGCGCGAAGGTCGCCGTCAGGTAGGCGCCGACCATGTAGAAGGAGCCGTGCGCCAGGTTGATCATGTCCATGATGCCGAAGACCAGCGTCAGCCCGGCCGCCATCAGGAACAGCATCACGCCCAGTTGAAGCCCGTTCAGCCCCTGCTCGACCAGCAGAAGCGTGTTCACATCCTGCACTCTGCCGCGTAGGGATCGGCATGGTCCTCGAACACGGTGCCGCGGATCACGTTGGTCAGACGGCCCTTGTCGTCCTTGACCACCTCGCGCAGGTAATAGTCCTGGATCGGGAAGTGGTTGGCGTTGAACTTGAAGTCGCCCCGGATCGACTTGAAGTCGGCCGCCTTGAGCGCCGCCCGCAAGGCGTTCTTGTCGTCAAGCTTTCCGCCGGTCCTGCGTACCGCGCTGTCCAGCAGCAGCGCCGTGTCATAGGCCTGCGCCGCATAGACCGACGGCAGCCGGTTGTAGGCCGCCTCGAAGCCCTGGACGAACTTGCGGTTCTGCGGGTTGTCGATATCGCCGCTCCACTGCGCCGTGTTCATGACGCCGAGCGCCGCGTCGCCGATCGCCGGCAGCGAGTCCTCGCTGAAGCTGAAGCCCGGACCGAACAGCGGGACCTTCCCCTTCAGCCCGGCCTGCTCGAATTGCTTTACGAAGTTGATGCCCATCCCGCCGGGATAGAAGATGTAGATGCCATCCGGGGCCGCCGCGCGGAGCTGCGCCAGCTCGGCCGCGTAGTCGAGCTGCCCGACGGCGGTGTAGACCTCGCCCACGACCTCGCCCTTGAAGAAGCGCTTGACCCCGGTCAGGGCGTCCTTGCCCGCCGGGTAGTTCGGCGCCATCAGGTAGGCCCGCTTGATCCCCTGGGACTGCATGTGCTGCCCCATCGCCTCGTGCTGGCCGTCGTTCTGGTAGGCGACGCCGAAGAAGAACGGATTGCACTGCTTGCCCGCCAGCTGCGACGGACCGGCGTTCGGGCTCAGAAAGAACACTTCCGCCCGCTCCAGGCTGGGCATCAGGGCCAGGGCCAGGTTGGACCAGATGATTCCGGTCACGACGTCCACGTCGTCCCGCTCCACCATGCGGTCGGCGAGCTGCTTGGCGATGTCGGGCTTCTGCTGGTCGTCGCCCTCGATCACCGTTGCCTTCAGGCCGCCTAGCGTGCCGCCCAGGTCCTTCAGCGCCAGCGCGAAGCCGTCGCGCACGTCAATGCCGAGTCCGCTGCCGGGACCCGACAGCGTGGTGATCATGCCCACCTTCACTTCGCCCGTCTGGGCGGAAAGGGGCGCCGCGAAACAGGCCAATCCTGCCGCCAGGACGGCGGCGACGCCGCGGGATACGGATTTCATCTATTGGGGACTCCCTGTCCGGTCTTCTTCGTTGCCGCAGCTTAGCGACGTTTTTTGCCGGTATCCCGCTGAATCTTCAAGCGGATCCTTTCAGCATCTTCTCCAATTCCCGCCACAGCGGCCCGTCGGCGTCGGCCAGATCGTCGAGGATGGTGAAGTGGTTGCGCCCCGCCACCTCCAGTGCCTCGGCCGGCGATTCCTCGACCCGCAGCGCGTCGGCATAGTCGCGCGACTGGCGGCGGAACTCGGCGCTTTCCAGTCCTCCGACCGCGGCGAGCACGGGGATCGGCACCGGCGGCGGGCGCCGGATCGGGCTCTCGTTCAGGATGTCGTCGCCGGTCAGCTGGATGGTCGGCTGGAGCCAAGACCAGCGCAGCGGCTCCAGGTCGAACAGCCCGCTGATCGGCAGCGCCCCCTTGATTAGGTCGGCCGGCAACCCGTAGTCGCGGACCCAGTTGGTCGCCAGCAGCCGGCCGACCAGATGACCGCCGGCGGAATGCCCCGACACCACGATGTTGCCGCGGTCGCCGCCGAACTCGGCCGCGTTGTGCCAGACCCAGGCCAGCGCGCCGCGGACCTGCCGGGTGATCTCAGGGATCCTGACCCTCGGGCACAGGTCGTAGTTGACCACCACGGTCGCGACACCCCGCCCCCGTCCGGAGTCGGCGATGAAGCTGAAATCGTCGGCGTTGAACGCCCGCCAATAGCCCCCATGGACGAAGACATGGATCGGCGCGTTCGGCGATTCGGCGGGAAAGACATGAAGGTATTCAGCCAGCGTCGGCCCGAAGGAGCGGCGCAGTCGGTTCGGGCAAGCCTGCCGGGTCGCGGCACTCCGCTCGGTCCAGCCCGCCACCACCCGATCGACGTCCGTCACGATGAGTCGGGGATTGTACTCGCGGTCGATCTCGTCCTGGCTGGTCAGGTGACGGTACATCCGGCTCCTCCTCTGCGTCTCCGGCCCGGCGTCTGCCGCGCTTTTGGGCACTCTCCCGGTGCGCGGCGGCAATTGCAAGGAGAGCCGTCGAAAAGCATGGCGTGGACCTAAGGTAATATGACTAAAGTTCGCGGTGGACGGCATCACGTCATTTCTCAATGAACTCGACCCCAGCATGACGGAGCGGCACGATGAACAGGACCCCCCTTGAGCGAATCGAGCATCTGGAACTGCTCCAGTCCGAAGCCCTGAAGATCCTCTCGGCCTTCGAAAACCTGGCCCTGATCCAGGACCCGCCGCAGCCTGTCACCGAGCGGCTGGTGAACCTGACCCGCGAGCAGGTCGAGGCTATCGGCGAAGCACTCCAGCTCGCCCGCTCGACCCTGGCCGACGCGGTCTGATCCGGCGGGCCGGGGCCGTCCTCTATCCCGGGACGGCCCCGGTTCACCCCGGACTGAGGTTCCTGCCATGGACATGCCCGACGACAGCCTGCCGCGCGACATCAGGGGGTACCACCGGCGCAGCAAGCATGCGCCGCACCGCTACGCGCTCGGGCCGGCCTTCCTGGACTGGGAGTCGCAGCCGAACCCTTTCCGCCGATACCGTGGCGCCCGTCAGGTAGACCTACCGCTCGGGCTGGATCAGCCGACGCCACCATTCGGAAAGTGGGACTGCGTGCCGCCTCGGCACCTCGACGCCGGATCGCTCGGCCTGTTCCTGGAACTGGCACTGGGGCTGAGCGCCTGGAAGGCGGTCGACGGCGCCCGTTGGGCGGTGCGGAACAATCCGTCCAGCGGCAACCTGCATCCGACCGAAGGGTATGTCGTCCTCCCGACCCTTCCCGGCATCGGCGAGGCGCCGGCCCTTTACCACTACGCGGTCGCGGCCCACGCTCTGGAAGAACGCTATGTCTTCGAGACCGTACCCGAACTGCCGCCCGCCGGCTTCATGGTCGGGCTTTCCTCGGTCGTCTGGCGCGAGGCTTGGAAATACGGCGAGCGGGCTTTCCGCTACTGTCAGCACGATGTCGGGCACGCGATCGGATCGCTCACCTACGCCGCGGCCTGCCTGGGCTGGCGGCTGACCGTGCTGGCCGAGCCCGGCGACGCCGAGGTCGCGGACTGGCTCGGCGTGAACCGCGAGGACTCCGGTCACCGGTTCGAACGCGAACATCCCGACCTGCTGGCCCTGGTTCATCACCCCGGCCCCTGTGTCGCGTTCCTTCCTCAGCGCCCCGGCGGGACCTGGCATGGACAGGCAAACCGCCTGAGCGACGACCATGATCCCTGGCCGGCGATCGACCTCGCCCTGCACTTCACCGCCAAGCCGGCCGGGGAAGCGCCGAAAAGGCGGCCGGTCGCGGCACCACCCGTTCCGGCGAGGGACGAGGCGGCCGGGACCATCATCAGGCGTCGGCGCAGCGTGATGCGCATGGACGCTTCGCAGATCCTTTCGAAAGGGGCATTCCTCGGCATGCTGGCGGCAACCTTGCCGGACGCGGGGCATGTTCCCTGGTCGGGCTTTCCCTGGCCGGCGCGGGTCGCGCTCTTCCTGTTCGTCCACCGGGTCGAGGGGATGGAGCGCGGGCTGTACGCCCTGGTCCGGGACCCGGACTCGTTTTCAGCCTTGAAAGCGGCATGCGACCGCGACTTCCTCTGGCAGCCATTGGCGGAGTCGGGTGGCCCGCCGCTTTTCCTGCTCGCGCGCGGCGACCTTGAGAAACGCGCTTCGCAGCTCAGCTGCCTTCAGGCCATCGCCGGCAAGGGAGCCTTCAGCCTCGGCATGGTCGCCGAGTTCAGCCGGACCTTGGACGAGGAAGGCCCCTGGGCCTACCGGCGCCTGTTCTGGGAAGCCGGATTGATCGGCCAGGTGCTGTATCTGGAGGCGACCGCCGCGGGGGTTTCGGGTACCGGGATCGGCTGCTTCTTCGACGACTCTGTACACGAAACCTTGGGCATCGACGGCGAGGCGATGGCGTGGCAGAGCCTCTACCACTTCACCGTCGGCACCGCGATCGAGGATCCCCGCATCGCGACGGAGCCGGCTTACGGCCACCTCGACCGGTGACCGCGGTCAGGGCTCCGCCCAGAGGCGCATCAGGTTCGCGGTGCTCTTGGAGATCAGGTCGAACTCCGCCGTCTTGCCCTGCTGCTGGAAGATCGCGCGTCGCGCGGTGTCCAGGTCGAACAGGATCTCCCGCTTTCCGGGGTCCCGCACCAGGCTCTGCGCCCAGCCGACCGCGGCGAGGCGGGCTCCCCGGGTGACCGGCTCGACCCGGTGCAGCGCGCCGGACGGATAGAGGATCATGGAGCCGGCGTCGAGCTTGTAGGCCTGCTCCCCGCCGGTCCCCTCCATCACCAGCTCCCCGCCGTCGTAGGTCGCGGGGTCGCCGAGGAACAGCGTGAAGGATATGTCGGTGCGGATGCCGCCCATCATCGCGTCGTCCACATGGGTCCCGTATTCCATGCCGGCTGTGTAGCGGCTGATCATGACCGGCCGGACCGCCTTGGGCCGTGCCGCGATCTGGAACAGCGGATGCCCCTCGACGGCGTCATTGATCCGGCGGACCAGGTCGGCGTGGGCGGCGTCGGCCGATGACAGCTGCTCGTTCGCCTTGACCAGCCTTG
This sequence comes from Skermanella mucosa, assembly GCF_016765655.2. Taxonomy (NCBI): domain Bacteria; kingdom Pseudomonadati; phylum Pseudomonadota; class Alphaproteobacteria; order Rhodospirillales; family Azospirillaceae; genus Skermanella; species Skermanella mucosa. The sequence goes on from NZ_CP086106.1 coordinate 2,763,371, forward strand.
CGTGCCAACCGGCGGTCCGGGCGCCGTCGACGAAGCGTGCGTCCTCCAGCCGGCGGACGATGTCCGCCAGCAGGTCGGGCGGCAGGACCTGTGCGATGCATAGTATCATGACGGTTTCATCCCCGAGGTTCCCAGCCGCCCGATGCCGTCGCTCAGCGCAGCCGGGCCGAGGCGAACTCGATGCGGGACACCAGGCCGGAGACTTCCGAGGCGCTCTTGGCCGCCTTGCGTTCGGGCACGACCGACGGCCATGCCTGGAGCAGCGTATTCATCTCCTGCCGCAGCGTGTTCGCGGCGTCGGCGTCCTTGGCGGTCAAGGCGGGGGTCAGCAGCTCGACCGAGGCGTTGGCGACGCGCGCAAAGCCCAGCGAATCCTGGTACTCCACGGGATTGGCGATGGACTCGCCCTCGAACGCCGCCGCGTACTCGTCGGCCGCCGTGCGCAGCACGCCGATCACGATCGGCAGGGCGAAGGCGGGATCGGTCTGCCTGGCAGCCGGAACCACGGCGGTCGCGTCGGTCAGCCGGGTCAGGACCACTTCGGTCTGGGCCTGGACGTCCGACACGGAGGCTTTCCGCTTGACCATGTCGGACAGCTTGTCGAGATCGGCCTTGAACGGCGAGACGCTCTTCTCCTTGATCATCCCTTCCAGCTCGCCGTACAGCTCCTCGACCGGGTGCAGGAAGTGCGGCAGGGCGTCGTCGGGGCGGTTTTTGGCGTACAGCTCGTTGCCGACATTGAGGTGCCCCCGGATCATGGCGATGTTCGCCAGGTAGGCCTGCTCGGCGTCCAGCCCGGCGAGCGCGTCGGAACCGGCCTCGCCGCCTTCGCCGCCCTCACCCCCCTCGCCGCCTTCTCCCCCCTCGCCGCCGTGGCCATGGGTGGCCTGGGCAATCTGCACGCCGTGCTTGCCGTGTTGATCGGCCTTGGGAGCTTCCGCCCAGGCGGCGCCGACGCTGCTGGCCAGCACATATGTGCCGAGCCCGACCCAGATCTTGACCTTCGAACCAGCCATCGTTCCGATGCCTTCCTTTTGACCGCGAATGAGAGCTATTCGCAAAGCAATAGAACATAGGGCCGGCTATCGCCGCTTGGCAATGGAGAAACGTTGGATTTGTTCTTCCGACCGTCTCAGAACCAGGTCGCCACCGCCGAGACGACGTCATACCTGTCGTCCACGACGTAGAGCACCCGCCACTTGTCGAAGGTGGTGCAGGGATGCGAGACACCCAGGGCCACCATGTCGCCTACCTCCAGGTCCGACTCCGGCGGAATGGACAGGTGGGCGTGCTGGTCGTTCAGTTCGGTCACCACGGCACCGGACGCCATGGCGGCGGGATGGCCGTGCCGCCCCGGCCGGAACCACAGGGCGGGAACCGGCATTCCGGCATCGTGGGAGATGTCGCGCTTGCCCACCGTCAGGATCGCCTTGTCGGGCTGCGGCCTGCTCTGGACATAGGCCCATACCTCCAGCGCCGCGGCGGGTCCGGGTCCGAGGTCGTCCACTTCGGGCATGCGTTGCCGGACCTGCTCGAACAATGCCGCGTAGGAGCTGCTATCATGGGTCAGGTAACAGCCGGACCGCAGCAGGACCATGCTTTCCCGCCCCAGATCCACCCTGCCGAGGCGCTCCGCGACCATGTCGTAGAAGGCGGAGCCGCCGGCACTCAGGATCACGGGACCCGGCCCGAACAGGCCCTTGTCCTCGCAGGCCGCCGCGACGGCGGCGATGCGGTCGAGATAGGCCCGGATGGCCCCGTCGCGGTCGCCATCGCCCCGCACCATGCCCTCATAGCCCTCCACGCCGCGCAGGGTCAGGAGCGGTTCCGCCCGTTTCACCGCCTGCGCCACCGCGAGCGCCATGCCGTCGCTCCGGCACCCGGTACGGCCTCCGGCGGCGCCGACCTCGACCATGACCTGGAGCGGCCGGCCCGGCGCGCGCGCTTCCAGGCGGGCGGCGAGCTGTTCCACGCCCTCGATCGAGTCGACCAGACAGTAGAAATCGAATCCGGGATCCGCCGCCAGCTCGGCGGCGACATAATCGATCGCCTGCCGGCCGACCAGCTGGTTGGCCAGGACGATCCGGCCGATCCCGGCGGTGCGGGCGACCCGGACCTGCTGCACCGTCGCCAGGGTCAGTCCCCAGGCGCCGTCGGCGAGCTGCCGGGCGAACAGGTCGGGGCTCATGGTCGTCTTGCCGTGAGGCGCCAGCGCGGTCCCGGTCAGATCGACGAAGCGGCGCATCCACCGGCCGTTATGGGCAAGGGCGGACGACTTCAGCACGGCCAGCGGCAGGACCATGTCCTCCCGCAGCACGTTCCATCCCTTGCCGCCGATCTCTGCAAGCGCGAACGGCGCCTCGCCCGGCGGGATGCCCTTGGTCCTGCCGTCGATCAGGGTTTTCTCCTCCCGGTCCGTCATGGTGTGCCCTTCCCGTGCTGAACTACTTCCGGATGCAGCTTAAGCGACGCTGAACAGCGTGCCAACGGCAAGATAGGTCAGGCCGGTGATCAGCAAGGTGCTGATCAGGTTCAGGTAGAATCCGGCCTTGGCCATGTCGGCGACGGTCAGGTTGCCGCTGCCGTAGACAATGGCGTTGGGCGGCGTGGCGACCGGCAGCATGAAGGCGCACGACGCGGCGAGTGCCACCGGCATGGTCAGCATGAAGGGGTCCATGCCGATGCCGACCGCGACCGATCCGACCAGCGGCAGGAAGGCGGCCGCGGTCGCCGTGTTGCTGGTCAGCTCGGTCAGGAAGATCACCGCCAGGGTCGCTACCAGCATGACCAGGATCACCGGCCAGCTTCCCAGCAGCCCCAGGGTCTGGCCCAGCCATTCCGCGAGACCGCTGTCGGAAATGGCCGAGGCCAGCGACAGGCCGCCGCCGAACAGCAGCAGGACGCCCCATGGGATCCCGCGGGCGGTGTCCCAGTCCATCAGGAACCCGCCGCGGTCGGAACCCGACGGGATCAGGAACAGCAGGAGCGCCGACGCCATCGCGATGACGGTGTCGTCAAGACCGGGGATGAAGTCCGACAGCAGCGGCCGCAAAATCCAGGCCGCCGCGGTGGCGACGAAGACCATGCCGACCAGTTTCTCCGGCCTGCTCATGGGACCCAGCGAGGCGATCTCGCTCCCGACCGCACTCATGGCGCCTTTGATCGCCCCGGCCGGGGTACGGAACACGACCTGGGTCAGCAGCGCCCAGGTCAGGGCGAGCATGACCAGGACGAGCGGCACGCCGACCATCATCCACTGTGCGAAGCCAATCTCCACCTGATATGTGCGCGCCATGTAGGCCGCCAGGAGGGCATTGGGCGGCGTGCCGATCAGGGTCGCCAGTCCGCCGATGCTGGCCCCGTAGGCGACCGCCAGCAGCAGCGACACCGCGAAGTTCCGCCGGCCGGCGGCCAGCGCGCCGTCCGCGTCGCCGCGAGCGTCGGAACTCCGGTCGTTCTGCAGCAGTGCTATGACCGACAATGCCACCGGCAGCATCATCACCGCGGTCGCGGTGTTGCTGACCCACATGCTGAGGAAGGCCGTCGCCAGCATGAACCCGCCGACCAGCCGGGCCGGTTGGGTGCCGACCCAGGAGATGATGGTCAGCGCGATGCGGCGGTGCAGGTTCCAGCGCTGCAGACCGAGCCCGAGCACGAAGCCGCCGAGAAAAAGGAAGATCAGGGGATCGGCGTACGGCGTAGCGGCTTCCCGGCTCGTCGCCACCCCCAGGAGCGGAAATGCCACGATCGGGATCAGCGCGGTGGCGGCCAGCGGCAGGGCTTCCGTCACCCACCAGGCTGCCATCAGGATTGCCACCGCCGCCACGGTCCATGCCGTCTCGGACATGCCGGCCGGGGGTGGCAGCAGAAGCATGACGACGAACAGCAGGAAGCCTGCTCCCACCGCGAGCAGGGAGCGCCCCACAGGGATCCGCCCGATCCGGGAACCTGGGGCGTCCGCCGCGTCCGCCGCGCGGGCGGTTCGTTCGGTCTTCGCCATGCTTCGGTCTCCTCCAGATTTGCCCAGGCATAGGCGGTGCACGCCCGCCGTTTGTCTTAATTGTGCATGGGAGTCCAACAATCGATCATCACGATGGCTGCCGGGTCACCCGAAGGAAGGGGGCGGCGCCTTGGTGGTATTCCATCCTGTTCCGGATCGTCCACCAGTGTGGTAGATTTGCACTCACCCTGGAGGCAGCGGACCGATCGTGACGGAAATGTCGATAACAGCCAATCCCAAGGACGTTCAGATCGTCATCGGGATGGCGCGCACCCTGGCCGCCGACATCACCGACCTTCAGCGCCAATCCAACGGCGGTGCCATCAAGACGTTCCTGCACTACAAGAAGGTCCGGGAGAACTATCTCGGGATCCAAAGCCTGATCTTCACGGTCGAGGACAGATACCCGCGTGTCGAGAAAAGCCTGCCGACCGGTTTCAACCAATGGGTCATCCGGGCGAAGCTGAAGGCCCTGTCCGCCTTCACCCATATCAGCCATGTCTTCTTCTCGAATCCGCCCCTGACACTGACCCATTCGCTCGGCGCCTGGGACATCCTCTCGGACGAGATGACGGCCTTCGCTGCGGTGAACGGTTATTTCGACAACATGATCTTCGAAGCCGGAATCGACGACAAGACCGCGGACGCGCTCGAGGCGACCCGGATCGAGATCGAGGAGATCGTCGGCATGCTGGAAACGCTGCTCAAAAGCAGCCCGAAGCGGCTGGAAGAGTTCTGAATCCGATTCGGATCCGAAGTGGTTGCTACAAAAACGTGCGGTTTCAGGATGTCCTTCTGTCAGAGATTTGACAAAGCGCACCTGAATGCATGTGAAGAGAGAGGCTGTTCCGGGAAATGCACCCATCAAAGGGTGCGGCAAATTGGTCCAAGAAAAATCCGCCTTCCAGTCGGATTTTCTGCAAGACCTGTGAGTTTGCTCACAGCTCGTTAACCATTATCGACTTATAGTCCATTCCACGATGTCCTTTGGGCAGCGTTTCCTCCCTGTAAAACTCGAGCCGCTCGGCGATAATGCCGAGCGGCTTTTTTCTTGCTGGCCAGCCCCTGGTCAGCCTCCCCTCACTGTGCGGCAACTCCGGCGGATATGACGGTCCGGTCGGTCATGAGACTGGACAAGGTTGCGATAAGGCGGTCGGCGAGCACCGGCTTGGCCAGCAAGGGAACCTGGTTCAATCTTTCGCTGACGTCATCCAGCCTCGAATAGCCCGAGCAGAACAAGAAGGGAACGCCAAGAACCAGCAGCCGTTCGGCCACGGGGAAAACCGTCTGGCCGAACAGGTTGACGTCGAGCACGGCGACGTCGGGGGTTGTCTCGCGCAGCAGTTCCAGGGCGTCTTCGACCCGACCTACCGGTCCGAGCACGGTAAGGCCGGCGTCGAGCAGGACCTGTTCCATGGCAAGTGCTGTCAGGGCCTCGTCCTCCACGACGAGGACGCGCGCGCCCGAGCCGGCGGGCCCCGTCACCTGCCCTTCATCGAAGGCTTCGTTCAAAGGTTCCGAGGAATCCGTCGTTCCCGCGGTCGAGAAGCAGTCGTTCGGCATCGCGATCCGGCAGCGCAGTCCCGCCGCATTCCAGTCGAGGACCAGTTCTCCGCCAAGCTGGCCTTCGACCGTCTGCCGCAGGACTATCGAGCCGAACCCCTCGTGGCTGGGCGGCGTCACGGGCGGACCACCGTCCTCCACCCACTCCAGGACCAGCCGCTCACCACGCTCCTGTTCCTCCACCCTCCAGGACAGTTCCAGACGTCCGGCGGGGGTCGAGAGGGCACCGTACTTGGCGGCGTTGGTGGACAGTTCGTGCAGGCTCATGGCGACCGCCTGGGCGGCCTCGGCGGAAATCGACACCGCCGGCCCACGGATCGCGATCCGGTCGGCGCTGGCGAACGGTGCCAATTCATCGACGCTCATGGCGGCGAGGTCGGCACCGGCCCAGTGGCTGGCGGCCAGCAGCATGTGGGCGCGGGCCATCGCCGCCAGGCGGCCTTCGATCGCGGTGGTGAGGTCGGCCGGATTCTCGGCGCGCGTGAGGTGCAGGATCGACTGTACGACGGCCAACACGTTCTTGGCGCGGTGGTCGACCTCGCGCATCAGCAGGTGAAGCCGCGCCTCGTCCTCCTTGCGCTCGGTCAGGTCCACCGCCATGGTGACGACCAACTGGCGCCCGTCCAAGTCCCGCCCGATCGGAGCCGAGCGGAAACTCCAGGTCCGGCGCGATCCGTCGGCCGTCCGCACCACGTTCTCCCGCTCATCGACCGGGCAATCGCGCTCGAACAAGGATTTCACCCGCATCCTGACCGCTTCGGCGCCATCGCCGTAGGCGAGGCGGATCCAATCGGCCGTGGTCCGGATGTCCTCGGCGGCATAGCCGGTGATCGTCAGCCATGCCTTGCTGAGATGGACCACGCTTCCGTCCTCCGCGTGGACCATGATCGGGAACGGTGCATCCTCGACCGCGCGACGAAGCCGCGCCTCGCTGTCCCGCAGGGTGTCCGCGGTTCGCCGCTCCGCGTCTATGTCGAAGATCGTGACGACGATGCCGGTGACGTCCCCGTTGGGATCGCGGATGGGAGCGCTGGTGATCCGCAGCCAGCCCATGGAGCCGTCCTGACGAGGGCTCCGGGCGATCAGTTCCGCCGGCTCGCCGGATGCCATTGTGATGGCCAGCGGCTGGGCGGCGGCTGGGATTTCCCGACCGGTCTCGTCATAGCCCTTCCACCGGTCCAGCACCCAGGCATCGGGATCCTCCGGGATAGCGCATCCCGTGATCCGTTCCACCTGGAGGTTGCCCACCAAGGTCCGGCCCGATGGGATTTCCACCAGCAGGAGGCCCACCGGCACATGCTCGACCACGGTCTTGAACCTCATGCGCTCGATCATTAGCGCCTGTTGGGCCGCCTTGCGGTCGGTGACGTCCTGCAGCGTGCCGATCACCCTGATCGCCTTGCGGTCGCCGCGTTCGCCCTCGAAGACCACATGCGATTGGGAATTGATCCAACGCGTCTGCCCGTCCGGACGCAAGATGCGGTAATCGATCGACCAGAAGCCAACCCCGCCCGGGTCCAGCCCGCGTTCGAACGCCGCCGCGACGCGGTTCCTGTCCTCGGGATGGATCAGGTCGAAGGCGCGTTCGCAAACGATCGATCCGGTGCATGGCAGCCCATGGATCGCGTGGCTTTCCTGTGACCAGAACAGCTGCCCGTTCGCGACGTCCCAGTCGTAGGTGCCGAACCGTGCGGCGTGGGCCGCCAGCCGAAGGCGCTTCTCGCTTTCGTTCATGGCGGCTTCCGCCGCCTTCTGGGCGGATATGTCGCGTGAATGGACCAGCAGGCCGCCGTCCGGCCGGGGCAGCACGAGGTAGGATTTCCAGCGATTGAGGATCGGGGACACTCCGACGAATTCCCGCGCCTTGCCGTCCCGCATGGCTTCGATGCAGCTGCTGTGAAGTCCCGACCCCTCGGCCTGGGGAAAGACCTCGAGGAATTGCCGGCCGATCAGCTGGCCTCGCGGCTTGCCGATCTGCTCCAGGGCCTTGCGGTTCAGATAGGTGAACCGGAAATGGCGATCCACCGCGTAGAAGGCGTCGCCGACACTCTCCAGTATTTCCGATGTCTGCCCAAGCACTTGTTCGTCGGTGATCCTGTGGGCGATGCGGTTGCGCGCCACCCTGAAGAGCATTGCCGGCACCAAGGCAAAGATCGCTGTAAGAATTGCAGGTACATTCAATGTTAGACAAAACTGAATTATGTTGACGCTAAGCAAAGTCGTCAGACTCCACTCAAGTGTCCAAGGAAGTCTGATCCTCTTCACGCGCCTCATAACGGGCTATGGACCCCCGAGACATTAAAACTACGTTTCGCCAGATTTTTAGTCGATAGCATGAATTTCGCGCAGTTACTATAGTTGTGAGAAGATAGACAGGTCGGTCTTCACAATGATGAAGAGTTATTTTCCTGAAGCGGAAAGTCATGAGGGGTTGCTTCTCCGCGACGGGACGCGATCCCGTTCGGAAGGGGAGCATGGATGGGACGTATCAGCGTTCCCGACGTTCCCGCGGCGGCGGCACGATGTCCGCTGGTCCGCATGGACCCAGCCTGTGATACAAGGCTCTCCCAAGGTGACGGCCGGGAGCCGCTCGAAGGAAGGGAAGCTGAACTAGATGACCGAGGACAGGCGGCGGACATCCGCCGGTGGCGCGACCTTCTGGGCCGATGCGCTCCATCACTTCGACGCGGTCCGCCGCTGGCGCGGCTTCGCCATGGACGGCATGGGCCTGGGGCCGCAGGAAAGCCCGTACGCGATCGTGCTGGAGCAGTCGGGGGTCCGCCTGCGGCGCTACGAGCTTCCGCCCGCCTCCGACCCCGCGGTATTGCCCGCGGTTCTGATCGTACCCGCACCGATCAAGCGCGGCTACATCTGGGACCTGCTGCCCCATGTCAGCGTCGTCCGGCGGTTGGCGGCGGATGGCTTCCGGGTCTATATGACGGAATGGACGGAACCCGGCGACGCGGAGCAGGACTTCGGCCTTGCCGACTATGCCGACCGCCTGATCGGGAAGTGCGTCGCCGCCATCGCCCGGGACGGCGGAGGCGAGCGGGTGTTCCTGGCCGGCCACTCGCTGGGCGGCACGCTGGCGACGCTGTTCACCAGCCTCCATGCGGACAGCGTGCGCGGACTGGTGGTCGTGGAAGCCCCGCTCCATTTCGGTGTGGGCGGCGGCGCGCTCGCCCGGATGGTCGCCGACGCGCCGCCGGCGGCGACCCTTCGCGAGGCTTTCGGCAACATTCCCGGAAGCTTCCTCAATCTCGTCTCGGCGCGGGCGTCCCCGCGGGAGTTCAACTGGCAGCGCCGGGTGGACATGATCGCGAGCCTCGCCGATCCCAGGGCCCTTCAGACCCACTTGGCCGTCGAGCGGTGGACGCTGGACGAGTTCCCCATCGCCGGCCGGTTCTTCGAGGAACTGATCGAGCAGCTTTACCGAGACGACCTGTTCGCCCGCGGCCAGCTTTCGATCGGCGGCCGGCCGGCGCTGCCGTCGGGCCTGGCGGCGCCGCTGCTCGCGGTCATCGGCAAGGGTAGCGAGATCATCCCGCCCGGTTCCATGCTGCCGGTGATCGACGCCTCGCCCGCCGACCGGAAACTGGTGCTCGACTATGCCGGCGACGTGGGCGTGGCGCTCCAGCATGTCGGTCCGCTGATCGGCCGCGCGGCGCACGAACATCTTTGGCCGCAGATCACCCGCTGGCTATGGGAGATCGTCCGTTCCGATGAACCCGGCCGACCGGCTTGAGCGGCGCCGTGAGCGTTGGTCTGAATGCCGCACCCCGTGACTGCCACTGCCGCCAAGGTGGGCTTTATGGTAAATCTTTTCCAGGGAGGATCACACTCGTCCCGTGTTGACTCTGGCAACGCCAGGCGCAGCACCCGCCCGGCTTCGGACACAGGGAGAAGCAGATGAGTGATCCCCGCAGCGGCAAGGATGAACCTACCTTCGCGAACGACACCGACACGCCCGAGACGCCCTCCATCGAGACGACTCCGGGCGTTCTCCCGCAGAAGCCCATCCCGGGTGAGGCTCCGTCGCGGGAGCAGGCCGACCGCGGCCGCTCCACGGTGGCGGACCGCTAGGTCCCTGACCACTATACCAGAACTGCCGAAGCCGGCTCGTCCGGCATCAGAATTAGGGGGGAACCAGCATGGCGACCATGAAGAGCGATGAAACCAGGCGCAAACGGCCGCCGGCTGCCAAGCGGGCCGTCGACGCTTCGGAGAGCCCGGGCCAGCCGAGTCCGCAGAAGGTTTCCGGAGACACGGCACCCCGGAGCCCGGCTCCGCACGACGATGCCGGGCCGCCGGTCGGCATGGGAATTCCGACGCCGGAGGCGGCGCTCGGCCTCTGGATGTCCTGGATGACGCAGAATGTCGGCGGCATGGGCAAGATGCCGGGCGCTTCCGCAGCCGGTGGCGACCAGCCCTGGTGGGCGATGAACGCCGATGCGATGTCCGGCACGCTGCTCGCCAGCGGCGTGGAGCAGTTCCAGCGGTTCGTGGCGGCGGATCCGATGCTGGCGTCGATCGACAAGGTCTGGAACGCCAACCCGCTCCGGGAGGTGATCCCGGTGGATTGGGCCGAGGCGGTCCGCGCCCTGCGGATCGTCTGGCTCCGTTCGATGCGCGACCCGGCCAAGACCCTGACGCGGTCGGCCGAGCTGAACATGCAGATCTGGACCTCGGCCGTCGAGGCCTGGAACGCTGCCGGGGCGCGCTGGTGGGGCGTCGCTTCGGGCGCGCCCGCCGGCGGCGACAAGCGGTTCGATGCGCCGGAGTGGCATTCCAACCCGGTCTACCGGACCCTGAAGGAGATGTATCTGCTCGCCTCCGACTTCCTGCTGCGCCAGGGGCTGGAGGATAACGACATGGACCCGCAGGAGCGCGAGCGCATCGCGTTCCACCTGCGCCAGTTCGTCGACGCGATGAGCCCCAGCCTGCTGCTGCTGTCCAATCCGGTGGCATTGCGCCGGGCGATGGAGACGGGCGGCGCCAGCCTTGCCGACGGTGCGCGCAACCTGCTGCATGACCTGCGTGAGGGCCGCCTCAGCATGGTCGACGCGACCGCCTTCGAGCCGGGGCGCAACCTGGCGGTCACCAAGGGCAAGGTCGTCTATCGCAACCGGCTGATCGAGCTGATCCAGTACAGCCCGACCACGGAGCAGGTCCAGGAGGTCCCCATCCTGTTCATGCCGCCGTGGATCAACAAGTTCTACATCCTGGACATGCAGCCCAAGAACAGCATGGTGAAGTACCTGGTCGACCAGGGCTTCACAGTGTTCATGGTCAGCTGGAAGAACCCGGACGCCTCGATGGAGGATATCACCTTCGAGGACTACATGAACCTCGGGCCGCTCGCCGCGGCCGACGTGGTCCGGGACATCACCGGCAGCAAGACGGTCAACCCGGTCGGCTACTGCATCGGCGGCACCCTGCTGGCGATGACGCTGTCCTACCTGGCCGAGAAGGGCGACGAGCGGTTCGGGGCCGCGACCTTCATGGTGTCCATGCAGGACTTCAGCCGGGTCGGCGACACGGCCTTCTTCATGGACGAGCCGCAAATCGACTTCATCGAGCAGCAGATGATGGAGCGGGGCTATCTCGACAGCCGCGAGATGGCGAACATGTTCAACCTGCTCCGTTCGAACGACCTGATCTGGAGCAACGTCGTCAACAACTACCTGCTGGGCGGCAAGCCGCCGGCCTTCGACCTGCTCTACTGGAACAGCGACGGAACCCGCATGGCGCGCGCCGCCCATAGCTGGTACCTGCGCAACACCTACGTCGAGAACAACCTGATCAAGCCGGGCAAGATCCAACTGGGGGGCGTGCCGATCGATTTGGGCCGGATCAAGCTGGACATCTACGCGGTGGGTGCCGAGAAGGACCACATCGTGCCCTGGAACTCGGCGTGGCGGATCACCCAGCTGACCGGGGGCAAGGTGCGGTTCGTCATGGCCACCAGCGGCCATATCGCCGGCATCATCAACCATCCTGCCGGCAAGAAGGGCAGCTACTCGGTGCTCGAAGGGGAGAAGCCGGCGGAAAGCCCGGAAAAGTGGCTGGAAGCGGCCGAGCGGAACGACGGCAGCTGGTGGACGGACTGGAACCGCTGGCTGGTCGCCCATTCGGGCGGCAAGGTGGCCGCCCCGCCGGTCGGCAACGCCAATTATCCGGCGCTGTGCGACGCCCCCGGCACCTACGTGCTGGAGAAGTAGCGGCATCCCGGGGCCGGCCCTCCGCCGGCCCCGGAGCCTGTCAGACCTCTTCCGGGAAACAGCCCGCTCGTGCCGCCGCCACGGCCACCTGGGTCCGGTTCTTGACGCCGAGCTTCTGCATGATGGCGCGGACGTGAACCTTGACGGTCCCTTCCAGGACGCCCAGCGACCGCGCGATCTCCTTGTTGGAGTGGCCGGCCAGCAGGAGTTGGAATACGTCCCGCTGCCGGTCGGTCAGGCGGTCGAGCATGTGGTTGCTCGGACGCTCCGGCTCGGCCATGGCTGCGCTGACCAGCACCGTGCGCGGCATCGGAACATAGGTTTCCCCGGACAGGACCAGAAGGATGGCGTGCTCGAGCAGGGCCGACGATCCGGATTTAAGGAGGTATCCCTTCGCCCCGGCGCGTACGCTGTCGATGACGTCGGCGCTTTCGTCGGAAGCCGAGATCACGATCAGCGGTATGCCGTCCAGCGCCTCGATCATGCGGCGCACGTTTGACAATCCGTCGGCGCTGTCCAGATGAAGGTCGAAAAGAACGAGCGATAGACCCTCGGTGCGGCGCACGATCGACAGGGCCGCGTCCAGGGAGTTCGCTTCGAAGACTTCCGCATCCGGGAACAATTCAAGGACCGAGAGCGCAAAGCCGTGCAGAACGAGGGCGTGATCGTCAACGATCAGCACTTTCAATCGATTGCCGGTCATTGCAGCAGATCACGTCTGTTGTTGGGTAAATTGATTAGAAAAGAAACCTTTTCAGGTCGGACTGTGGGTTGCTGCAGTGCAACCGTCTGGCTGGTGTCCATGGATACTCCCCCTCGCAAGGATTCACGAAGCCTGATCCGGCTCGACGAAACGTCTCTTTTTAGTTGCCCCCTACGATCACCGGATTAGGATTGCGTATTTGGACTTGTAAGTATCCTATAGCACTGCACTACATAATTCATGTAGGTTTTTGTTAACGGTGTCCTCAACTACTCCTTTTGACGAAATCAGCCGTAGAACCTGATCTAACTTCAAACAATGCGGATTGAGCCGCCAGATCGGAGAGCCCGATGACGACCAACTGCGAAGTCATGCTTGTCGACAGCGACCGTCTTTTTTGCGCCGCGTTGGCAGCTCTGCTGGAAACGACCGCATTCCGCATTTCCGCGGAATTCCCGACGCTCGCCGATGCCAATAACGCCGTTCGCCAGGGACGGCGGCCGGACCTGATCCTGCTCAACCTGCAAAGCGGCAACGCCGAGGAACTGGGTCAGCTCAAGCTGCTGCGCACGAGCTCGGCGCAGGCGCGCATCGTCGTCCTCGCGTCGGAGCTGACCTCGCAGATCTTGAGCGGCGCGCTGCAGAGCGGCGCCGATGGGTGTCTGAACAAGACCATGTCCTGCGAAGCCCTTCAGCGGTCGCTGCATCTCGTCATGCTTGGCGAGGCGGTTTTCCCGCGCAGCATTGCCGACCTGCTGATCAGCAACGCGCTGGAAGACGTCGCCCTGCCGTCTTCGGCCGCCATGCCCCCAATTGGCAACGAACTGTCGAAACGCGAGATCGAGATCCTTCGCTGCCTGCTGGGCGGCCAGTCGAACAAGGCCATTGCACGCAACTTGAATATCACCGAGTCGACCGTGAAAATGCACTTCAAGAACGTGATGCGAAAGATTCGTGCCCAGAACCGCACGCAGGCAGCCGTCTGGGCGATCCAGCACGGCATCTCACCCCGACTTTCCGCCTAGGCGGGCCGGACAGGAATCTCGGATTCACATATCCTTAAGCAATCCTCACCTTCGACCGTGTTGCAAGTGCGAACCCATTGGGGGCACCATCCGGGTGTAAGGCTCACGGAGCGTTCTGTCTTCGCAAGGCGGAACGCTCCGGATGCTGTGCCAGGAAGCGGGGGTACGCCGGCATGCAACGGGTTCTCGAATATTTGCGTAATGATCTGGGAAGACGCCACGCGGGGTCTCCGCGCAAGTGCGAAGATCCGCAGGCGCTGCGTTTCCACGCCATGGGCCGTAACGGCAACTGGCCGGTGATCATGACCGTTGACGAAGGGTGCCGGGAGCACGGGGACGACATTCTCGACATCACTTCCACGCTGCCCCTGACCGTCATCCGGCGCCAGCGCGCCTCGGTCGAGGAACTGGTTGCGTGCCTGAACGACCTGGCTGACGACGGGTGGTTCGAGGGACCGGACGCTTCGGGACGAATTCATTGCCGGGGCATCCACCACATTCCGGCCGAAGCGGTTCCCAGCGGCCTGCGCCTGCTGGTGGAGCGCCATATCGCCCTGGTCGATCGTCATCTTCCCAGCTTTTTCGCGGTTGCCGCCGGTGGCCAGACCCCTTCGGAAGCGGTCAGCCAACTGGAACGGATGCGCCGCTTCGCCTGATCCAGTCCGTGCTCCTGCCGATGAGCGGACGCCCCGCGGACTTGTCCGCGGGGCGTCCGCCAGTCGCTGGGATTTCCTACGCGGCCTTCCTCAATTGTGACCGGGCGGCCCTGACGGCCTCGTCGGCATCCTCGAAAACGTGACCTTCCAATTCCGCCATGCGTGCATCCGACGCATGGAAGGTGACCCGGCTGCCATAGGGCACGACGACGCCGACCGCATCGTCTTCCAGCTCTATGATGTAGCTTTCCCGCACTACCATTCCTGACATGTCTCGACCGGTTGCTTTCGGGTTTTCCTGCCCGAAGTATGACGGCGCTCTGTGACAGTTTCCACCGGGACACCGAAAGTAGTTCGGTGCGCTGAAAGTTCACTGATCCGGCATAATCGTTGATGCGGCGGACCGGCAAGCCTGTATAACGAAACGGGTGGTGCCGGCCGGACGCCCGAGACCAACAAACCGAGCCCACGCAGATGGAAGAAGCCCGACGCGCCCCGAGGCAGGTTATGGACGAGCTTCCCGAACCGGGGACCGTGCGGCAGGTCGCGCCCGGCGTCCTGTGGGTGCGGATGCCCCTTCCGTTCGCGCTCAATCATATCAATGTCTGGCTTCTGGAATCCGAAGACGGCTGGACGATCGTCGACACCGGCATCGGCAGCGATCGGACCAAGGACTGCTGGGAGCGGATCTTCAAGAACTCGCTCGGTGGAAAGCCAGTGGGACGGGTGATCGCGACCCATTTTCACCCGGACCATGTCGGCCTTGCGGGATGGATGGTCGACCGCTGGCAGGCCGAGTTCTGCGCCAGCCTGACGGAATGGCTTTTCGGGCGGATGCTCAGCCTGGAAAGCCCGGAAGCCATGGTCCGCACCAGCCTCGCCTTCTACCGCCGCGCCGGGCTGGATGAAGCGGCGCTCGCCGTCATGGCGGATCGCGGCAACTCCTATGCCAGGGGCGTGGCTCCCCTGCCCGCCCAGCTGCGCCGCCTCAAGGCGGGCGACCGCCTGCGGATCGGTGGGGCCGACTGGCACGTGATCACGGGCGGCGGCCACACGCCGGAACATGTCTGCCTGCATTGCCCCGACCGTGGCCTCTTCATCGCCGGCGACCAGGTGCTGCCCCGGATCAGCCCGAACATCAGCGTCTGGTCATCGGAACCGGACGCCGACCCGCTGGAGGATTTCCTGCGCACCCTCGACCGGCTGCGGAACCTTCCCGACGATCTCCTCGTCCTGCCGTCCCACGATACGCCGTTCACCGGCCTGCATGCCCGGCTGGACGCCCTCGCGGCTCATCATGGCGAGCGGTTGGAGCAGGTCGCGAACGCCTGTTCTGAGCCGAGCACCGTCGCCGAGGTGACCCGCGTGATGTTCAACCGCCCGCTCGACCCGCACCAGCTGGTGTTCGCCATCGGCGAGGCGCTGGCGCACCTCAACCATCTCGCCGCCCGAGGCCGGCTGGTTCGGCGGACGGATAGGGACGGCCTGCTTCGATTCTCGCGTCGCTGATCCCTTGCCGGGCTTTGCGCGCCAGGACCCGGGAAGATGATGCATTCTTTACCAAACCATGTCCGGCCGGGTATTGCTGGGGACGGCCCCGGGTGCGGGCGTCACTGGCATGGACGGAGATAAGCATGGTTCGGGTCGCCTGCATCGGCGAATGCATGATCGAGTTGTCGGAGCGTGCCGACGGTACCCTGTCGCGCAGCTTCGGTGGCGACACCCTCAACACCGCCCTGTACATGGCCCGTCTCGGCGTCGAGGTCGATTATGTCACCGCGCTGGGCGATGACGGGTGGAGCGAGGAGATGGTCACGGCCTGGGCCGACGAAGGCATCGGGACCGGCCGGGTGGTCCGCATGGCCGGCCGTCTCCCGGGACTCTACGTGATCCAGACCGATCCGAAGGGGGAGCGGCGGTTCCAGTACTGGCGCGACCGCGCGGCGGCGCGCGACCTGTTCGACCAGCCTGCCACCCCGTCCCTGATCGAGGCGCTGGCCCGCGACTACGGCCTTCTGTATCTCTCCGGCATCACCCTGTCGCTCTATGGCGAGGCTGGGCGCGGGCGCCTGTTGGAGGCGATCGACCGCGCCCGTGCCGGCGGCGCGCGCCTGGCCTTCGATACCAATTTCCGTCCCCGCGGCTGGCCCGAGCCCGAGTTGGCGCGCAACGCCTACCGTCAGGTCCTCGACCGCTCGGACATCGTCCTGGCGTCAACCGAGGATCTCAACCTGCTGTACGGCGGGCGCGGCGAGGAAACGCTGCTGGAAGGCGGCAAACCCGAAGAATTAGCCCTGAAGCTGGCCCATCCCTCGTGCCGGGTGATGGCGGGAGACACCGACACCGTGGTCGATGCGGCACCGGTGGAGAATGTCACCGACACCACCGCCGCCGGCGACAGCTTCGCCGCCGCCTACCTCGCGGCCCGCCTGAAGGGAGCCGACCCGGAAGCGGCGGCGCGGGCTGGGCATCGGCTGGCCGGCGTGGTCGTGCAGCATCGCGGCGCCATCATCCCGCGGGCGGCGATGCCTGCGACCGTGTTCGAAACCTGAAGAGCGAAGGACTGACAAGCGTGACCGAAACAGACCTGTCCGCAGCCGCCGACCTGCTGCTCGACGCCCGGCGCACCGGAGCGTGGCTGACGGAACTTCCTGAGTCCGCCCGGCCCCGCACCCTGGAAGAGGCCTACGCGATCCAGGACCTGCTCGTCCGGCGCAAGGGCGGGGCAACCGGGTGGAAGGTCGGAGCGCCGTCCCCCACGGCCGAACCCGTCCGCGGAGCCCTTGCGGCTGACACCATCCACGACAGCCCCGCCCGGCTTCCCGCCTCGGGCTTCAACGTGATCGGGGCCGAGGCCGAACTGGTCTACCGCTTCGCCTCTCCCCTGCCCCTCCGGGACAAGTCCTACGACCTCGAGGAAGTGCTGGCCGCGGTCGGATCGGTCCACGCGGCGATCGAGATCGCCGACACGCGCTACAAGGTCTGGAAGTCGGTGGACCAGTTCAGCCAGATCGCGGACCAGACCAGCCACGGCGTCCTCGTGGTCGGCACCGGCACGGCCGACTGGCGCGGCATAGAGCCGGTCAACGAACCGGTCACGCTGTGGGTCGATGACAGGAAGGAATTCGAGACCATCGGCGGCAACACCGCGGGAGATCCCCGGCGCATGCTGCTGTGGCTCGCCAATGTCGGTTCCCGCGGCCAGGGCGGCATCAAGGTCGGCGACCAGGTGACCTCGGGCTCGACCTGCGGGACGATCTTCGTGAAGGCTCCCTGCACGCTGATCGCCGAATTTCCCGGAGTGGGCAAGGCCGTGCTCGAAATCTTCTAGTGTTCCGGCCGGGACATTTGATTCCATGCGTTGGGCCACGGCCCAACGCATCGCGAGATCTTAGGAACCGCCCGATCCTTGCCGCGGACACGCGCCCTTCCTTCATTTCAGTACGATCGCGGCATGCCCAGCACGTGCTCGCCGACATAGGCCAGGATCAGGTTGGTCGAGATCGGCGCAACTTGGTACAGCCGGGTCTCGCGGAACTTGCGCTCCACGTCGTACTCCGCCGCGAAGCCGAACCCGCCGAAGGTCTGGAGGCAGGCGTTGGCCGCCGCCCAGGAGGCGTCGGCCGCCAGCAGCTTGGCCATGTTCGCCTCTGCGCCGCAGGGCTGGCCGGCGTCGTGCAGGCGGCAGGCCGTGAAGCGCATCAGGCTGGCCGCCTCCACGTCCACGTGGGCGCGGGCGATCGGGAACTGGATGCCCTGGTTCCGGCCGATCGGCTGGTCGAATACCACCCGCTCCCCGGCATAGGCCGATGCCTTCTCGACGAACCAGCGGCCGTCGCCGATGCACTCCGCCGCGATCAGCGCGCGCTCGGCGTTAAGGCCTTCCAGGATGTAGCGGAAGCCCCGGCCCTCCTCGCCGATACGGTTCTCGGCAGGGATCTCCAGGTCGTCGAAGAAGACGGAATTGGTCTCGTGGTTCACCATGTTGCGGATCGGGTGGACGGTCATCCCCTTGCCGACCGCTTCCGCCAGGTCAACGATGAAGACCGACAGCCCCTCCGACTTCTTCGCCACCTGATCCAGCGGCGTCGTCCGGGCCAGCAGGATCATAAGGTCCGAGTGCTGGAGCCTCGACGTCCATACCTTCTGCCCGTTGACCACGTAGCGGTCGCCCTTTCGGACCGCCGTCGTCTTAAGCTTCGTCGTGTCCGACCCTGTCGTCGGCTCGGTTACCGCCATGGATTGCAGGCGGAGGTCTCCCGACGCGATGCCCGGCAGGTACCGGCGCCTCTGTTCCTCGCTACCCGCCCGCAGGAGCGTGGACATGTTGTACATCTGCCCGTGGCAGGCACCGGAATTACCGCCGGACCGGTTGATTTCCTCCATGACGATGGACGCCTCCGTCAGCCCGAGGCCCGAGCCGCCGTATTCCTCGGGGATCAGCGCCGCCAGCCATCCGGCCCGCGTCAGGGCGGTGACGAACTCCTCCGGATATCCCCGCTCCTCGTCGATCCGCCGCCAATAGGCGCCATGGAAGTCCGCGCACAGGGCGCGCACGGCGTCCCTCAGGTCTGAGTGGTCGTCACGGTTCGGGATCTCGATCGGCATCGGTGCGCATTCCTTCGGAATCTTCGACAAGTCTTCCCTGGATAACATCTGCCAGCCGAATGTGCTGCCGGTCATTTGGGCACCGCCGACACACTGCCGTATTTTTGAGCATGAAACGAAGCGTTGCGAACAGTCAGTTCGACCAATCGCCAAGCGCCACCTCCCTGGCACCGATCTTGAACAAGCCCTGCGACAAATCGGACCTGAAACGGGGCGGAGGCACTTTTGCGCATGAGCACGATGAAGAGACTGATGGCCGCGGCGGCGGTCGCGACGGCGCTGACGGCGCCAGGCTTCGCCAATGCCCAGGGTACCCTGAGGATCGGCATGACGCTGGCGGACATCCCGCTGACCACCGGCCAGACCGACCAGGGCGGCGAGGGCCAGCGCTTCATGGGCTATACAGTCTATGACGCGCTGGTGAACTGGGACCTGACTTCGGCCGACAAGCCGTCCGAACTCGTCCCCGGCCTCGCGACGGAGTGGGCGGTGGACGCCACCGACAAGACCAAATGGACCTTCAAGCTGCGTGAGGGCGTCAAGTTCCACGACGGCTCCGACTTCACGGCGCAGGCCGTGGTCTGGAACCTGGACAAGCTGCTCGACGACAAGTCGCCCCAGTACGACCCCAAGCAGGCGGCCCAGGGCCGCAGCCGCATCCCGGCGGTCGCCTCCTACCGGGCGGTCGACGACCATATCCTGGAGGTGACCACCAAGGAGCCCGACGCCTTCCTGCCCTACCAGCTCGCCTGGATCCTGATCTCAAGCCCGGCCCATTGGGATGCGGTCGGCAAGGACTGGGTCAAGTTCGGCGAGAAGCCTTCCGGCACCGGGCCGTGGCAGCTCGTCTCGTGGACCCCGCGCGAGCGCGCCGAGATGCTGCCGTTCAAGGACTATTGGGACGAAACCCGCGTGCCCAAGCTGGACAAGCTGATCCTGGTGCCGATCCCGGAAGCGGCGACCCGCACCTCGGCGCTCCGCTCCGGCCAGGTGGACTGGATCGAGGCCCCCGCCCCCGACGCGATCCCCAGCCTGAAATCGGCCGGGTTCCAGATCACCTCCAACGGCTATCCGCATAACTGGACCTGGCATCTCAGCCGGGTCGAGGGCTCGCCCTGGAACGACATCCGCGTCCGCAAGGCCGCCAACCTGGCCGTGGACCGCGAGGGGCTCAGCGAGTTGCTGGGCGGCATGATGGTGCCGGCCAAGGGCCATGTCCTGCCCGGCAGCCAGTGGTTCGGCAAGCCCGAGTTCGACATCACCTACGACCCGGAGCAGGCCAAGGAGCTGCTGGCCGAGGCCGGCTACGGTCCGGACAAGCCGGTCACCGTCAAGGCGCTGATCTCCGCCAGCGGGTCGGGCCAGATGCAGCCGCTTCCCATGAACGAATACATCCAGCAGACGCTCGGCGAAGTCGGCATCAATGTCGAGTTCGAGGTGGTCGAGTGGAACACCATGGTGAACCTGTGGCGGGCCGGCGCCAAGTCGGACCAGGTCAAGGGCGCCCACTCCATCAATTTCAGCTACTTCATCCAGGACCCGTTCACCGGCTTCATCCGTCACCTGGACAGCCGGCTGACCGCTCCGAACGGCACCAACTGGGGCTGGTACAATGATCCGGAGATGGACGCCCTGTTCCTGAAGGCCAAGACCACCTTCGAGCCGGCCGAGCAGGCCAAGGCTCTGCAGCAGGTCCACGAGAAGTTCGTCAACGACGCCCTGTTCCTCTACGTCACCCACGACGTGGCCCCGCGCGCCATGTCGCCCAAGGTGAAGGGCTTCGTCCAGGCGCAGAACTGGTACCAGAACTTCTCCTCCATCACCGTCGAGTGACGGGCCGGGGCGGCGCCGCGCCGCCCCGATCCAGGAAGGCCGCGCCATGATCTCCTACCTGATACGACGGCTGCTCTATTCCGTGCCCATCGCGCTCGGCGTGTCGCTGATGATCTTCCTGCTGGTCCATCTCGCCCCCGGTGACCCGATCAGCGCCATCGCCCCCGCCGACGCGCCTCCGGAAGTGGTCGAGCGGCTCCGCGCCGACTATGGCTACGACAAGCCGCTGCCGGTCCAGTTCGCGCTCTGGCTCGGCCGCGCCGTCACCGGGGACCTGGGCAATTCCGTGGCCTCCGGCCAGCCTGTGGCGGCGGAGGTCATGTCGGCCGTGGGCAACACGATCCTGCTCTCGCTCTGCGCGGCCCTCGTCGGCTTCACCCTGGGCGCCGTGCTGGGCTTCGTCGCCGGCTACAACCAGGGGCGGGCGATGGACAAGGCCGCGACCGCCATCGCCGTGGCCGGGATCAGCGTGCCGCACTACTGGCTCGGGATGGTGCTGGTGATCGTCTTCTCGGTCCAGATGAACGCGCTGCCCGCGGTCGGCATGGGTCCCGGCGGCTCGACCGACTGGGCCTGGGACTGGGACCACATGAGGCACCTGATCCTGCCCGCGATCACCCTGGCAGTGATCCCGATCGGCATCGTGATGCGCACCACCCGCTCCGCCGTCGCGGAGGTCCTTAACCAGGAATTCGTCCAGGCGCTCCGCGCCAAGGGCCTGTCCGAACGCCATGTCCTGGGCCACGTCATCCGCAACGTCGCCCCGACCGTGCTGGCCGTCATGGGGCTCCAGCTGGGCTATCTGCTGGGCGGGTCGATCCTGATCGAGACGGTCTTCTCCTGGCCGGGCACCGGCTTCCTGCTGAACACCGCGATCTTCCGCCGCGACATCCCGATGCTCCAGGGCACCATCCTGGTGCTGGCGCTCTTCTTCGTCTTCCTCAACGTCGTCGTGGACCTGATCCAGACGGCGGTCGATCCCCGCATCAAGAGGGCCTGACCCATGGCCGAAACCACACTGCCGGGTTTGGTCCCCGACGCTCCGGTCACGTCGCGCGGCTACTGGAGCACCGTCTTCCGCCGGCTGAGCGGCGATTGGACGACGATCCTCTGCCTCGTCGTCCTCGCCGTCATCATCCTGTCCGCCGTCTTCGCGCCGTGGATCGCGCCGGCCGACCCCTACAAGACCAGCGTGATCCGCCGCCTGAAGGATATCGGGACGCCGGGCTTCCCGCTGGGCACCGACGAGCTCGGCCGCGACATGCTGAGCCGGCTGATCCATGGCGGGAGGCTGTCGCTCCTGATGGGCATCACCCCGGTGATCAACGCCCTGGTGATCGGCAGCCTGCTCGGCATCGTGGCGGGATTCGTCGGCGGCAAGGTCAACATGGTGATCATGCGGACGGTGGACGTGTTCTACGCCTTTCCCTCGGTCCTGCTCGCCATCGCGATCTCCGGGGCGCTGGGCGCAGGGCTGGTCAACAGCATCGTGTCCCTGACCATCGTCTTCATCCCGCCGATCACCCGCGTCGCCGAGAGCGTGACCACCAGCGTCCGCAACCTGGACTTCGTGGAGGCGGCGCGCGCCAGCGGCGCCGGCAGCTTCACCATCATCCGCGTCCATGTGCTGGGCAACGTGCTGGGGCCCGTCTTCGTCTTCGCAACCGGGCTGATCAGCGTGTCGATCATCCTGGCCTCCGGCCTCAGCTTCCTGGGGCTGGGGGTCCGCCCGCCCGAACCCGAATGGGGCCTGATGCTGAACACGCTGCGCCAGTCGATCTACGTCAATCCCTGGGTCTGCGCCCTGCCCGGCGTGATGATCTTCATCACCTCGATCTGCTTCAACCTGATGAGCGACGGCCTGCGCGCCGCCATGGACGTGAAATCATGACCGCGGCGATCTCCGCCCCCGGCAGCGCGCAGCCGCTCCTCCTGGTCAAGGATCTGAAGAAATATTTCCCGATCCTGGGCGGCGTGCTGAACCGCAAGGTCGCCACCGTGCAGGCGGTGGACGAGGTCTCGTTTGAGGTCGCCCGCGGGGAAACCCTGGGCGTCGTGGGCGAAAGCGGCTGCGGCAAGTCCACCACCGCCCGCCTGCTGATGCGCCTGATCGAGCCCGACGCGGGCGACGTCATCTTCGACGGCGAGGGCGTCGGCGAGCAGCATGGCATTTCCGTCCGGGACATGCGGCGGAACATGCAGATGGTCTTCCAGGACAGCTACGCGAGCCTCAACCCGCGCCTGACCATCGAGGAATCGATCGCCTTCGGTCCCAAGGTCCATGGCCTGCCCGCCAAGGCGGCGCGGGAGCGTGCCCGCTCCCTGCTCGCCAAGGTCGGGCTGGACCCCAACCTGTTCGTCCGCCGCTATCCGCACGAGCTGTCGGGCGGCCAGCGCCAGCGCGTCAACATCGCCCGCGCCCTGGCGCTGGAGCCCCGCCTGGTCATCTTCGACGAGGCCGTCTCCGCCCTGGACAAGTCGGTCGAGGCGCAGGTTCTGAACCTGCTGAACGACCTGAAGCGCGAGATGGACCTGACCTACATCTTCATCTCCCACGACCTCAACGTGGTCCAGTACATCAGCGACCGGGTGCTGGTCATGTACCTGGGCAAGGTGGTCGAGACCGGCACGGTCGAGTCCATCTACGGCGATCCCCGGCACCCCTATACCCGCGCCCTGCTCTCCTCCATGCCCAGCATGGACCCGGCCCGCCGGACGACCGCGCCGGCCCTGACCGGCGACCCGCCCAACCCGATCAATCCGCCGTCCGGCTGCCGCTTCCGCACCCGCTGCGCCTTCGCGGAGGATGTCTGCGCCCGCACGGAGCCCCGCCTGGAGACCATCCGTCCCGCCGAACGCCACGCCGCCGCCTGCCACATCGAAATCGCGGGTTCCGGCCACACCAGGGCCGCCCCCCAGCCGATCGGAGCCGTAGCATGACCGCAGCCCTGCGCCAGGACGCCGCCCCCGTGGCGGCTCCCGCCGAAGCGCCCCTCGTGTCGGTGGAAGGCCTGACCGTCCGATTCCGGGGCGGCGACGGGGAGATCAACGCCGTCAACGGGGTGGACTTCACCCTGGAGCGCGGCAAGGTGCTGACGATCCTGGGGGAGTCCGGCTCCGGCAAGAGCGTCACGCTGAAGGCCATGATGCGGCTTCACCCGCCGAGGCGCACCCAATATGGCGGCGGCATCCGGATCGGCGGGCGCGATATCCTGTCCCTTTCCGAGCGCGAACTGGTCCAGGTCCGCGGCTCCGTCGTCAGCATGATCTTCCAGGAGCCGATGCTGGCCTTCGACCCGGTCTACACGATCGGCCGCCAGATCGCCGAGACGGTCGTCCGCCACGAGGGCGTGTCCTACCGGGATGCCGACAAGCGCGCCCTGGAGCTGCTGGAACTGGTGCAGATCCCGTCGGCCGCCCGCCGGCTCAAGGCGTATCCGCACGAGATGTCCGGCGGCATGCGGCAGCGGGCGATGATCGCCCTGGCCCTGTCCTGCCGGCCCGACCTGCTGCTGGCCGACGAGCCGACGACGGCGCTGGACGCCACCGTCCAGATGCAGGTGCTGGTCCTGCTGCGCCAGCTTCAGCGCGAGATGGGCATGGCGGTGATCTTCGTGACCCACGACATGGGCGTGGCGGCCGAAATCGCGGACGACGTCGCCGTCATGTATGCCGGCCGCTTCATCGAGACCGGTCCCGTCGGCGACGTGATCGGCCGGCGCCTGCATCCCTACACCGAGGGGCTGCTCGCCTCGACCGTCCACGGCGCGTCGCGCGGCGAGCGCCTGCAGACGATCCCCGGAGCCCCGCCCAACCTCGCCCGCCTGCCTTCCGGCTGCAGCTTCGCGCCGCGCTGCCGATATGTCGATGCCCGGTGCCGGGAGACCGATATCCCGCTGTTCCAGCCGGCCCCCGACCACACGGCCCGATGCCTGAGAATCGACCGCGAGAGATCATGAGAGTCCTCGTCATCAATCCGAACACGACCGTAGCCGTCACCGAGAGCATCGTGGCCGAGGCGCGGCGCGTCGCGACCCCGGACATCGAGATCACCGGCTTGTCCGCCCGCTTCGGCTCCTCCTTCATCCAGACGCCGGAAGAGTCGGCGACGGCCGCCGAAGCGGTGCTGGAACTGGTCGCCCGCTTGGCCCCGGGATTCGACGCCGTCGTGATCGCGGCGTTCTCCGATCCGGGACTGGACGCGGCACGCGAAATCTCGCCGGTTCCCGTGGTCGGCATCGCGGAAAGCGCGATGCTCACCGCATTGATGTGCGGCGGCCGATTCGCGATCGTGACCCTGGGATCTGCCTTGAAACCGGTCCTGGAGCAGGCGGCTCGCCGGCTGGGCTGCGCCGCGAGGCTCTCCGCCGTCCATGCGCTCGACCTGCCCGCCGGCGCGGAGGACGGCGCCCGAAGGGCGACCACCGTGCAACACGACCACGGCGCCACCTTGGCCGGCCTTTGCCGCAGGGCCGCCGCGACCGAGGGCGTACGGTCGATCATCCTCGGCGGTGGCCCCCTTGCCGGCCTCGCCCACCATATCCGCGACCAGGTTCCAGTCCCGCTGCTCGACGGCACCACCTGCGCCATCAACCATGCCGCCACGCTTGTTCGGCTGGGCGTTCGCTTCTGGCCGGAGCCCGAACCGAAACCGGAGGTGGCCAAGGCTTCCTGATCCGCGGCAAGCAAATTTGCGGTAAGCATGATCCGAAGGGGCGGTCAGGCCGTTATCAGCGGTCACTGCCCACGAACGAAACCCAACAGGGGAAGCTTGCCGACGATGGAATACCTGCTCGCGCTTGCCGCCGATCCGGCGGCCTGGATCGCCCTCGCGACGCTGATTGCGATGGAGGTTGTCCTGGGCATCGACAACCTGATCTTCATTTCGATTTTGACGAATCGCCTGCCGGAAGATCAACGCTCGCGTGGACGCCGCATCGGTATCAGCCTCGCCCTGGTCCTGCGTCTGGGCCTGCTCGGCACCGTCGCCTTCATCGTCCAGCTGACCGAGCCGATCTTCACCGCCTTCGGCCATGGCTTCTCCTGGCGCGACCTGATCCTGATCGCCGGCGGCCTGTTCCTGGTCTGGAAGGCGACCAAGGAGATCCACCACAACGTCGATCCCGATCCGGGGCCGGACATGTTCGACAAGAAGGGCGGCAGCATCGGATTCGGCGCGGCGATCGGCCAGATCCTCCTGCTGGATCTCGTCTTCTCCGTCGACAGCATCATCACCGCCGTCGGCATGACCGAGCATATCCCGATCATGGTGATCGCCGTGCTGGTCGCCGTCACCGTCATGCTGGTGGCCGCCGACCCCCTGGCGAACTTCATCGCCAGGAATCCGACGGTCGTCATGCTGGCCCTGGGCTTCCTTCTGATGATCGGAATGACCCTGATCGCCGAAGGCTTCGGCGCCCATGTGCCGAAGGGCTACATCTATGCGGCGATGGCCTTCTCCGCTCTGATAGAAAGCCTGAACATACTGGCCCGCCGCCGGGCCGGCAAACGCGCGCATTGAGCATGGGGAACAGGCGGACCGGGCGTCTTCGTGCCCGGCCCGCCGATGATCAGGCCTCGACGTAGTCTTCTGCCGCGGCCTCGTCCGGCTGGGTGACCATGCTGACGCCGATGAAGAGCACGACGTTGACCATCAGGCCCAGGATACCGGCATTGATGTCCAGCGGCGTCGCAGGCTGGACGAGCTGGAAGTAGTAGTTGACGGCGATGCCGCCGACCAGGCCGGCGATGACGCCCGGGGCCGTGCCGCGCCGCCACCAGAGGGCGCCGTAGACGGCCGGGGCGAACTGGACGATCGATCCGTACGCACCGACCAGGAGTTGGACCAGCCCGGCGGCCCCGAAGATCGACAGGTAATAGGCCACCGTCCCGATCGCCACGACCGACAGGCGCATGATCCAGATCTGCGCCCTTTCGGACAGGTCGGGCTTGAGAGGCTGGATGATGTCACGGCCGAAAGACACTGATCCGCCATGGGTAATCGCGTCCGCCGAAGACATGGCGGCCGCCAGCGCCCCGGCGCCGATCAGGCCGTAGACCAGCCCGCTCGCCCCCAGCTCGTTGGTCACCAGATGCGGCAGGATCGTGTCCGGGCCGGACAGCTCGGACGGATCGACGATGCCGATCGCGGAAAAGCCGATGAACAGGATGGGCACCAGGAAGATCGCGAACAGCGGATAGACCAGCACCGTCTGCTTGATCTTCTTCTCGGTCGTGGTGAAGGACTTGGTGAACAGGTGCGGCCACATGATGAACCCCACCACCGAGACCAGCAGGATGGTCGTATAGGCCATGGGCGACATCGCCGACCCTTCGCCGCCGATCGTCAGGAAGCCGGGACGGGTTTCGGCGATCCCCCGGAACATCGCGCCGATACCGTCATGGAACTGGTAGACCAGGGCGAATCCGACGACCCAGGCGACCACCAGCATCAGGATGCCCTGCAGCACGTCGCTCCAGGCGGCACCCCGCACGCCGCTGGTCGCGACATAGACGATGACGATCCCGTAGGAGATCAGCGCACCCAGCCAGATCGGGATCGCGTCTTCAGTCAGAACATTGAAGACGTACGCCATCCCCTTGATCTGCAGCGTTAGATACTGGATGAAAGCCAGCACGGAGATGACCCCCACGAGCACCTGGATCGCCCGCGACCGGTAGCGGTCGCCCAGGAAATCGCCCATGGTGTAGAAGTTCTTGCGCTCGCCGATGCGGGCCACCTTCGGTCCGATCAGGTACCAGGGCAGCAGGCCGAGGCAGGTGTAGGCCAGGATGTAGAAGGATGCCGCCCCTTTGGAATAGGCCCAGCCCGGCCCGCCCAGGAAGGCGAAGGCGCTGAACACGGTCCCGCCCATCAGGAACCACATCAGCACGAGGCCGAGACCCCGGTCGGCGACGGTATATTCCGACACCGACCAGAAGGACCGGCCCCGGCCCGCCAGCAAACCGACCAGGAAGGCGAAAACCAAGTACGCGCCCATGGCCAGCAACGCGATCATCCACCGTTCCATCAGCGGTCGCCTCCCGTGAACTCATACGCGATGAAGCAGACCAGGCCGACGAACTCGACGCAGATCCAGGCGATGATCCAGAACAGGGAGAACGGCAGGCCCAGGATCATGGGCTCGACGGTGTTGGCGAAGCCATAGACGGGGAAGATCATGACCAGCAGCATGATCAGGGTGAAGATCGCGAAAGGCTTGCTCGCGTCCCGGCGGCTTTCATTCGGCAGTCTCGCCACGGTCACCTCCCTCAGCCGCGCGCCGGAAGGGCGCGCTCGACCAGTTCGCTCCAGTAGGAGACCCCGATCGGCAGGATGTCGTCGTTGAAATCGTACCGGGGATTGTGGAGCAGTCGGTTGCCGTCGGTCGGGCCGTTGCCCACCCAGACATAACAGCCGGGCCGGTGCTCCAGCATGAAGGCGAAATCCTCGGCGCCCATGCTGGGCGCCAGGTCGGTCCGGACCTGGTCGGACCCGACGACCTGGGCCGCGACGATCCTCGCGAACTCGGTCTCGGCCGCGGTGTTGACCGTCACCGGGTACCCGTAGGTGTATCGCAGGTCCATGGTGATGCCGTGGGCGTGGGCCAACCCCTCGCAGATCCGGCGCAGCGCCGGCTCCATCCCCGCCTGGACGTCGCGGTCGAGGGTGCGCACGGTGCCGCGGATGTTCACCGTCTCCGGGATCACGTTGAAGGCATCCCCGGCGTGGAACTGCGTCACGCTGACCACGACGGCGTCGGTCGGAGCGATCGTCCTGCTGGCGATCGTCTGGAGGGTCGAGACCAGGTTGGCGCCCGCGACGATCGGGTCCCGGCCCAGGTGCGGCATGGCGGCGTGCGTGCCCAGGCCGGTCACGGTGATCTCGAAGGTGTCCATCGACGCCATGACCGGCCCGACCATGGCGCCGATGCTTCCGACCGGCATGCCCGGCCAATTGTGCATCCCATAGACCGCCGCCATCGGAAAGCGGTCCATCAATCCCTCCTCGACCATTACCCGGCCGCCACCGGCGGTTTCCTCGGCGGGCTGGAAAATGAAGTAGGCCGTCCCGTCGAACCGCTTGGTTTCCGCGAGGTAGCGGGCGGCACCCAGCAGCATGGTCGTATGGCCGTCATGGCCGCAGGCATGCATCTTGCCCGGCGCCATCGACTTGTACGGCAGGTCGTTGGCCTCGGTGATCGGCAGGGCGTCCATGTCGGCGCGAAGGCCGATCGCCTGGTTTCCGCCGTGCCCCGCGCGCAGCACGCCGACCACGCCCGTCTTCGCGATGCCCCGGTGGACCTCCAGGCCGAACTGCTCCAGTTTGGCCGCGACGAAGTCGCTGGTCCGGTGCTCCTCGAATCCCAATTCCGGGTGGGCATGGAGGTCACGCCGCCAATCGGTCAGTTCACCGTGCATCTCCCTGATGCGGTCGTCGATCTTCATGTCACTTCTCCAAGACTTTACCCGCCGTCCATCGATTCAATGGACGGCGGGCCGTAAAGTGCCGTCAGTTGGACGGCATCAGCCGGATCCGCTCCGCTGCGGCTCCTTCGATCTCCTTGCGGCTGTAGAGCAGCGGGAAATACTGTTCCTGCTGCCAGAGCGGAGCGAGGTCCCGGTAATGGGGGCTGTTCGGATCCCCGGACTGGCCCGGCGTGTTGACCGCGCGCGAGGCGTCCCAGTTGCCGACGTCGAGCACCATCTTGAACGAGCCGCCGGCGGTGATCCGGAAATCGCTCGTCCGGTAGGTCGTGGCGTTCGGCGTGAAGCCGCTGCCGCCCTTGGGGAACGGCCCCACATCCAGCAGGCGTCTTTCCTCATCCCCGACGACCGCCGCCAGGGGATGCTGGAAATAGCCATGGTGCAGGCCGGCCCAGCGCCATGCCTGCATGTCCGGCCCCAGCTTCGCCTTCACCTCCGCTATCGCCGGCTTCAGGGTGTCCAGCAGCAGGGCATTCCGCGCTTCGGCGGGATCGCTGCCGAGCCGCTGGTCCGGCTGTTCGAGCGCCGCGATGATCGCCGCCGGTTCGCCGCTCCGGACGCCGCCTTTATCCACCAGTTCCACGGCTTCCTTCGGCACCGTCGCGCGGACCACCGCGGACCGCAGGTGCTTCATGAACCATACCTCATAGAGCGCGCCGGCGGCGCTGTCCGCGGTCAACACGCCATTCCAGGAGGTCAGCAGCCGGAGCGCCTCCGCCACTTCCCCATCGGGGCTCTGAAGCCCGTCGAGGAGCGCGGTGACGCGCCGGCCCTGGATCGAGGTCGTGTCGGCCTGGAGCGCCATGGAGTCTTCCAGCCCGAACTTCCGGTCGGCGTCCAGGACCTCGCTGATGCGGTTGAACCGGGACGGGTCGGTCCATTCGAAGCCGATCTTCTTCTCGGCGTTGGGGTAACCGGGCGGCAGGTTGTTCTGGTTGGCGCTTCCGACCCAGTTGCGCTGTGGATTGTACTCGACCGGCAATTCGTCCATGTCGCGGTAGCCGGCCCATTCGTAGCGGCCGTCACCCGGCACCGGCAGCAACCCGTCCCAGTTCGGCCGCACGGGCGTCAGCCCGCCCGGCTTCCATCCGATATTTCCCTCGACGTCGGCGTAGACCTGGTTCTCCGACGGGGATCCCCAGCGGTTCATGGCTCCCAGGAACTCGTCCCAGTTCTCGGCGCGCATATAGTCGATGCTGCCGAAGTAAGGCGCCATGCCCGGCTCCAGCCAGGCGGCCCGCACGGCGTAGGCCTTGTTGTTCGCCTCGTCCACGTGGAGGACCGGGCCGTGCCGGGTATAGCGGAGACCCACCTTGCGGTCGGACTGGCCCTTGACCGGGATCTCGTCGGCCACGGTCGCCATGGACTCCCAGCGGCCCTGGTAACTGTACTGGGACCGGTCGGCCGGGTTCAGGTCGTAGACGTAGAGGTCTTCCTGGTCGATGGAGAAGATCGTCAGGCCGAAGGCGATCTTGCCGTTGTGGCCGATCGAGATGCCGGGAAGCGACGGCTCGCCCGCGCCGATCACGCTGAAGCCCGGTCCGTTCAGGTGGGTGATGTAGCGCAGCGACGGCGCGCCATGGGCCCGGTGGGGATCGTTGGCCAGGATCGCCCTGCCGGTCGTGGTCTTTTCAGGGGCGATAGCCCAGTTGTTGCTGCCGAGCGCCGTCGGCTCGATCTCGGGCTCCCGCTCGAACTCCAGTTCCGCCCGCTGGCCGCCCGCCAGCTTCTCCTTGGTGAAGGTGACGCCGCCGGTGCCGAGCTTGTACGCCTGCGCCACCTGGGGCGGTATCGCACAGGGGTCGAGCCCCTCCGGCACCTTCGTATCCCAACCCGTCGTCTCGGCATCGACCTCCAGGCTGCGGCGCATCAGGTCGGTCTCGAGGTCGGCGGCGCAGGCCACGGCGGCGCGCTCGATCTCGCTGTCGAGATTCCGGGTCAGGCCGTGGCTGCGGATGCGCACCACGTCTTCCGGCAGCCAGTAGGACGGCTGGTATCCCAGAAGCTTGAACTCCATCGGCAGCAGGTCGGCGTCCTGCCGCGCGAGGGTGACGAACGCGTTCACTCCGTCGGTGTACCGCTGGGCGATCCGCTTCGCATCGGACCCGTACGCCAGCCATTCCCGGTACATGTCGCCGCGGTACAGGAACTGCCGTGCCATCCGGTCCTGCTCGACATAGGCCGGGCCAAAATCGCGGGCGAGTTCGCCCAGGCCGCGCTTCCGCCACAGGTCGATCTGCCAGAGCCGGTCGCGCGCCGCGTTGAAGCCCTGCACGAAGAAAACGTCGTAAGTATCTTCCGCATAAAGGTGTGGGACGCCCCAGCGGTCGACGATGATCTCGGCCGGGGTGGTCAGGCCGGCGACCCTGTAGGTCGTCTCCGCGACCCGCGCGGGCGATCCGGTCTGTGCCGTGGCGGCCGTCCCCATCAGCGCCAGGAGCGAGCAGGCCGCAAGCGCCCGCTTCGTGAACTTTTCCATTTATCCTCCCTTTTTTCCTTCAACCGCTGAACTTTCGGTTGAACGCAGTCTATTCGGCCCGTCCGACATCAGGACAGGGTTCCGATCCGGGAAGAGCTTCATGGCAGGCATGCCCGACTTTCATCCGGGCGTGCGGGAACAGGCTGGCCCCCGATGCATTTCACTATGTTGCCCCGATTGAACGAATGCTGGAGACTTTCGCGCCTATCGACCTAAATGACCGTATCGGCAAGCAAACGGCAGCCATCGAACAGAAGGAGGAACCAAGCCATGGCAGAACCAGCAATGAATCGTCGTGCCCTGCTCGGCACCGCAGCGGCCATGACCGCGGCTGCGGCGGCAGGCCCGCTTGTCGCCGGCAGTGCCCAGGCCCAGGGCGCACCGCCGCAGGCCAACGCCCAGCTTCCGGGAGCCTTCCGCTACAAGGTCGGGTCGTTCGAGGTGACATCCCTGTTCGACGGGTACGGCACCCGGCCCATGAACGACCAGTTCGTCGTCAATGCGCCGCTCGATCAGGTGCAGGAAGCTTTGAGGGACGCGTTCAGGCCGACCGACAGTCTCCGCATCACCTACACTCCGGCGGTTGTCCATACCGGCAGCCAGATCGTCCTGCTCGACGCCGGGTCCGGCGGCAAGCTGGGGCCGACCACCGGCATGATGAGTCGGAACATGGCCGCGGCCGGGATCGAGCCGGCCTCGATCACCACCCTGGTGATCTCCCATTTCCACGGCGACCACATCTCGGGGATCAAGGGCACCGACAACAGCCTCGCCTTTCCCAACGCCGAGATCCTGGTCCCGGAAGCGGAATGGGCCTATTGGATGGACGATGGCGAGATGAGCCGGGCGCCGGCCGGACGGAAGCCGGCTTTCGAACTGGTCCGCTCAACCTTCGGCGATCTCGGCGACCGGGTCCGGCGCTACAAATCCGACGAGGAGATCATCCCCGGTTTCACCGCCGTCGAGGCCCACGGCCATACGCCCGGCCATACCGCGCTCCAGATCTCGTCAGGCAACGAAACGGTCATGGCGCTGGCCGACACCACCAACGTCCCGTTCCTGTTCGTGCGGAACCCCGACTGGTCGGCGGTGTTTGACATGGATGCCGATATGGCCCGGGCGACGCGCCGAAGACTGCTCGACCGGATCGCGGCTGACCGCGTCCTGGCGTTCGGTTACCATTGGGGCCTGCCCAATGCCGGCCATATCCGCCGCGAAGGCTCGGGATACGAGTTCGCACCGCTGAATTACGTACAGACCCTCTGATCGACCCGGGTGACGGAACGGGAAAGGTAGGACTTCATGAAGCTAGACGGTTCATGCCGCTGCGGCGCGGTCAAGTTCTCCCTGAACTCCCCTACGCCTGTCCCCTTCATGTACTGCTATTGCTCGATCTGCCGGAAAAGCGCCGGCGGCGGCGGTTACGCCATCAATCTCGGCGGCGACGCCGACACCCTGGTGGTTCTTCAAGGCAAGGAGGAGATCGCGACGTGGCGGGCTCCGATGCAGGATCCCGAACACCCAGGCGAGACCAGCCTTGGCACCTCGCACCGGCGTTTCTGCGCCAAGTGCGGGTCCGCCCTGTGGGCGGAGGACCCGGCTTGGCCGGACCTGGTCCACCCCTTCGCGTCGGCGATCGACACCCCGCTGCCTGTGCCGCCGGAGCGGGTCCATATCATGCTGGATTTCAAGGCGCCGTGGGTGACGGTACCCTCGGGACCGGGCGAGGTTCATTTCGCCCGGTATCCCGACCTGTCGCTGGAGGACTGGCATCGGCGCCACGGCCTGCTCGACCGGTGAAGCGGCCGGAGCCCTGCGTCAGCCCTGGCTCCAAGGCAGGCCGGACCGCTTCCAGCCGGCGACGGTGCCCCGGTGGCCCTGCTCATCCTTCGGCCCTTCGAAGCCGTCTTCGATGTTGAAGACCTGGGTGTAACCGTGTTGGGCGGCCAGTTTCGCGGCGGCCGTGCTGCGCACGCCGGAACGGCAGAGGAAATAGACCTTGTCCTCCGGCTCCACTCCTTCCACCCGCAGTTTGTGGATGAAGTCAGCCTCCACCTCCATTCCTGGATACACCTGCCACTGGATCCTGACCGGCGCCTTGCCGATCGAGGACATGTCCGGCTGTCCGACGAACGACCATTCGGGCGTTGTCCGGACATCCACCAACTTGGCGGAGGGGTCGGTCTTCAGTGCCTCCCATACGTCCTTCGGCTGCACGTTCGGAATGTCTTCGCTCATTGTTCCAAGCTCTCCCTTCAGGTTCGTGACGGGCCGGCGCGCCGGCCCGTCACTCTCCGGACGCTCGGGCGGGCGGTCAAGGGCGCATCATGGCACGGCCGGATCGCAGGGACGTCTCCAGGCGGCGCGCCTCGCGCTCGGCCTGGGCGGGACTCTTGAAGATACGGCCATCCAGTGCCCGTGCCGCGGCATCGGACGCGAAGAAGCGATATCCGCCGTCCTGGAGGACGACGACTCCGACGGCGTTTCCGGCCGTCTCTATGATGAAGGCGGGTGCTGTAGACATACTCAACTCCGAGAAGCCGCTTCGAGCGCGGCAGCGGTCTAACAGCGGGATCAGGTTTACGTTCCGTTCCGAACTTTCCGGACGGCATGGATGTGCGAAAACGAACATGCCGCGCCTCGCCTCTCCTTGCCGTTCCCCGACCCGGGCGGCTAGAAGGTCAGGACCATGACGCCCCCGACCGCGACGCCAGCCCCATCCCCGCCCTCGCCCGGCATCCGTTTCGCCGCCACGCTGACCGAGGGGCGGCTCGTCCAGCGCTATAAGCGCTTCCTGGCGGACGTGGCCATGTCGGACGGCGCCGTGGTGACCGCCCATGTGCCGAACTCGGGCGCCATGCTCGGCCTAAACGCCCCAGGGTCCCGGGTCTGGCTGTCCCGGTCGGACAACCCGGCGCGGAAGCTGGCCTATACCCTGGAACTGGTCGAATCCGACGGCCACCTGATCGGCGTCAACACGGGCCATCCCAATGCGATCGCCGCTGCCGCCGTCCGCGCCGGCGCGATCCCGGAACTGGCCGGCTACCCGACGGTGCGGCGCGAGGTCAAGTACGGGCGCAACTCCCGGATCGACCTGCTGCTCGAGGCGGACGGCCGCCCGAACGCTTATGTCGAGGTCAAGAACGTCCATCTGCGCCGCCGGGACCGGTACGGCGGAACGGCCGCCGAATTCCCCGACTGCGTCACGGCGCGGGGCGCCAAGCACCTCCTCGAGCTTGCGGACATGGTTGCCTCGGGGTGCAGATCGGTCATGCTGTACCTTGTGCAACGCACGGATTGCGACCACTTCCGAGTCGCACATGACATCGACCCGGCCTACCATCGGGGTCTGGTCGACGCGAGGAATGCCGGTGTCGAGACCTTGTGCTATTCATGCACCGTCTCGCCGGAGGCGATCCTGCTGGAGCGGCCTCTCCCGGTGCATCTTGAACTTGCTTGAAACCCTACGGGACCAGAATGACTAGAGCTGAAGCGGCCCAGACCGACGACCTTGACTCCAACCGGATCCGTCTGCATGGGCCCGAGGATTTCGCAGGCATGCGCAAGGCCGGTCAGCTGGCCGCCGCGACGCTGGACTTCATCACGCCCCATGTGGTCCCCGGCGTCACCACGGGCGAGATCGACGGCCTGTGCGAGACCTTCATCCGCGACCACGGCGCGGTGCCGGCGCCGCTGGGTTACCGCGGGTATCCCAAGTCCACCTGCATCTCGATCAACCACGTGGTCTGCCACGGCATTCCCGGCGACAAGCGGCTGCGTGACGGCGACATCCTGAACATCGACATCACCGTCATCCTGGACGGCTGGTTCGGCGACACCAGCCGGATGTTCCTGGCCGGCGACGCCGTCAGCGTCAAGGCGCGCAAGCTGGTGGACGTCACCTACGATTCGCTGATGCTCGGCATCGCGGCGGTCAAGCCGGGCGCCACCCTGGGCGACATCGGATATGCGATCCAGAAGTACGCCGAGTCCCACCGGTTCTCGATCGTGCGCGACTTCTGCGGCCACGGCGTGGGCCGCGTTTTCCACGACGCGCCGTCCGTGCTGCATTTCGGGCAGCCCGGGCGCGGTACCGTGCTGCGCGAGGGCATGTTCTTTACGATCGAGCCGATGATCAACGCCGGCCGCTACGACGTGAAGATCCTGTCCGACGGCTGGACCGCGGTCACCAAGGACAAGAGCCTGTCGGCCCAGTTCGAGCATTCCATCGGCGTCACCAAGGACGGCTGCGAGATCTTTACGCTCTCGCCCGCCGGGTACACCAAGCCGCCCTACATCACCGGCTGACAACCGACACGCGACACGTCTATAGTCCTGCATTCCACTGCATGCAGAACTGTCGCGAGGATCGCGTGACCGACACAGAACCGGCCAGAACAGAAGGCGCCCTGGCGGCCGGTACCCTGGAGGACGCGGGGCCGGACCATCTCGGCCACCGCGATCGCCTGCGAACCCGTTTCCTGACGGCGGGCGCCGACGCGCTCCAGGACTACGAGTTGCTGGAGCTGCTGCTGTTCGCGGCGCTCCCCCGTCGCGACGTCAAGCCGCTCGCCAAAAGCCTCTTGCGCGCCTTCGGTGGCCTGTGGGGGGTGCTGAACGCTCCGCCGGAGGCGCTGCGCCGCCAGTTTCCCAAACTGACCGACGGCACCATCGCCGCGCTGACGGTGGTCGGCGCGGCCGCGCTCCGCATGACCCGGCAGGAGATCATGGACAAGCCGGTGCTCAGCACGTGGCAGCGCTTGCTCGACTATTGCCAGGGGACCATGGCGAACCTGCCGACGGAGCAGTTCCGCCTGCTGTTCCTGGACCGCAAGAACGTGCTGATCGCCGACGAAGTGCAGCAGCGCGGCACCGTGGACCATACGCCGGTCTATCCCCGCGAGGTGGTCAAGCGGGCGCTGGAACTGGGCGCGTCCGCAATCATCCTGGTCCACAACCACCCGAGCGGCGACCCCACGCCCAGCCGCGCCGACATCGAGATGACGAAGGAGATCGCCCGGGCTGCCGCGGCGCTCGGCATGCAGATCCACGATCATCTCGTGATCGGCAAGGGCAAGCACAGCAGCTTCAAGGCGATGGGGCTGCTCTGAGCCTTCAGGAGGCGTAGTCCGGCTCCTCCCGGTCGAGGATCCGCAGCAACGCCGCGAAGTGCCGGTCGGAATTGTCCTCGCCGGCGATCTGGAGCGCCACCTTGCGCGCCAAGTCGTCGGGCACCCGCTTCAGCGGCCGGCCGGTCGACATCGCGAGCACCTGGTTCCGGCAGGCCCGCTCCAGGTAATACATGGTGTCGAAGGCGAAGGCCACGCTGTGGCCGATCACCGTCACCCCGTGGTTCGCCATGAACATGACCTGGCGGTTGCCCAGCGCGCCGCAGATCCGGTCGCCCTCCTCCTCGTCCAGTGCCAGCCCGTTGTAATCGTCGTCGTAGGCGATACGGTCGTAGAAGCGCAGGGCATTCTGGTTCACCGGCTCCAGCCGTCCCCCTTCGAGCGAGGTCAGCGCGGTCGCATGGGGCATGTGGGTGTGCAGGATGCAGCGGGCCTGCGGAACGCCGCGGTGCAGCCTGGAATGGATGAAGAAGGCGGTCGGCTCGGGCGGCTCGCCGCCGCCCGCGACCGAGCCGTCCGGCTCGACCAGAAGCAGGTCGGACGCCCGGATCTCCGAGAAATGCATGCCGTGCGGGTTGACCAGGAAACGGTCCCCGGCGTCGCTGACCGCGACGCTGAAATGGTTGCACACGCCCTCATGGAAGCCGAGCCTCGCGGCCCAGCGGAAGGCTGCGGCCAGTTCCACGCGCAGGCGCTGGATTTCGTCGCTCTCCATGGATGTCTCTCCCCTCCCCGTTGTGCTGCCGCCCCTCCGGGGGTGCGGTCAATTCTCCCAGGCAGCAGTATTAGAGAAACCCCGCCCTGACCAACTCTGCTATAAGGCTTATCCATACACCTTTCGGCATAGCCACAAGGCCCCTGCATGAGCGAATTGGATTTCCGTGATGCCCGCGTGCTGATCATAGACGATCAGGAGATGAATATCGCGATGTTGTCGGGCATGCTGAAGAAGCACGGATTCCGCCAGCGTTTTTCGGCGAACGATCCGTTCGTCGGGATCGAGATGTTCCAGCGGATCGCTCCCCACCTCGTGCTGCTCGATATCGAGATGCCCGGCCTTGACGGCTATGGCGTGCTGGCCAGGATCCGCGCGATCAGTCCCGACGTGATGATCCCCGTGATCGTGCTGACCGCCCATACGGAACAGGCCGTGCGGCTCAAGGCGATCGACGCCGGGGCCAGCGATTTCCTGACCAAGCCGTTCGACGGGATGGAGGTCATCGGCCGGGCGCGGAACATGTCGATCCTGGGCATGATGTCGCGCCGCATCGCCGACGAGAACCGCCGTTTGGACGAGGCGGTGCGGGCGCGGACAGCCAAGCTGGAGCAGATGGTCGAGATCCTGCGCACCGCCGAATCGGCCCTGTCGGCGAAGGTCAGCGCCGCCGACGAGTCGACGACCCTGATGCGCAACCTGGCTTCCCGGGGCGCCCGCAGTTTCGCCGCCCTGGCCGATACCATCATGGAAACCAGCCTGGCCAATGCCGGCGAAACACCGGAATGGCTGGCGGTCAGCGGGATCGCCGAGCGGATCAAGCTGACCGCGGAGGAGATCGAACTGGTCGCCGATGCAGAGCGGCGCGACCTGACGGTGTCGCGCCAGCGCGTCGAGCTGAAGGGGGCCGTCAACGGAGCCATTGCCGCCGTCGCCGGAACCGCGGAAGCCCGCAAGGTCACCATCTCGGTGGACCTGGAATCGGCTCCGGCCGCCGTGATCACCGACAAGAGCTGGTTCGGCGTGTCGCTTCAGCGGGTGCTGGCCGAAGCGATAGACTGCACGCCCCCATCGGGCGCCGTGAAGGTGTCGTGGGATGGATCCGGCGGTCCGGGATGGCTGTCGGTCGCCGACGGCGGCTCTCCGGTCGTCCTGGCGCAGCCGCGGGAACTCGCGATGCCCTTCGACGTGAGACGGGTCCAGCCGGCGGCGCGGGACGCGCGCACCGGCCTCGGCCTCGCCATCGCCGCCGCCCTGAGCCAGATGATGGGTTCGGAACTGGAGATCGCAGGAACGAGCGAAGGCGCCGTCTACCGCATCAGGCTGACGCCGGAGTGATGCCGGACCTGCATATCGCGCCGCCTATAGTTTGTCCTTGAGATTTCCGGCGCCCTTCTGGATCTTGCCTTCGGCCTTATCTAGGCTTCCCTCATCCCTCAAGGCTTGGTTGCCGGTCAAATCCCCGATCTCCTTCTTGATGTCGCCTTTGATGTCTTTTGCCGCGCCGGCGATCTGGTCCCGATTCATGGTCCATTCCTTCGTTTCGTC
The DNA here is from genome assembly GCF_016765655.2 of Skermanella mucosa. Taxonomy (NCBI): domain Bacteria; kingdom Pseudomonadati; phylum Pseudomonadota; class Alphaproteobacteria; order Rhodospirillales; family Azospirillaceae; genus Skermanella; species Skermanella mucosa. The sequence continues at coordinate 2,802,338 of NZ_CP086106.1, forward strand.
GAATGAAGGCGAAACCCGCGATTGACCTTTTAGTTGCCGATGGCAGGAGAATCGATTCGGACTGCGCCCTATGGCGGATTCCCGTCGCGCCCGCTATGGTCGCCCCGTCGCCCGCTGCCCTGCCGCTGCCCTGAGAGATGAACGATGATTCCGCGCTACAGCCGCCCGGAAATGGCCCGTATCTGGGAGCCCGAGAACAAGTTCCGCATCTGGTTCGAGATCGAAGCACATGCCTGTGACGCCCAGGCCGAACTGGGCGTGATCCCCCGCTCCGCCGCCGAGGCCGTGTGGCAGAAGGGCAAGTTCGACATCGCCCGGATCGACGAAATCGAGCGCGAAACCAAGCACGACGTCATCGCCTTCCTGACGAACCTCGCGGAGTATGTCGGTCCGGACGCCCGCTTCGTGCACCAGGGCATGACTTCCTCCGATGTGCTGGACACCACCCTGGCGGTCCAGCTGGCCCAGGCTTCCGACCTGCTGCTGGCCGACCTGGATGCCCTGCTGTCTGCCTTGAAGCGCCGCGCGATCGAGCACAAGGATACGCCCACCATCGGCCGGAGCCACGGCATCCATGCCGAGCCGACGACATTCGGGCTGAAGCTGGCGGGACACTACGCCGCTTTCGCGCGCAACCGGGAACGGCTGGTCGCCGCCCGCGCGGAGATCGCGACCTGCGCCATTTCCGGCGCGGTGGGCACCTTCGCGAACATCGACCCCTTCGTCGAGAAGTACGTGGCGGACAAGATGGGGCTGGCGGTCGAACCGGTCTCCACCCAGGTCATCCCGCGCGACCGCCACGCCATGTTCTTCGCGACTCTTGGGGTGATCGCCTCCTCGATCGAGAACCTCGCGGTCGAAGTCCGCCATCTCCAGCGCACCGAGGTGCGGGAGGCGGAGGAGTATTTCTCGCCGGGCCAGAAGGGTTCCTCGGCGATGCCGCACAAGCGCAACCCCGTCCTGTCGGAGAACCTGACCGGGCTGGCGCGGCTGGTCCGCGCCGCCGTAACGCCGGCCCTGGAGAACGTGGCGCTCTGGCACGAGCGCGACATCTCCCATTCGTCCGTGGAGCGGGTGATGGGGCCCGACGCCACCATCGCGCTGGACTTCGCGCTGGGGCGCACGATCGGCATGATGGAGAAGCTGGTCGTCTATCCGGAGCGGATGCGCCGGAACCTGGACGACCTCGGCGGCCTCGTCTTCTCGCAGCGGGTGTTGCTGGCCCTGACCCAGGCAGGCATGAGCCGCGAGGGCGCCTATGTAGCCGTCCAGCGCAACGCCATGAAGGTGTGGGAGAGCGGCGGCAGTTTCCTGCAGAACCTGCAGGGCGACGCCGAGGTCGCGCAACACATCGATGCCGACGCGCTCGCCGCCCTGTTCAACATGGCCTACCACACCAAGCACGTGAACACGATCTTCAAGCGCGTGTTCGGCGAGTGATCGGCGTCGTCCGCCGCCGCCCGAGCTATTCGCGGCGGCGGATACCGCCCCTGAGGAGACCGGGCTTGCCGGACCGCCTTACTGGGTAGTGATCTGTTGGCGCGCGACCTGGAGCAGGTGTTCGGCTTCCTTCTCGACCCGGTGCCGGCTGATGTCGATGCCGTGCTGTTCCAGGTCGGTGCAGACCCGCCGGACGATGTCGGCGGAGCCGGCCTCCTCGAAATCGGCGTCGACGATGGCGCGGGCGTACGCGTCGGCCTCCGGCTTCTCGAACTTCATCTGCTCGGCCGCCCACAGGCCCAGCAGCTTCGCCCGGCGAACCTGGATCTTGAACAGCAACTCCTCGTCATGCTTGAACTTGTTCTCGAATGCTCTTTCGCGCTCTTCAAACGTGGTCATTCGACCTTCTCCCCAGTTGACTGGCACCAGGTGACTGGCATCGGTTGGCTCACTGCCCTGCCGGTGGCTGTTCCATCTCCTACATAATGGCAAAGCGGACGGACGACCATGTGCTCTATCGTCATTCTACGCCAGCCGGGCGCGACATTCCCGCTGATCATCGGCGGCAACCGCGACGAAATGGCAGGACGCCCCTGGAAACCGCCGTCACGCCACTGGCCCGACCGGCCCGACGTGCTGGGCGGCATCGACGAGCTGGCCGGTGGCAGCTGGCTTGCGCTGAACGATACCGGCGTGGTCGCGGTGGTGCTCAACCGCATGGGAACCCTGGGACCCGAACCGGGCAAGCGCAGCCGTGGCGAGCTGGTGCTCGATGCCCTCGACCACGCCGACGCGGCCGACGCCGCCGGAGCGCTGGTCCACCTCGATCCGGCGGCCTACCGGCCGTTCAACCTGGTCGTCGCCGACAACCGGGACGCCTTCTGGCTCACCCGGCGAGTTGACGGCACCCGTATCGAGATCGAGCGGATTCCCGAGGGGGTGTCGATGGTCACCGCCAACGACCTCAACGACGACTCGAGCCACCGGATCCGCTTCTACCGCCCCCTGTTCACCCATGCGTCGGCTCCCGACCCGGAGAAGGGCGACTGGAAGGCGTGGGAGGGACTGCTGGGCAGCCGGATCTGGGACGGCGACGCGGGACCGCGGGGCGCCATGTGCGTGGTCACCCCCACCGGATTCGGGACCACCAGCAGCGCTCTGCTGGCGCTGCCGGCGGCCGACCATCCGGAAATCAAGCCGGTCTTCCGGTTCTGTCCGGGACGACCGGACGAGACCCCTTGGGAGGAGGTCGATCTCTCCTGACCATCCATTTCGACCGGTTGCCGGTGCAAGCCGCACGCGGAGGCTCCGCACGCCGCCTCCATTGTGCTAAAGGTAGTTGCTTGCTATATCAGCAACCATATTACCTGGACCGGTCCGTACAATCCGGTCCTGCCACTTCCGGAAGCCCATCATGACGCGACGCAGGCGGATCTACGAGGGCAAGGCCAAGGTTCTGTTCGAGGGACCGGAGCCTGGCACTCTGGTTCAGTATTTCAAGGACGACGCGACCGCCTTCAATAACCAGAAGCGAGGCATCATCACGGGCAAGGGGGTCCTGAACAACCGGATCTCGGAATACCTGATGACCAAGCTGGGGGAGATCGGCGTTCCCACGCATTTCGTGCGGCGCCTCAACATGCGCGAGCAGCTGGTCCGCGAGGTCGAGATCATTCCGATCGAGCTGGTGGTCCGCAACGTCGCCGCGGGCTCCCTGTCCAAGCGTTTCGGAATTCCGGAAGGCACTCAGCTCCCACGCTCGATCATGGAGTATTATTACAAGTCGGACGAACTGAACGATCCCATGGTGTCGGAAGAGCATATCACCGCGTTCGGCTGGGCGACGCCCCAGGACCTGGACGACATGATGGCGCTGTCCCTGCGGATCAACGATTATCTCTCCGGCCTGTTCCTGGGCATCGGCCTGAAGCTGGTCGACTTCAAGGTCGAGTTCGGGCGCCTTTGGGAAAACGACGAGATGCGGATCGTGCTGGCCGACGAGATCAGCCCCGACAATTGCCGGCTGTGGGACGTCAAGACCAACATGAAGCTGGACAAGGATCGCTTCCGCGAAGACCTTGGCCGGGTCGAGGAGGCGTACCAGGAAGTGGCGCGCCGGCTGGGCATCCTGCCGGAGGGCGGACCGGGCGATTTCAACACACCGAAGCTGATGCAGTAGCGGCTCACGCGTTCTCGAAGGCAGATCGATCATGAAGGCAAATGTTCACGTCACCCTGAAGCGTGGCGTTCTCGACCCCCAGGGCAAGGCGATCGGCCATGCGTTGCAGTCCCTGGGCTTCGATGGTGTGGACGAGGTCCGGCAGGGCAAGTTCATCGAGCTGGATCTGGCGGAGACCGACCCGGAAGCCGCCCGAAAGGCGGTCGAGGCCATGTGCCAGAAGCTTCTGGCGAACACCGTGATCGAGGATTACCGCATCGACCTCGTCGGTTGACCTCCCACGAGGCCGCGGTAGGGTCCCTGCTCTCCCGGGACCCTTTGTTCCACCGGTGTCTGGAGGCCGGTGGACCGCTGGCCGAACCCGTCCCCCGGACTCCCGCCGGCTTTCCAGGGTTGCTGCGCATCATCCTGGAGCAGCAGGTCTCGACCCTGGCGGCCGAGGCCATGTGGCGCAAGCTGTGCGCCGCAGCCGGCCCGCTGACGCCCGACGCTGTGCTGGCGCTGCCTGACGACACCCTGAAGGCCTGCGGCTTCAGCCGCCAGAAGATGATCTATGCCCGCGGCTTGGCCGACGAGGTGGCCTCCGGCCGGCTCGACATGGATGCGGTCGACCGGATGCCCGACGACGCAGCGCTGGAGGCGCTGGTCCGGGTGAAAGGCATCGGCCGCTGGAGCGCCGAGATCTACCTGCTGCTCGTGCTGTGCCGGCCCGATATCTGGCCGGTGGACGACCTTGCCGTCGCCGTGGGACTGCAATGGCTGCTCGGCCGCGATGCTCGCCCGCCGCGCGACGAATTGGTGGCGCTCGGCGATCCCTGGCGCCCCTACCGCAGCACCGCCGCCCGCCTGGTATGGCATTACTATCTCGCGGAGGCGCCTGGGCGCCGGCGTCTCGCGCGCGGTTCAGCGGCACTGGCACCCGACCGCATTTCTCCTAAATAGCAGCGGGTGTCTGCGCGGGACAATAGCCAGGGAGGAACAAGATGATCGGCTCCACCACCCGGAACATCCGACGCTGGGCAATCGGCGCCATAGCGCTTTCGGCTTCCATCACCCTGGCGCTCCCGGCCGGCGCCGCCCCGCGCGACTACCGGATCGATCCGGAGCACGCCTCGTTCGGCTTCCTCGTCTCCCACATCGGCTATGCCGACGTGCTCGGCATGTTCAGGGACGTCGCCGGGACCTTCCGCTTCGACGAGGAGACCCAGGCCATCTCGGACGTCAAGGTGACGGTCAAGACCGCGAGCGTCTTCACCAATCATGACAAGCGCGACGAACATCTGCGCAAGGAAGACTTCTTCTGGGCCGACCGGCACCCGGAGATGACCTTCATCATGACGTCGGCGCAGAAGACCGGGGAGCGTGCCGGCAAGATGACCGGGGACCTCACCCTGCGCGGAGTGACCCGGCCGGTAACCTTCGATGTCGTCCTGAACAAGGTCGGTGAGTATCCCTTCGGAGGAGGTCTGTTCGGCAGACCGAACTACGTTGCCGGGGTATCCGCCCGCGGCACCATTCGACGGAGCGAATGGGGCATGGTGTACGGGACGGACAACGGCTGGGTCGGTGACGACGTGCAGTTGATCATAGAATTCGAGGGCATCCGGCAGAACTAGAGCGGCACCCGATCGGCTTGACCCGGCCGGAAGCGTCGGGTCGATGCGTTGGGCCGCGGCCCAACGCATCGGAACGATCTTGAACGGCAGGCTCGGCGCGAATGAGCAGGCGGCACCGTCGCGTGTAATTCAATCACAGAAGTTAATGTTATCTTAAGTATTGCGTGGGCGTGCCAGTTTTGGATGTGTAGATGCGATACCTGTTGACGCTCCCAGACCTTCGTTTATGCTAACGACCAAGGGTGAATCCCGCTCTGGCTGCCATAGTCCAGTATCGGCGGTACCGCTGGGCGGGTTCTTCGCTTATGCAGCACAAGAATAATCAGTCAGACAGAAACTTGATGTAGGGAGGATGAACATGAAAACCGAAGAGAACACGGTTTCGCGCCGCAAGTTTCTGCGCACCGGCGCCATCGGTGCGGGTGCCGCCGCCGGAGCGCTTGCCGCTCCCGCCGTCGTGACGGCCCAGTCCCCGGTCGTACTCAAGATGCAGACCTCCTGGCCGTCCTCGGACATCTTCCAGGACATGGCGAAGCAGTATGTCGAACGCGTCGAGGCCATGTCCGGCGGACGTCTCAAGATCGACCTGCTGCCCGCCGGCGCCGTGGTCGGCGCCTTCCAGGTCCAGGATGCCTGCCACGACGGCATCATCGACGCGGCACATACCGTCCCCGTCTATTGGTACGGCAAGCACAAGGCCGCGTCCCTGTTCGGCACCGGTCCCGTCTGGGGCGGCAGTGCCTCCAACCTGCTGGCCTGGATCCACAAGGGCGGCGGGCAGGAGTTCTACCGGGAACTGACCCAGGACATCCTCGGGCTCAACGTCGTGGGTTTCTTCGGCTTTCCGATGCCGGCCCAGCCGCTCGGCTGGTTCAAGAAGGAGATCACCGGAGCCGGTGACGTCAATGGCCTGAAGTACCGGACGGTCGGCCTGGCCGCCGACCTGATGCAGGCGATGGGCATGCGGGTGACCCAGCTCCCCGGCGGCGAGATCGTCCCGGCGATGGAGCGCGGCGTCATCGACGCGTTCGAGTTCAACAATCCGACCTCCGACATGCGGTTCGGCGCCCAGGACGTGGCCAAGAACTACCTGCTGTCGTCGTACCATCAGGCCAGCGAGTCGTTCGAGTTCATCTTCAACAAGGACCGCTTCGAGCGGCTGGACAAGGACCTCCAGGCCATCCTTCGGTACGCGGTCGAGTCCGCGAGCACGGCCAACACCGCCCTCGCCCTGGACCAGTACTCCGCCGACCTGCAGAAGCTGCAGAAGGAGTCGGGCGTCAAGGTAGTCCGCACCCCGTCCGACGTCCTCGCCAAGCAGCTGGAGGCTTGGGACAAGCTCATCCCGCAGCTGGAAGGCGACGCCTTCATGAAGCGCGTCATGGACAGCCAGCGTGCCTGGACCGAACGCACCGTGTTCTATCAGCTGATGAACGACCCCGACTACAAGCTGGCCTTCAACCATTACTTCCCGAGCAAGATGGCCCTCTGAGCGGCAAGGCCCCGGGTTTTGACGCCGGCGCGGTCCAGGACCGCGCCGGCGCTTTGCTGACCTTGAGGCTTGGGAGTATTCCATGATCCGGTATATCGAGTTCGCCGATCGCTTGTCGGCATGGATCGGCAAGGCGTTCGCCTGGGCGATCGTCGTCATGACGTTCGGCGTAAGCTACGAAGTCTTCGTCCGTTACTTCCTTGACAATCCCACCACATGGGCGTTCGACATTACCTACATGATGTACGGCGCGCTGTTCATGATGGGTGGCGCCTACACGCTGTCCCGCGACGGGCACGTGCGGGGCGACTTCGTCTACCGGCTGTGGCAACCCCGCACCCAGGCGAAGGTCGAACTGGTACTTTATTTCCTCTTCTTCTTTCCGGGAATCCTCGCGCTGATCCTGGCGGGTTGGAAATACGCCTCGCGGTCGTGGCGCTATGCCGAGGTCAGCGTGATGAGCCCGGCGGGTATTCCGATCTTTCAGTTCAAGTCGATCATCATTGCTGCCGGCGTTCTTCTCCTGATCCAGGGGATAGCCCAGGTATTCCGTTGCATCATCTGCATACGCACCGGTGAATGGATGCGGGCCCGCGACGACATCGAGGAAACCGAAACTACCTTGGCGAAGTCACTCGCCACCGGCAGCCTTCCCCATGCATCCGAGGCGGTGGATATCGTCACCCCCATGCATCACAAGAACAACGGCGACAGGCGGGGCTGATCCATGTCCGACCCACAAGTAGCCCTGCTGATGCTGGGCTCGTTCCTTTTCGTCATCCTCCTCGGCTTCCCGATCGCCTTTACGCTCATGGCCATGGGTGTCGGGTTCGGCTACTACGCCTATTTCGACGCCGAGCGGATGCGGACGATCTTCGACAACCGCATCTTCGACCTGTTCGTCAACCAGACCTATTCGGTCATGGCCAACGACGTGCTGACCGCCGTGCCGCTGTTCCTGTTCATGGGATACGTGGTCGAACGAGCCAACATCGTCGACCGTCTGTTCCAGACGATCTACATCGCGGCGCGCCGGGTCCCGGGCTCGATGGCCGTGGCGGCATTGATCACCTGCGCGCTGTTCGCGACCGCCACGGGGATCGTCGGCGCGGTCGTGACGCTGATGGGCCTGCTGGCGTTCCCGGCCATGCTCAAGGCTCGCTACGACACCAGTTTCGCATCGGGCGTGATCTGCGCGGGCGGCACGCTCGGCATCCTGATCCCGCCGTCGATCATGCTGATCGTCTATGCGGCTACGTCGGGCGTCTCGATCGTCAGGCTGTACGCCGGCGCGCTGTTGCCCGGCCTGATGCTGGCGGGGCTGTACCTCGTCTATGTCGTCATCCGCGCCGTCCTTCAACCGAGCATCGCACCCAAGCCGCGGGACGAGGACATCGGCGACGTGCCGATCGGCAAACTGATGTTCATGCTGGCGACGTCGTTCCTGCCCCTGGCGGTGCTGATCCTGTCGGTGCTGGGAGCCATTCTGTTCGGGCTGGCGACACCGTCCGAAGCGGCGGCCATCGGCGCGCTGGGCGGCCTCGTCCTTGCGGCCGCCTATGGGTCTCTGACCTGGGAGCGTTTGAGGCAGTCGGTCTATCTCACGGTCCGCACCTCGGCGATGGTGTGCTGGCTGTTCGTCGGTTCCTGGACCTTTTCCTCCGTCTTCTCCTATCTCGGCGGCGAAGGGGTCATCACCGAGTTCGTCACCGGCCTGGACCTGACGCCGCTGCAGTTCCTGCTGCTGGCGCAGCTGATCATCTTCCTGCTCGGCTGGCCGCTGGAATGGTCGGAGATCATCATCATCTTCGTGCCGATATTCCTGCCGCTGCTGCCGCACTTCGGGATCGACCCTCTGTTCTTCGGCATCCTGATCGCGCTGAACCTCCAGACCTCGTTCCTGACGCCGCCCATGGCGATGTCGGCATACTATCTGAAGGGCATAGCACCGCCCCATGTCCAGCTCGTGCAGATCTTCAAGGGATGCATGCCGTTCCTCTTCCTGGTGTTCCTGTCCATGATCATCCTCTACATGTTCCCGCAGATCGCCTATTTCCTGCCGAACCTGGTCTATGGTCAGTAATAGCATGACTGAGAACCCGGAACTGACGCGCCTTTCCGCCGCCGACCTCCGCCGCCGGCTCGACCGGGGCGAGGTTCGGGCCGTCGAGGTCGCCGAAGCCCATCTGGAAGCCATATCCGCCCGGGAGGAGGAGGTCCGCGCCTGGACCTTCCTCGACCCCGACCATGTCCTGCTCCAGGCCCGGATGCTCGACAGCCTTCGTTCGTCCGGGCGTCCGACCGGCCCGCTCCACGGCATCCCGGTCGGCGTGAAGGACATCATCGACACGCGCGACATGCCGACCTGCAACGGCACGCCGCTGGATGCCGGCAGAAGGCCGCAGACCGACGCTTTCCTCGTCGCGCGGCTTCGCGAAGCCGGCGCCATCGTCATGGGCAAGACGGCCACGACCGAACTGGCCGTGATGAACCCTTGCGAGACCCGAAACCCGCACGATTCCGGACGGACGCCGGGCGGCTCGTCCTCCGGGTCGGCGGCGGCGGTCGCGGCGTCGATGGTGCCGCTGGCCGTGGGAACGCAGACCAACGGATCGGTGATCCGGCCGGCGTCGTTCTGCGGCGTCGTCGGCTACAAGCCGAGCCGCGGCACCATATCCAGGCGCGGCGTGCTGACCCAGTCGCCGACGCTCGACAGCGTCGGCGTCTTCGCCCGCTCCGTCGAGGACGCGGCCCTGCTGGCCGACGTGCTCGCGGTCTACGACGAGGCGGATGCCGCCATGCGGCCGACGGCCCGGCCGCAACTCCTGGACGGGGCGAATGCAACTCCTCCCCTGACGCCCGTGCTGGCCTTCGTGCCGTCGCCCGTCTGGGACCGCGCCGAGCCGGCCACCCGCGAGGCATTCGGCGAACTTTGCGACGAACTGGGCGATGGGATCGACCAGATCGACCTGCCGGAGCCGTTCGACCGGGCGCACGGCCTGCATCGGACGATCATGCTGGCCGACATCGCCCGCAACTTCGCCCGCTATGCCGAGCGGGGGCGCGACCAGCTCAGTCCCCTGCTCCGCGGCATGATCGACGAAGGGGGCACGCTGCGGGCGGTCGATTATTCGCTGGCCCAGGACTGGACGGAAGTCCTGAACAGCGCGCTGGACCGTATCTTTGACCGGTACGACGCCATCGTCACGCCGGCCGCCATCGGCGAGGCTCCGGCCGGGCTCGAAACAACGGGCGACCCGGTTTTCTGCACCATCTGGACCTATTGCGGCGTCCCGGCGATCACCCTGCCCCTTCTCCAGGGGGAGAACGGAATGCCGGTCGGCGTCCAACTGGTCGGTCGGCGCGGCGGCGACGCCCGGCTGCTTCGGACCGCAAGCTGGCTGATGCGCAGGTTCGCCACGGCATAACCCATTTGAGGATCGGATCATGAGGATCATCGACATCGTTCTCGCAATCCTGGGGCTGGCGGGCTTCGCCGGGTTCCTCGGGATCATCGCGGCCTACGTGACGGAGCCGGTGCTGATCATCATCTTCGTCGCCTGCGTGGCGATGGCTGCATTCGATTTCGCCCAGGAGATCATGAAGAAGCGGTACGGCCAGGGGTGACCCCGGACTGAGCGGCGGCACCCTTCGGCAGGGCTGCCCCGCGTCCGCGGGCTTGCAATGGCGGGGCCGGCTCTTTAGTGTCTGCCGCAATTGCCGCTGGGGCATCATCTCCAAGGAAGTTGCTGAAGCGCCTCATGAAGGCCGCCGTCATTGTATTCCCCGGCTCCAACTGCGATCGCGACGTCAGCGTCGCTTTGGAGCACGCCACGGGCACAAAGCCCGCCATGGTCTGGCACCGCGACAGCGACCTTCCCCCGGTCGATCTGATCGCCGTTCCGGGCGGATTCTCCTACGGCGACTATCTGCGCAGCGGCGCGATGGCAGCCAGGTCCCCGGTGATGCGCGAGGTCGTGGCCCGCGCCAGGGCCGGCGTCCGTGTGCTGGGGATCTGCAACGGATTCCAGATCCTGACCGAAGCCGGCCTCCTGCCCGGCGCGCTGATGCGGAACGCCGGGCTGAAGTTCATCTGCCGGACCGTGGACCTGCGGGTCGAGAACACCGACAGCGCCTTCACCTCCGCCTTTTCCAAGGGGCAGGTCGTCCGGTTTCCGGTCGCCCATCACGACGGCAACTATTTCGCCGACGCCGACACGCTCGCGCAGATTGAGGATGCCGGCATGGTGGCCTTCCGGTACGTCAGCCCCGGCGGCGTGATCGATGCGTCGGGCAACCCTAACGGCTCGGCCAACGCGATCGCCGGCCTGTTCAACGAGACCCGTACCGTGCTGGGCATGATGCCGCACCCCGAGCGGGCCTACGAGCCGCTGCACGGCAATACCGACGGCAAGCCCCTGTTCGATGGTCTGGTGGAGGCCCTGTCGTGACCGCGAACTCACCTCGCAAGGAACCTGCCGTCACCGCCGAACTGGCTGCGGAGCATGGTCTTTCCCCTGAAGAATACCAGCGGATGCTGGACATCGTCGGTCGCACGCCCTCCTTCACGGAATTGGGCATCTTCTCCGTCATGTGGTCGGAGCATTGCTCCTACAAGTCGTCGAGGGTCTGGCTGAAGAAGCTTCCGACCAAGGCGCCGCACGTCATCTGCGGACCGGGCGAGAATGCCGGGGTGATCGATATCGGCGACGGGCAGGCCGCCATCTTCAAGATGGAGAGCCACAACCACCCCTCTTTCATCGAGCCCTACCAGGGGGCCGCGACCGGCGTCGGCGGCATCCTGCGCGACGTCTTCACCATGGGCGCGCGGCCGATCGCGAACATGAACGCGTTGCGCTTCGGCAGCCCCGACCACCCGAAGACCCGTCACCTGATCTCGGGCGTGGTCGCCGGCATTGGCGGCTACGGCAACTGCGTCGGCGTGCCGACGGTCGGCGGCGAGACCAATTTCCACCCGTCCTACAACGGCAACATCTTGGTCAACGCGATGACCGTGGGATTGGCCGAGACCGATCGGATCTTCTACTCGGCCGCGGCCGGCGTGGGCAATCCCGTCGTCTATGTCGGGTCCAAGACCGGCCGCGACGGCATCCACGGCGCCACCATGGCCTCGGCCGAATTCACCGAGGACAGCGAGGAGAAGCGTCCGACCGTGCAGGTCGGCGACCCCTTCACCGAAAAGCTGCTGATCGAAGCCTGCCTGGAACTGATGGCGACCGACGCCATCGTGGCGATCCAGGACATGGGCGCCGCCGGCCTGACCTCCTCCTCGGTCGAGATGGCCGACAAGGGCGGCCTCGGCATCGAGCTTGACCTGGACACGGTCCCGCAGCGCGAGACCGGCATGACCCCGTACGAGATCATGCTGTCCGAGAGCCAGGAGCGCATGCTGATCGTCCTGAAGCCGGGCCGCGAGGATCTGGCGAAGGCGATCTTCGACAAGTGGGAGCTGGACTTCGCGGTGATCGGGCGGGTCACGGACAGCGGCCGCCTTGTCCTGAAAATGCATGGCGAGACCTATTGCGACCTCGAAGTGGGGCCTCTGGTCGATCGGGCACCGGTGTACGAACGCCCGTGGGAGCCGACCCCGCCGCAGGCCGACATCGACGCCGGCGACGTCCCCCTGCCCGCCCCCGCGACCGAGATCCTGCACCGGCTGGTCGGCAGCCCCGACCTGGCGTCGCGCCGCTGGATCTGGGAGCAGTACGACAGCCAGGTCGGAGCCGACACGGTCGCGGCCTCGGGCGGCGACGCCGCGGTGGTCCGGGTCCACGGGACGAACAAGGCGCTGGCCATCACGACCGACTGCACGCCGCGCTATTGCTTCGCCGACCCGGTCCGCGGCGGCGCCCAGGCGGTGGCCGAGGCGTGGCGCAACCTGACCGCGGTCGGCGCCAAGCCGCTGGCGATCACCGACAACATGAACTTCGGCAATCCGCAGAAGCCGCGGATCATGGGCCAGTTCGCCGGGTGCATCCAGGGCATGGCGGAGGCCTGCGCGGCGTTGGAGTTCCCGGTCGTGTCGGGCAATGTCAGCCTCTATAACGAGACCAACGGCGAGGCGATCCTGCCGACCCCGGCGATCGGCGGCGTCGGCATCCTGCCCGACGCGTCGCTGGCCGTCTCACTTGCGTTCAAGGCGCCGGACCAGGCGATCCTCCTGGTCGGCGAGACGGCGGGCCATGTCGGGCAGTCGCTGTATCTGCGGGAGATCCACGGCCGGGAGGAAGGCTCGCCGCCGCCGGTGGACCTCGCCGCCGAACGCCGCAACGGCGACTTCGTCCGCGACCTGATCCGCGACCGGGCAGTCACCGCCTGCCACGACGTCTCGGATGGCGGCTTGCTGGTGGCGCTCGCGGAAATGGCTATGGCCGGCCGGATCGGCGCCGCGATCGACCTGCCGGACGGTGCGGATGCCGCCGGCTTCCTGTTCGGCGAGGATCAAGGCCGTTATGTCGTCAGCACGGCCGATGCCGACGCGGTGACGGCGCGCGCGAACGCGGCCGGCGTGCCGGTGCGGCGTCTCGGCTTGACCGGCGGCGCCACGTTGACACTCGGTGCGGGTGACGCCATATCGGTAGATGGCCTTAGAACGGCACATGAAGCCTGGCTGCCGTCGATCATGGCAGGCGGTGCGGATTAAACCCACAAGCTGAGCGGGAAGGCTGAAAATGGCGATGGACGCGGCTCTCATCGAGAGCTTGATCAGGGAAGGCATCCCCGATGCCGAGGTTCGCATCGAGGATCTGCGTGGCGATGGCGATCATTACGCCGCCTATGTCGAAGCCGCCGCTTTCAAGGGCAAGACGCGCGTTCAACAGCACAAGATGGTTTACGACGCCCTGCAGGGCCGCATGGGCGGGGAACTCCACGCCCTCGCCCTGCAGACCAGCGTTCCCAAGGACGCGTGATCGCCCCCACCGCCGGTTCCCAATGCCGGTTCCCACTGCCGGCCGCCCCAAACGATCGAATTCACGAGGATATCGAGAGATGGATAATTCCGTAGCAGAGCGGATCAAGAGCGACATCGAGAGCAACGACGTCGTCCTCTACATGAAGGGCACCCCGGTCTTCCCGCAGTGCGGTTTCTCGTCCGCCGTGGTCCAGGTGCTGACCCATTTGGGCGTCAAGTTCAAGGGCATCGACGTGCTGGTCGACCCGAGCCTGCGCGAGGGCATCAAGACCTTCAGCAGCTGGCCGACCATCCCGCAGCTCTACGTCAAGGGCGAGTTCGTCGGTGGCTGCGACATCGTCCGCGAGATGTACCAGACCGGCGAACTGACGGAGATGCTGAGCTCCAAGGGCGTGGACGTCCAGATTAAGGCCTGACCGCTCCCGCTCAGTTGGAAACTTCCGGGAAAGGGCTCCGCTTGCGGAGCCCTTTTTCGTGTCCGTATCCAAGTCACTCAAGCACCCGATCCCGCCTTTTGGCATATGTCTTCGTTAAGCGGTCGGTAATGCTTAGCACGCGAAAGTCCTGGCCGAAGAAGAAGTAAAGGGAAAAGGACTTGGTCATGGCACGCGGTTCGACTACGGCAGTCACCAGCGGCTTCGCTCGACACCTGACGCTGCGGTTCGTGGGATCGGCCGTCGCTTACGCCCTGCTCGGGATCGGCGTCATCGGCGCCTCCATGTCGGTGCTCGTCCTCATGGGGCTTCGCCGATTCTCGCAGGACTGGACGGCGCTCGTGGCCGAAGCCCGCCTCCCGGGTGCCGAGAGCCTGACCTCCACCGTCTCCCTGATGTCCTTCCTGGTGACCTGGGGCAGCGTCGCGACCATCAGCACCCTGATATCGGTCGGCCTGTTCTTCCTGTGGTTCACGCGCAGCCGGGTCGTCAATCCGCTGGTGCGGCTGACCGGCGCCATCGACCAGCTTGCCGGCGGACAATCGACCGTCTCGATCCCCTATGCTGCGCAGCAGGACGAGATCGGGGTCATGGCGCGCGCCGTTCTGGTCCTCAAGCAGAACACCGTCGAAAAGCTTCGACTGGAGGCCGAACAGGCCGCCCTCAAGCAGCAGTCGGAGGCGGAGCGCAGGCGCGTGCTGGGCGATCTCGCCGGCCGTCTGGACGAGAGCATCGGTCAGGTCGTCGAGACACTGTCCGGAGCGGCCACCGCGCTCCAGTCCAACGCGCAGCTTATGCTGCATTCCTGCGATGACGCACGCCAGCGTTCGTCAGCCATCGCCTCGACCTCGAAGACCTCATCCGCCAGCGTCGAGAGCCTGGCCTCCGCCGCGAACGCACTGTCGGACAGCATCGCCGACATCGAGCGGCAGACCGGTAAGGCGACCAGCATCGCCCGCACCGGAATGGACCAGGTTGCCGCGACGAACGAGGTGGTGACGGGGCTGAACGATACCGTCCGGGAGATCGGGCAGGTGGTCGGCATGATCGGCGAGATCGCGGCCCAGACCAACCTGCTCGCGCTCAACGCCACCATCGAATCCGCCCGGGCAGGCATGGCGGGCAAGGGTTTTGCCGTCGTCGCGAGCGAGGTGAAGAACCTGGCCGGACAGGCCGGACGCGCGACCGAGGAAGTGACCCAGAAGATCCATCAGATCCAGGAGGTTACCGGAAGGGCGGTCGCGACCATGACCAGCGTCGCGCAGACCATCGAGCAGATCGGCGGCATCGTCACCGACATCGCGTCGGCCGTCGAGCGCCAGAGCACCGCGGCGAGAACGATCGCCCACAATGTGGACACCGCCTCCGACGGGACGCGGCGGGTCTACAGCGACATCGAGCGGGTCGCCTCCGCCACCGAGAACTCCGGGCGGACGGCCGACCAGGTCATGTCGTCGGCCCGTTCGGTGAACGACAAGGCCAGGGACCTCCGCTCGACCGTGGACAGCTTCCTGCAGAAATTGCGCAGCGCCTGACCTGTCCAGACACGTCGCAGGTCAGTCATGCCTGCGGTGCAGGACGTCCGATGCACCGGTTGGTCCGCTGCCGTGTTAAGCAGCGATCATGTCCGATTCGCCCCTCACCAATCCCGGAAGCCCTCGCGTGGCCCGTGACGCGCGCGCTCCCGTCGATCCCGCCGTTTCCGGCGTCCTGTACGCGCTCGGCGCCTTCCTGGTCTGGGGTGTCGCCCCGATCTTCTTCAAGGCGCTCCAGCCGGCCACTCCGGTAGAGATCCTGTCGCACCGGGTGCTCTGGTCGCTGCTGCTGATGATCGTCCTGGTGCTGGTGATGCGCGACCCGCGCGACGTCGTAACCGCCCTGTCCAGCGCCCGGCGCGTCGGTGTCTTCGCCCTGACCACCTGCCTCGTAACGACGAACTGGCTGCTGTTCATCTGGGCGGTCAACAGCGACCATATCGTCCAGACCAGCCTGGGCTATTACATCAACCCGCTGGTCAATGTCGTGCTCGGGGTGCTGTTCCTCGGCGAGCGCCTGAACATCAAGCAGACGCTTTCTGTAGCGCTGGCGGCGATCGGCGTCACCAGCCTCGTGATCAGCCTGGGCGAACTGCCCTGGGTTTCGCTGACCTTGGCGACCACCTTCGGCTTCTATGCCCTGATCCGGAAGAAGGCGGCCATCGATCCGCTCGTCGGGTTGCTGATCGAGACGGCGATGCTGACGCCCTTCGCGGCGATCTATCTGATCTGGATCGGCGCCGCGGGCACGGGTGTCTTCACCTTGGACGATCCCGGACTGGCGGCGCTGCTGGCCGTCTCCGGCGTGGTCACGGCACTGCCGCTGATCTTCTTCAACTTCGGCGCCCAACGCCTGAAACTGTCGACCATGGGGCTGATGCAGTACATCTCGCCGACGCTCCAGCTGGCGGTCGGCGTGCTTCTGTTCGGCGAAGCCTTCACTCCCGCCCATGCCATCGCTTTCGGGCTGATCTGGCTGGCGCTGGCGATCTACAGCACCGATGCCTTTCTGTTGCACCGGGCGCGCAGGTAGGCTTTCGTCCCTTCGGGGCGGGCATGAAAAAAGGGGCGCCGGTTCGAGCCGGCGCCCCTCTTGTTCTTCAAACCGCCAGGATCAGCGGCTGTAGTACTCGACCACCAGGTTCGGTTCCATCTGGACCGGGTACGGCACGTCGGCGAAGGCCGGGGCGCGCACGAAGGTGCCCTTCAGGGCCGAGGTGTCGACGTCCAGATAGTCGGGGATGTCGCGCTCACCGGAAGCGATCGCTTCCATGACCAGCGCCATCTGCTTCGACTTCTGCTTGACCTCGATCACGTCGCCGTCCTTGACCTGGTAGGACGGAATGTTGACGCGCTTGCCGTTGACGCGGACATGGCCATGGTTCACGAACTGGCGCGCGGCGAACGGGGTCGGGACGAACTTCATGCGGTAGACGACGGCGTCGAGCCGGCGCTCCAGCAGCTGGATCAGGTTCTCGCCGGTGTCGCCACGACGGCGGACGGCCTCGGCATAGAGACGGCGGAACTGCTTCTCGCCGATGTTGGCGTAATAGCCCTTCAGCTTCTGCTTGGCCATCAGCTGCAGGCCGAAGTCGGACGGCTTCTTGCGACGCTGGCCGTGCTGGCCGGGACCGTATTCACGGCGGTTGATCGGGCTCTTCGGGCGACCCCAGAGGTTTACGCCCAGACGGCGGTCGATCTTGTACTTGGACTCTTGACGCTTGCTCATACGCTATCGCTTTCGACGCTGTTTGTTGTCCCAATAGTTCCTGCCGGTCAGTGGATCCCGTAGGACCTGATCGACCGCGGACGGGGCGTTACCGCATGCACGCCCGCCTTCTTGGGAGGAAGCGCCGCACTATACAAACCGGAAGCCGAAAGTCAAACGGATGTCGCCTAAAAAGCCACTGCGCGGCGTCATACCCTGGTCCGCGACGCATTGACCGAGCGGATATCGGCCAGAAAGCGGTCGATCATGGTGCGCAGGTCGCTCGCCTGGCTGGACAGCGTGCCTACCGCGCCGTTGACGTCCTCCGCGGCCTTGCCGGTTTCTCCGGCACCGTCCCGGACGCCTTCGATGCTGCGGGACACCGTACGGGTTCCGTCGGCCGCCTGCAGCGCGCTGTCGACGATCTCGTGGGTGGCGCCGCTCTGGTCCCGGACCGCGCCGGCGATGATGCCGCCGATCTCGTTCATCCGGCCGATGATCGACGTGATCTCGCGAATCGCCTCCGCCCCCAGGCGGGTCGCGTCCTGCACGGCGGCGATCTGGGCCGTGATCTCGCCAGTGGCGTGGGCCGTCTGGTTCGCCAGATCCTTGACCTCGTGGGCGACCACCGCGAAACCCTTCCCGGCTTCCCCTGCCCGTGCCGCCTCGATCGTGGCGTTCAGGGCCAGCAGGTTCGTCTTGGCCGCGATGCTGGTGATCAGCTTGACCACCTCGCCGATCTTCCGGGTCGTTTCATCCATGCCGGTGACCAGATCGTTGGCCCGCTGCGCCGACGTGACGGCCTGGCCGGAGACCCGCGTGGACTCGCCCACCTGGCGGTCGATCTCGACGATGGCCAGCGACAGGCGTTCCGCCGTGGCCGCCACGGTATCGACGTTGGCGGAAGCCTGGGCCGCGGCGCCGGCGACCGAGTCGGCCTGGTGCTCCGTCTGCTGCGCGACGGCCGAGAGAGACTCCGCCGCTTTCTCAAGGGTGACGGTCGCGGCCGATACCTGGTTCAGGGTCCGGGAAATCTCTCCGTCGAGCGACAGGACGAGCTGTTCCATGGCCTGGGCGCGTCGCTCGCGCTGCTCGTGCTCGTGCTTCTGCGCTTCCCAGGACTGATCCAGCTTTATGCCATTGTCCCTGAACACCGCCAGCGACTCCACGATGGCACCCAGTTCGTCGCTCCGGGCAAGCGCGGCGATATCGACGTCACGCTCTCCGTCGGCGAGCTTCCGGGTCACGGCGGCGATCCGCTCGATGGAGCCGGTGGTCGACCGGCCGATGCCCCAGGAGAACCCGGCAACCACCACGGCGGCGAGCAGTGTCGACCCCAGGAACACCAGCCTCATCAGGTCGGCCGCGGTAGCGGACTGGTCGGCCTGCCCCCGGGCGTTCTCGACTCCGGAATCGATGATGCCGGCGATCAGCGCATTGAGCTTCTTATAGTTCTCCTCCAGCGGCCCGATCAGCTTGACCACCCCCCGGAAATCGAACTCCAGCATCGACTCGACGACGTCGATCATCTCGCGGTACGTGCCGAGCCCCTCGATCGCCTCGTCCAGCTTGCCGAGTTCCTGCGGCTGGGCGTATCGGTCGCGCCAGGTGCCGAGATCCCGGATGATCGAATCCAGTTCGCCGCGGATCGCCGTCAGCCGCTCCGGCACGTGCGCATCGTTGCCCTGGGCGGCTTTTGCGACGACGGTCTGGTAGAGATGGCCGTTCACCCTGTCGATCCGTCCGCTGACCGTCGCAAGGTCGATGCCGCCCCGCAGGTTCGCCTCGACCATGGTCCGGAGGTCTCCGACGAGCCTGCCCAACCCCGTGTAGCCCACCGTGGCGACGACCATCATCAGGCAGACCGCCAGACCCGGCGCGAGGGCGAACTTGAAGAAGAACGGCAGGTTGGACAGAGTCGGGCGCTTCGCCATGATGGCTTCTCCGGACAGGGTTTCCGAAGCGGGAACTCAGTAGTCGGCCCGCACCGAGAAATAGAGCCTCCGTTCGACCTCGGGCAGCGAGGTCTCCCGGTGGCTCGTCTGGTTGAACGACAGTCCCTCCACCGCGACGGTGATGATGTCGTTCAGGTGATAGCCGACGCGGCCGCTCAACGTGATCCGGTCCTCGACGTCGGCCAGCCCCCACATGCCGGCGCCGGGCTGATACTGCGGCACCCGGTAGCCGGAGACGTAGTTGGCGAAGAGGTCCGCCTCGAACCCGCCGCGCGTATAGCCGATCCGCCCGTTCACCTTGTGCCGCGGCGTGGAGTCCTCGAAGGCGACGGCCGTCGGATTGCCGTCGTTGTAGGCCGCGACCAGATCGTCGTCGACGATCTCGAACGCGTAGTTCAGCCCCCAGCGCCAAGCGGTGCCGATGCGGCCGTCCATGCCGACTTCCAACCCCGTGGCGTCCGAACTGCCGACATTGCCGAACAGGAAATCGACCGGGATCGGGAAGGTGTTGAAGTCGATCGAGCTGATCCGGGTCGGATCGACGTCTCCGATCAGGTTCTTCGAGGTTTGCCGGTACAGGCTGAATCGGGCCAGCGCGTCGATCTGCGGGATCTGCCGGTCGTATCCCAGCTCATAATTCATGACCGACATCGGGTCGATATCCGGGCTACCCGATATCCGGGAATAGATCGGCAGCGGACTGCCGGGATTCGGCGGGAACCCGTCGTGATAGCCGAAGGCCAGCATCGAGGGGAGCTGCACGCCCCGCGACGCCATTACGCGTACCGTGTCGAGCTTGGTCGGCCGCCACGCAAGGCTGCTGTTGAAGCTGTATTCCGTCAGGTTCTTGTCGTAGTCGTCGTTGGTGAACGGCCCGGTGGCGCTCGGGAAGTTAGCCAGGGTCACCGGCCCGCTGCGGTCCAGCCGCAGATGGTCCACCCGGACCGCGTTGGTCAGCGACACCGACTTCGACACCGACCAGTCCCACATTCCGCCGGCGGAGTAGACGTCGTAGGAGACGGTGGCTTCCTTGTGCGGCACGACTTCCATGGTGTTGTGCCGGTACTCGCCGGAGATCCGGAAGCTGTGGTCGGCGCCGACCTTGAACAGGTCCTGGAGCTTCGCCACGGTGACGCTGTTGGTAATCGGCAGGTCCGACGAGACGCCGCCGCTGTCCAGGTCGGCCTCCAGCCAGTTGCGGTAGATGGAGGCTTCCCACAGGCCCCAGCCGCTCTCGCCCGTCAGCGACGTGCGGGCGGAATAGGTATCCGTCGTCGCCCGCGACGGCGTGTAGATCGAAAGCGTGTCGGTATATTCCAGGTGGCTGCGCGTCAATTCGACGCCCCACTGCATGTCGTCCGTCACCTGGACCAAGCCGTCAAGGCTGAGCGACCGCCGCTCCGGCCCCCGGCGCAGGCGGTCCTCCAGCGCGCTCGCGTCGGTGTCGAACTCGTCGGCGTCGGAGGCGCCGGCGGATATCTTCAGACCCGCCCTGTCGCCGGCCTTCAGGGTATTGACCAGCGAGACCTGCCGGTACTTCTGCGTCCCGCCGCGCAGGGTCGCGGTGTTCACGTCGTCGTAGAGCGGCGAAAAGGTGATGATGTTGATCACGCCGGCGACGGCGTTGAATCCGAACAGCGCCGAGTTGGGTCCCTTCACTACCTCGATCTGGCGGATTTCCGACAGTTCGACGGGGATCGCATTCCAGGTCGTGACGCCGTAATGATCGAGATAAACCTGCCGGCCGTTCACCAGCACCAGCAGCCGGGGCGAGGCCGCCTGGTTGTATCCGCGCACGCCGACATCGGTGGCGCCGTTGGTCCAGCGCCAGACATCGACCCCGGCGACGTTCCGCAGGATTTCGGGAATGTCGTTGGCACCGGATCGGCGAATGTCCTCCGCGGTGATGATGTCCATGGTGACCGGCACTTCGGTCTGCCGCTGCGGCTTGCCGGTGGCGCTGGTGGTCACCGGCTCCTTGAACAGCGCCTCCAGCTCTCCGTAGTTGATCGTTTGGGCGGTCGCCGACCCGGTCGCGGTCAGGGCGAGCGCGATGCCGATGGATGCGAGCGGAAACAGGGTCTTCATGGCGGATCCTCGGAGCGTCACGCTAGGCGGGGACGGCATCAGATTTCGATGATGAGCATGCGGAAGGCGGCCTTGAAGGCCACCTGGGATTGATCAGCTGCCTGCTTGTTCACCAGAATTTCAACGGCCGGCTGGCTGGCGACCGACATGACGCAGCGGCCCGCGCGAACACAGCTGGAATCGGTCGAGACGGTGAGCAGGCGTTTCGCCTTCGCCGAGTCGAAGATCGCGCCGTGGTGCGCCGCCAAGCCCGTGGTCACGAAGACGACGCCGGCGCCCTCCAGCTTGTCCAGCTGGGTGACCGGCACCAGCAGCGGCTCCAGCGTCAGCGAGCCTTCCTTGAAACCACCGCCCAGCATGGCGGCCAGCCGGTCGGCGTCCGCCTTGGACGCTTCGATCTCCGGCGCGAAGACGATTGCCATCTTGGCGGGAGTGGCCGGCTTGGCCGTCAGGAAGCCCAACGACTTGGCGATGACCTGCACATCGTCCAGCGCCACGTCGGCGCGAGCCACGGCTGCGGGCAGGCAAAGCAGAACCGTCAGGACAAGCGCCTTCCACTTCATAAGCGTGTCCTCGCTGATTGGCGGGTAGTTTTCGGAAAGTCTCTCGGTTCGAAAGCTATAGTTTGCCTTTGCATGTCTCTAGTAAAACTTAGACGAATTTTGTGAATGAAATTGAATGGGTTATTTCAAAAGTGAAACTTCATAGTTCGCAAAGATCAGTAGATCGAGATCGATTGAATTCTTGGGTAATCACTTGCCGGTGTCGGGAAATCCCGCACATCGGGCGTCAGACCGCCGCGAAGCAGTATCCCTGGCCGTGGATCGTCAGGATCAGCCTCGGATCCTGCGGATCGATCTCGATCTTGCGCCGCAGTCGCCCGATCAGCACGTCGATCGTGCGATCGTCCGGCGACCCGGGCCGCCTGTTTATGGCGGCGGTCAGGCGGTCGCGGTCGAGGATGCTCCCGGGATTGGACGACAGCGTGACCAACAGGTCGAACTCGCTGCGAGTCAGCCGGACATTGCGCCCGGTCGGGTCCTGCAGATGGCGCCGCGCCAAGTCCAGCATCCACCCGTCGAAACGGCAGGTGGCTCCGGCGCCCGACCTTCCGGCACGCAGGCGGCGCAACAGGTTCCGGACGCGCAACGCCAGTTCCCGCTGGTTGAGAGGCTTCACAAGATAGTCGTCGGCGCCCAGCTCCAAGCTGAGGATGCGGTCGACTTCCTCCGTCCGGGCGGTGACGACGATGATGCCGAGAGATTCGTCGCGGCGGAGTTGTCCGAGACGGGTGAATGAAACGCCGTCGGGCAGAGCCAGATCGGTGAGAAGCAGATCGAAACGCCGCTCCGCCAACGCCCGGTCCATCTCCCTCAGGCTCGCCGCTTCGACGATATGGTGGCCTTCCTGCCTCAGGACCGCGGCCGTTGCGGCGCGCTCGGGCGAGTCTCCTTCCACCAGCAGTATGGCATGCCGGTTGGACGCACCGGTTTCAGTGCCCCGATCCATGTCGCTCGTCTCTGGTCAGCCCCGGCGCGGGCACTAGGTCCCCGGTATTGATAATCCGGGTCCCCTTGCCGGGCAAGCGGCATACCGTCTGTCCGGCTCTCCTGGGAGGCGAGAAAAGGCAGCTTGCCTCCCATCTATCCGATCCTGCGGTGGACCCCGCTGATCAGGTGGATCGCCTCCTGGATCTGGGCGGTTGCCTCGCGCAGGTCGGCGCACTCCAGGTCGTTGCTGTTCGCCGTTTCCAATTCCATGAGAGCGAGATCGACCTCCTCCGCCGCATCGCTCAGCAGAACTCCCGCCTCGGTCAATCTGACCCGCGTGTTCGCACCCTGCCCCGCAAATTGCAAATGTCGAAGCGCGTGGCGCAGGCTCCGGCTGAACTTCTGGAAATTCATGATCCCCTCCTATCCGTTGGATGGAGGCAATTCAGCAACCCTCATGCCAGTCGGCGGAAGTCTATCCGGATTGTAAAGGGACTATTCCTTTGCTGCCGACCTCTTCCGTCCGGTCAATGCCGAAATGATGCCATGGAAGGTCCTGACTTCCTGTTCAGTCATATCCATGCGCTGGAAGCAATTCCTTATCGATCGAATCATCGAAGGCTTTTTCTCGGGCGATGAAAAGAACCGCGAGTTTTCCAGTTCCTCTTCCAGGTGGGAGAACAGGTTGACCAGTTCTTCCTTGTTGGCGGGGCGGGTCGCTCCGGTGTGTAGATAGCGCCCAGGGGCCACGTCGCCGGTCTGGTACCATTCGTACCCGATGATCAGGACGGCCTGGGCGAGGTTGAGCGAGCTGAACGCCGGGTTCAGCGGTACCGTCAGGCTGGTGTCCGCCAGCGCCAGGTCGTCGTTGAACAGACCCGTCCGCTCCGGCCCGAACAGCACGCCGGTTGCAAGGCCGGCGGAAGACTGGGACCGCATCTCCGACGCCGCCTCGCGCGGTGTCATGATCCGCTTGATCATGCCGCGATTGCGCGCGGTGGTCGCGAAGACGTGGGACAGGTCGGCGATCGCGTCCTCCGTCCGGTCGAACAGGCGCGCGTTGTCGAGCACGAGGTCCGCTCCGGACGCGGAGGCCTTGGCGCTGCCGCTCGGCCATCCGTCGCGCGGACGGACCAGCCGAAGGTCGGTCAGCCCGCAGTTCAGCATGGCGCGGGCGCAGGTGCCGATATTCTCGCCGAGCTGGGGCTCGATCAGGATGATCGCCGGTCCGCCGAGCACGGCGTCCCGCTGGGGGTTGGTTCCTGCCATCTCTCTATACGTCTGACTATCTAAATCACTGTCCGTCCCGTGCCGGGGCGGTGCTGGCGCGGTACAGCCGGTAGGTGATGCTGTCATGCAGCGCGTTGTAGGATGCGTCGATCACGTTGGCCGAGACGCCGACGGTCGTCCAGCGGGCGCCCCGCCCGTCGGTGCTCTCTATCATGACACGGGTCACCGCCTTGGTGCCGTCGTTGGGCGTCAGGATGCGGACCTTGTAGTCGACCAGCCGGAGTCCTGCCAACTCCGGATAGGCGGGAAGCAGCGCCTTGCGCAGCGCAATGTCCAGCGCGTTGACGGGGCCGTTGCCCTCCGCGACCGTCATCAGGGACTGGCTGCCGACATCCAGCTTGATGGTCGCCTCGGACAGGGTGATCAGTTCGTCCCGGGCGTTCCAGCGCCGCTCGTCGATGACCCGGAAGCTCTGGAGACGGAAGAAATCCGGCACCTCGCCCAGGGCGCGGCGGGCCAGCAACTCGAAGCTCGCCTCGGCGCCGTCATAGGCGTAGCCGTCATATTCCCGCCGCTTGACCAGATCCACCAGATCGGCGATGCGCTCGTCCCGCGGATCGATCTCGATGCCGATCTCGCGGAAACGGGCGAGCAGGTTCGACCGGCCGGCCTGGTCCGAGACGACGATGGTCCTGCGGTTACCGACGCTGGCAGGGTCCACGTGCTCGTAGCTCGTCGGGTCCTTCTCGACCGCCGAGACATGCAGGCCGCCCTTGTGGGCGAAGGCGCTTTCCCCGACATAGGGCGCGTGCCGGTTGGGCGCCCGGTTCAGCCTTTCGTCCAATCCGCGCGAGACCTGGGTGAGGCGGCGCAGGCCGTCGGCCGTAATGCCGGTCTCGAAGCCCATCTTCAGCATCAGCGTCGGGATCAGCGACACCAGGTTGGCGTTGCCGCAACGCTCTCCCAGCCCGTTCAGCGTCCCCTGGACCATGCGCGCGCCGGCGCGGATCGCCGTCAGGGAGTTGGCGACGGCGTTCTCCGTGTCATTATGGGTGTGAATGCCCAGGTTGCCGCCGGGAATGCGCTCCGCCACGGCGCGGACGATGCGCTCTACCTCGTCGGGGAGCGAGCCGCCGTTGGTGTCGCACAGCACGACCCAGCGGGCGCCGGCCTCATAGGCCGCCCTCAGGCATTCCAGCGCATAGTCCGGGTTGGCCTTGTAGCCGTCGAAGAAATGCTCGGCGTCGAACAGCGCCTCGCCCTTGCGCTCCCGGATCAGCCGGATGCTGTCGGAGATCAGTTCCAGGTTCTCCGCGCGCGGGATGTTCAGCGCCACGTCCACATGGAAGTCCCAGGTCTTGCCGACCATGCAGACCGCATCGCATTTCGCACCGACCAAGCCGGCCAGGCCGGGGTCGTTAGCCGCGCTCCGGCCGGGCCGGCGGGTCATGCCGAACGCGGTGAAGGTGGCGTTCCGCAACTCCGGCGGGTCGGCGAAGAAGGCGTCGTCGGTCGGGTTGGCGCCCGGCCATCCGCCCTCGACATAGTCGATCCCAAGCAGGTCCAGGTCCTGGGCGATGGCGGTCTTGTCCGCCACCGAGAAATCGACTCCCTGGGTCTGCGCGCCGTCCCGGAGGGTCGTGTCGTAGAGATAGATGCGCTCGCCCATGGTCACGCCCGCTTCCAGGTGGTCCCGCCGGGACCGTCCTCAAGGACGATGCCCTGGTCGGCTAGTTCCTTCCGGATCCGGTCGGCGGCCGCGAAGTCCTTCGACTTGCGGGCCTGCTTGCGCTGCTCGATCAACGCTTCGATGGCCGCGGCGTCCGGCCCGTCGGCATCGCCGCCGCGGAACCACTCCGTCGGGTCCTGCCCAAGCAGGCCCAGCGCGCCTCCGGCCCCCAGCAGCGCGCCCTTCAGGGCCGCGCGCTCCGCAGGGTCGGTCGCCTTGTTCAGGGCAGAGACGATGCCGTGGACGTGGCTGATCGCCAGCGGCGTGTTAAGATCGTCCTCCAGCGCCGCCATCACCTCGGCCGGCACGCCGTCCCCCGACGCGGGCACGTCCTCGACGGCGCGCAACGCCGTGTACCACCGGTCGAGGGTCGCCTTGGACTGTTTCAGCCCGTCCTTGGTGAAGTCGAGCGGCTGGCGGTAATGGGATCCTAGCAGGGTCAGGCGGATCGCCTCGCCGGGGAACTCGCCCAGCAGGTCGCGGACGGTGAAGAAGTTGCCCAGGCTCTTGGACATCTTCTCGCCTTCCACCGTCAGGAAGCCGTTATGGATCCAGTACCGCGCCAGCGGCGCGCCGCCATGGACGCAGACGGACTGCGCGATCTCGTTCTCATGGTGCGGAAAGATCAGGTCCAGTCCGCCGCCATGGATGTCGAAGGTTTCCCCCAGGTGCTCCTCCGCCATGGCGGAGCACTCGATGTGCCAGCCCGGCCGTCCCCGCCCCCAGGGGCTGTCCCAGCCCGGCACCTCCGGGGCGGAGGGCTTCCACAGCACGAAGTCGGCAGGGTCGCGCTTGTACGGCGCCACCTCGACGCGGGCGCCCGCGATCAGCTCGTCCCGGGACCGGCGCGACAGCCGGCCATAGTCCGCCATCGACGGCACGCTGAACAGCACGTGGCCTTCGGCCTCGTAGGCATTGCCGGCCGCGATCAGGCGCCCGATCATCCGGATCATCTGGGCGACATGGGTGGTCGCCCGCGGCTCGACGTCCGGCGGCAGGGCGTTCAAAGCGGCCATGTCCTTGTGATAGGCCTCGGTCGTGCGGGAGGTGACGCTGTCTATGTTCTCCCCGCTGTCGCGTGCCCGGTCGATGATCTTGTCGTCCACGTCGGTGATGTTCCGCACGTAGCGGACCTCGCCGTAGAGCCGGCGTAGCAGGCGGTACAGCACGTCGAACACGACGACCGGGCGCGCGTTGCCGATATGGGCGTAGTCATAGACCGTCGGGCCGCACACATAGAGGCCCACCTTGCCCGGCACCAGCGGCTCGAACCGTTCCTTCTGGCGGGTCAGCGTGTTGAAAAGATCCAGCGCCACCGGTTCTTCCTTAAAACAAATCGACTTCAGGCAACCCGGCCGGCGAGGCGCGCTTCCGCCCGCTCGCGACCGATGAGAGGTAACAAATTCTTCAGCTCCGGTCCATGGTCGCGGCCGGTGAGCGCCAAGCGCAACGGCATGAACAGGCCCTTGCCCTTGCGCCCGGTGGCCGACTTGACGGCGGAAGTCCAGGTGCTCCACGTCGTCTCGTCCCAAGGCTCCGCCGGCAGAAGCGCCGCTGCGGCGGAGGTGAATTCCGCGTCCTCGACAGTAGGCTCGATCGGCTCCCGCGCGACGTGCCACCACTCCGCCACGTCGGCAATCCGCGACAGGTTGGGCCGCACCGCTTCCCAGAACATGGCGTCGATCCCGCCGAAGCCCAGGGCTTGCAGCCGGCCGGCGACCGCCTCGAAAGGCGTCGCGTGGAGCACGCGGGCGTTCAGCCGGGCCAGCTCCTCCGGATCGAACTTGGGGGCGCCGCGGGCGACCTTGGCCATGTCGAATTCGGCCGCCAGCTCCGCCAGGCTCATGCGGGCCTCGATCGCGTCCGACGTGCCCAGCTTGGCGAGCAGGCTGTTGATCGCCATCGGCTCGATGCCCTGGTCGTCGCGCAGGCTGGCGACGCTGATGCTGCCCAGCCGCTTCGACAGGCCCGCCCCCGTCGCGTCGGTCAGCAGCGGCAGGTGGGCGAAGCCCGGCACCGGTCCGCCCAGCGCCTGCCAGAGCTGGACCTGCACCGCCGTGTTGGCGACGTGGTCCTCCCCCCGGATGACGTGGGTGATGCCCAGCTCGATGTCGTCTACGACGGACGACAGCGTGTAGAGCGTCCGTCCGTCCTCGCGGATCAGCACCGGATCGCTGAGGTCCCTTCCGTGGAAATGCTGCGGACCGCGAACCAGGTCGTCCCATTCCACCGGCTCGTGCTCCAGCAGGAATCGCCAGTGCGGCGTCCGCCCCTCGGCTTCCAGGCGCGCCCGGTCCGCGTCGGTCAGCCGCAGCGCCGCGCGGTCGTAGATCGGCGGCAGGCCGCGGCCGAGCAGGCTCTTGCGCTTGAGCGACAGTTCCTCGGCCGTCTCATAGCAGGGATAGAGGCGCCCGGCTCCCTTCAGCCGCTCGACCGCCGCCGCGTAGCGGTCCAGCCGGTCCGACTGCCTGGCGAACCGGTCCCATTCCAGCCCCAGCCAGCGGAGGTCGCGCTCTATCCCGGCGGCATATTCGACGGTCGACCGTTCGAGGTCGGTGTCGTCGAGGCGCAGCAGGAAGCTGCCCCCCTGGCTGCGGGCGAACAGCCAGTTCACCAGCGCCAGGCGGATGTTGCCGACATGGAGCTGACCGGTCGGGCTCGGCGCGAAACGGACGGCGACGCTCATGGATCTCTTCGGGCTTCGGGAACACAGGGCCGGCACCGATAGCACACCGGGGCTCCATGCGAAACGGCGGAAACCCGGTCCATCCCCTGCCCTACTCCACGTCCACCCGAAGCTTCATCTTGGGATGGATGCCGCAGAACACATGATAGGTGCCGGGCTCGGTGAAGGGCAGGCTGACATGCTCGCCCGGTTCCTGGTATCCGCTGTTGAAGTCCATGTTCTCTTCGAACACACGGATATTGTGCGCCCGGGTGTCCTGGTTCTGGATCGTCAGGACCTCGCCGGCCTTGACATGGACATGGCGGTGGCTGAAACGCTTGTCCTTCTGCACGATCGTCAGGGTATCGGAGGTTTCGGACTCCGGCGTCGAGGCGACGGCGAGGCTATCCGCCGCGGTCGCGGGATCGGGGCTGAGGCTGCGCAGGAAGGCGACAAGGTCGGCCTTTTCCCGGTCCGACAGGGCGTCGATCCTCGGCAGGTCGGGCGACAGGGTGTCCCGGCGGACGATGCCGCTGCGGTAATGCTCGACCACCCCTTCCAGCGTCCCGATGGAGCCGTCATGCATGTAGGGGGCGCGGTCGGCGACGTTCCGCAACGGCGGCGTCTTGAAGGCGTGGTTCAACTCCGGCAGACCCAGGATCGCGCCGCGGCCGAGGTCGTCGCCGGGCAGGCCGATGTCATGGAAGGCATGGTCGGTGAACTGCCAGCCGGAATGGCAGGAGGTACAACCCGCCGGACCGGTGAACACCTCGAAGCCGCGCTTCGCCTCCTCGCTGATTGCCCCGCCGTCCCCGCCGACCCAGCGGTCGAAGGGCGTGACGCCGGAAACCAGGGTTCGTTCGAACGTGGCCAGCGCCTTGGCGACGGTGACCGGCGTGATCCTCGGGTCCTCCGGGAAGGCTCGGGCGAACAGAGGCGGATACTCCGGGTCCGCTTCCAGCGTCCGAACCATGCCTTCCAGAGTCTGGTTCATCTCGCGCGGGTTCTGGACCGGGCCGAGCGCCTGTTCCTCCAGGCTGCCGGCGCGGCCGTCCCAGAAGAACAGCTCGCCCCAGGCCGCATCCTGGACCGAAGGCGTCCGGCGACCCAGGGGCGTCCCGTCCAGCCCCTGGTGGGCCGGCACCCCGTCCTGCCACCCGGAAACCGGCGCGTGGCAGGTGGCGCACGACCGGTCTCCCGCTCCGGACAGGCTGGCGTCGAAGAACAGCTTGCGGCCCAGTTCGGCCTTCGCCTCGGTGAAAGGATTGTCGTCCGGAAAGGGAACGGATTCGGGTCTGACATAGTCGGCCAGCACCGATGCCACCGCCGAATCGAGTTTCCGTTGCGCCAGGGCGGGCATGCCGCCCAGCAGGGTGCAAACCAGGCTGGCCATCAGGACGTGGAAAGGATTGACAGCGGAAAAGCGCATTCGATTCAGGGCCTCGGTACGGGCGGATTACCGTGGCCACGACACTACTGCAAATCACTCGCATTAGCGATGCGACGGAATGCACCCCTGCCAAGGGCGCGGCGCGTCAAAGGATCGACGTGAAGCCGTTGACGACCGGCAACCTGAAGCCCGTGCCGAAGCCGCGTCCGCTGATCCTGACTCCCGGGGGAAGCTGGCGGCGCTGGTGCTCCGCCTGGGCCACCAGGCGCCAGACCTGTTCCACCACCACCGGGTCGTGGTCGCGGTCCAGGATTTCAGCCAGGGTCAACTCCTGGTCCAAGAGGCAGCGCAGGATGTCGTCGAGGAGGTCTCCCGGGGGCAGCGCCCGCTCCCCTTCCCGACCGGTCCGCCATCCGAAGGCCGCCGTGTCGGTGATGACCCGTTCGGGCACCACGCGGCCCGCTGGCCCCTTGGCATCGTCGGGAACATTCCGGTTGCGCCAGTTGGCCAGCGCCACGACGGTGGTCCGGTAGACATCCTTCAGCACGGCGAAGCCGCCCCACAGGTCCCCATGCAGCATCGACCGTCCGACCGCCACGTCGGTCCGGGTGGCGGACGACAGGGCGAGCGCATCGAACTTCTCCGCCAGGGCCAGCAGGACGGCACCGCGCAGGCTTCCCCGAAGGTCGTCATCCGCCCTGTCTGGGTCGCGGCCGGCGAAGGCCGGGGCGAGCATGGCATCGGCCGCCCGCAACGCCGGCGCGATCGCGATCTCGTCGATCTTGCAGCCGAGCAGCTCCGCGAGTTCCGCACCGTCCTCAAGCGCTTCCCGGCCGGTGTCGGGGGACGGCAGCAGGATGCAATGGACCCGGTCCGCTCCCAGCGCATCGACGGCCAACGCTGCCGCCAGCGCGCTGTCGACGCCGTCGGTCAGGCCGACCAGCACCCCGTTCCGGCGGCTCTTCCGGACATGATCGCGCAGTCCCAGCATGAGCGCCTGATATGCGGCGGCCAGCCCGGACGGCGGGGCCGCCAGTTCGCCTTCTTGGCAGATCCAGCCATCGTCACCGCCGCGTTCCCATCGGGCGACCGTCAGGCTCTCCCGGAAAGCGGGCGCGTGGATCCGCAGGGCGCGGTCCGCGCCCAGGACGAAACTCGACCCGTCGAACACCAGTTCGTCATGCCCGCCGACCTGGTTCACGTACATCAGCGGCAAGCCGGTCTCGGCGACCCGGGCCACGGCGCGGTTGATCCTGCGGTCCTGGATATCCACGTCGACCGCATCGCCCCCGGCGACCACCAGGATTTCCGCTCCGCATTCGCCGAGCGCTTCGGCGACGTCCGCCGTCGCCATGTCATCGGCGATCATGACGCCCAGGCGAACACCCCGGAAATTGACCGGACCGGGAACCGGGCCGGCGGCAAACAGGTGCCGCTCGTCGAACGGCGTCCCGTCCGCCAGAACATGCTTGGTCCGGATGGTAGCCACCCGGCCCCCGTCCAGCAGCAGGGCGGCGTTGCAGACCTGCCCATCCACCCGCCAGGGGGCGCCGACCAGCACTCCCGGCCCGCCGTCTGCCGTTTCCTCGGCGAACTCCCGGACCGCCTGCTCGACCGCGTCCAGGAAAAAGGACTTCAGGACGAGCTGCTCGACCGGCTGCCCCGAGACTCCCATGGCGGCGCAGACGACCAGGTCGGCCCCACGGGCGGCCGCCTCCGCCCGGGCCGTGCGGATCCGGTCGATGTTCTGGTCGATGGCGCCCGTGGTCGGGTTCAGCTGGGCCAGGGCGATGGCGAGGCGGTCGGTCATGGCGATGCCGGCATCAGGAAGGATCGATCGGGCAATCTACCAAGACGGTCCGCCTGCTCAAAGCGGCAAGGCGGGACCGTCGGTCATGCCGCCATCTGGCCCGACCGCAGCAGGCCCGCCAGTTCGACCGGCGTCAGCGTCCGCTCGAACTTCAGGTGGGTGATGTCGCTCTCGGTCGAGAGGATCTGCCCCCGGATCGCGGCCTCAAGTCCGGGAAGGACAAGCTCGACCATCCCGCCGGCCGAACCCGTGATGGTCCCGACGAGTCCGACGCCGCCCGCCGACAGGTCGACCAGCCCGACCTGCCTCCTGGCACCGCCGACGGAAACCGTCGCCGAGAAATCGACGGCGTGCCGTCGGTGTCTCCGGCGGTCGAATACCTCGTGGGTCCTCATCGTGCTCATCAGCCGATCGATCTCGTTCTGGAGGTGACCGACATGCTGGGTCATGGTGCCGGTTTCGGACCGCACCTCGTGCATCAACTCCGACGCCTCGCCGGTGTCATGGGCCACTTCGGTGATGCTGGCGGCGACCTGCCGCGTCCCGGCGGCGGCTTCCATGACGCTGCGGCTGATCTCACCCGTCGAGGCGGTCTGCTGCTCGATTGCGGCGGCGATGCCGGCGGAGATCGCCTCCACCTCGTGGATCACGCCGACGATGCTCTGGATGCCCGACACCGCCTTCTCGGTCTCGGCCTGGATGCGCGCGATCTGGGCGGAGATCTGCTCGGTCGCGCGCGCGGTCTGCGATGCCAGCGCCTTCACCTCGTTGGCGACCACCGCGAAGCCCTTCCCGGCCTCCCCCGCGCGTGCCGCCTCGATCGTGGCGTTGAGGGCCAGGAGGTTGGTCTGGCCGGCGATCTCGTTGATCACCCGGACGATCTGCCCGATCTCCCCCGCGGCGGTCGCCAGCCCCTGCACCGAGAGGTTCGCGGATCCCGCCTGATCGACCGCCTGCCGGGTGACGGTGCGCGAAACGCTGACCTGCCGGCTGATCTCCGATACCGAGGCGGAGAGCTGCTCGCCCGCTGCGGCCACGGTCTCGAAGCTGGCGGTGGCCTGCTCGGCCGCAGACGCCACGGCGGTCGCGTTGCCGGCCACGCGGTCGATCGCGGCAGACGTCTGCGTCGCGATGTTGGAAACATGGCCGCCGCGCTCGGCGACCTGGGACACGACCGAATGGACTTCCCGCTCCAGCGTGTCGGCAAGGTGCCACAGCTCCTTCTGCCGGTTCTGGTCGCCGCTCTCGATATAGCAGGAGATCGCCAAGTCCATGTCCAGGAATACCGTCTGGACGATCGCCCGGAGCACCCGCCTCAGCTGGGCCGGCTGCCAGCGGTAGCGGCTGACCGCCGCGTCCATCAGGTCGCCCATCGCCAGGGAATAGCCGCCGATGTACCAGCGCGGCTCGAGGCCGATACGCTGGTGCGTGGAGCCGATCTGGACGGTCCGATCCAGTTGGGCATCGTCGAAGGTCCCTGCGAACAGATTCGTCCAGTGACGGCGCTGCGCCTCCTTGAGGCGGTCGATCGAAACGCCGGCTAGCATGACCCGCATCTCGGCGTCGGTGGCGAGATGCTCATAGAACCTGTCCAAGGTCTTCGGCAGGGTCGCGTCGAGGGTCGGAGCGAAGTTCCGCAAGGCCGATCGCGTTTCGTCATTGATTCCGAGGAATCCGAGCCTTGCTTCGCGATCCAGATCGTTGGACATCCTGCCTCCGGGGTTCCAGCACGCCACCATAGAACGCCCAGTATTATGACTAAAGGCTTATCAAACCCTTCCACCAGTTTCCAAACGATCATCCGGATTGCAGGCCGGTGGGGCGTCAGGCCGGCCGCGGCAAGGTGAAAGCCGGCCCACAGCGAAATACCGGCCTCAAGGCCATTGACGGATAGGCGGTTCAGCTACGACTGCTGCCGAGGGAGCAGGCGGTAATTGCCTTAAACGGATAAATAATATTTTTGCATAAGAACTGTTCTGCCGCGTCGTAAGAAAAATTAAGTGGGACTGGTGAATAAGTAGCGTATGACACCAGGAGAAGAACGAAAACATACTCACTCGAAACAGGTTATTACTAGCAGGAATTCCAAATCCCGGCGTCCTCGAAACAAATCTGTAACTCAAAATTCATATTTCCAGGACAGGCTTGGTCGTAATGGGCGCCGGTACGGCCGCCGTGCATTTTCTCATTCCGAGAGGGTAACGTGAACAGAATGCTCTCACGTTTCAGCCTGAAGATACAGATCGGCCTTATCGGGGCGGTCGGGGCTGTGGCCCTGGTTCTGCTGGCCGGCTTCCAGGCCTACGAGCGGACGCGCGAGAACAGCTTCGCGTCCCAGGCACAGTCGGCATCCACCCTGAATGACAGGATAGTGGCGCTCCAGCTGGCGCTTCTCGATGCCCGGCGGGCCGAGAAGGACTTCCTGCTGCGCAGCGAGGAGAAGTATGCGACACGCAACGCAGCCACGGTGGCGCGGGCGAACAGCCTGATAGCCGATGCCATCGCCCATCCCGCGTCGGGTGAGATCGCGGGGCGCCTCGACCGGATCAGGGCCGAAATGTCCTCGTACAGCAACAGCTTCTCGGCGGTCGCGGCGACGCGTATCCGCATCGGCCTGAAGGAGACCGAGGGTCTCCTGGGCTCCCTGCGGTCCTCGGTCAGGGCGGTGGAGAGCACGCTGAAGGACAGGGACCAGCCGCGGCTCACGATCGCCATGCTGATGATGCGCCGGCACGAGAAGGACTTCCTGGCCCGGATCGATTCGAAGTACGTCGAGGAGATGAAGACGCGGCAGGCCGAGTTCACGGCTGAACTTGCCACCTCGACCCTGCCCGGCGACGTCGCGGCGGAGATCACGGGCAAGATGGCCGCCTATCAGCGCGACTTCCTCGCCCTGGCGGAAGCCACGCTCGGCCTGGGCGACCAGTTGAAGGAACTGTCCGAGGCCTACGCCCGCATGGAACCGATCCTCGCCGAGGCCTCCGCAATCCAGGAGACGGCGAGGGCGGAGGCGCTGGCCGGAAGCGAGAAGGTCGGCCGGGAAGCGGAGCGGCTGGGCTGGATCGCGCTGGCGGGCATCGTCACGGCCATGCTGGTGCTGAGCTTCATGATCTCGCGCGGCGTCACGGCTCCCCTGCTCGCGCTCGGAGACGTCATGCGGAGGCAGGCGGAGGGCGACCTGGATGCGGCCGTTCCCGGCATGGATCGCCGCGACGAGGTGGGCGAGATGGCTCGAAGCGTCGAGGTGTTCCGCGCCAACGGCCTGGAGATGCGCCGCCTGGCGGCGGAGCGGCGGCAGGCGGAGGCCAGGGCCGCGGAAGAGCGCCGGGCAGCGCTGCTTCAGGTAGCCGACGGGTTCGAAAGCCAGGTCAAGGGGATCGTCGAAGCGGTGGCTGCCGCCGCGATGCAGGTGGAATCGGCGGCGCAGACCGTCGCGTCCTCGTCCGAGCAGACGCGGCAGCAATCCACCGCGATCTCCGGCGCCTCCGAGGAGGCATCGCGGAACGTCAACATGATCGCCGGCGCATCCGAGGAACTCAGCTCCTCCATCCAGGAGATCGGCCGGCAGGTCGCCCTGTCCGGTGAAATCACCGCGGCGGCCGTGAGGGAGGCCGACGACGCCAACCGCACGGTGGAGGGACTGTCGAACTCGGTACAGTCGATCGGCGACGTGGTCCAACTGATCAACGACATCGCCAGCCAGACCAACCTCCTGGCCCTGAACGCCACGATCGAGGCGGCACGCGCCGGAGAAGCCGGCAAGGGTTTCGCCATCGTCGCGTCCGAGGTCAAGAACCTCGCCGCCCAGACGGCCAGGGCGACCGAGGAAATCCAGGCCAAGGTTTCGGAAATCCAGGGGTCCGCGGGCTTCGCGGTGTCGGGCATCAGGGGGATCGGCGCCACCGTGGTGCGGATCAACGAGATTTCCACAACGGTCGCTTCGGCCGTGGAGGAGCAGAGTGCCGCGACCAGCGAGATCGCCGGCAACGTCCAGCAGGCCGCGGTCGGCACGCACGAAGTCTCGCGCAACGTGGCCGGCATGATGACAGCCGCCACGGAAGCGGGATCGGCATCGGGCAAGCTGCTCGACGCGGCGCGCGGGCTGGCGCGCGACACCGACCGGATGCGGCGCGAGGTGGGTGCGTTCCTGGACCGCGTCAGGGCGGGCTGAGAGCGGGGGCCGCTATTTCCGGAACAGGAACTCGCGGCCCACCTTGACCCGCTTCTCGCCGTCATACTCGATGATGTCGGCGGTCGCGTAGGTCTCGGTCCAGCGTTCGGGCAGGTAGCTGCCGGTCCCGATCACGTCGATCGGCGCCTGGGCTTCCGCCATGATGCGGCATTTGGCCGGGCTGAAGCCGCTGCTTGCGACGATCTTGACCTTGTCGAAGCCTGCGGCGTCCAGCGCGTCCCGCAAGTGGAAGATGGCGGCGGCCGACACGCCGGTGCCGATCAGGTAACGGAGCTGGGTCTCGTCCCGGTAGCCGCGGATCGCGGCCGGGACGTGCCGCTCCAGCACCGCGTAGGAGCCCGGCGGGTCCAAGCCCTCGATGAATCGGCCGCCCGGCGTGTCGATGCGCATGCTCAGCCGGCCCTCGTCGGCCAGATGCGGCAACCGCCGGCAGACCTCCAGGCTGTCGGTGACCTCCCGGCCGAAATAGTCCACCAGGACCGTCAGGTTCTGGTCGGGGAAGGTCTCGTGGAACATCTCGGCCGCCCGCACGGTCGACCCGGCATAGCCGATCAGGGCGTGCGGCATGGTCCCCATGCCGGCGGAACGGCCGAAATAATGGGCCGTCGCGTCGGTGGCGTTGCCGACGAAGCCGACGGCGCCGACCTTCCGCTTGGCGCGGGCCGAGCCGACGCTGGCCGCATAGGCCATTATCTCCGCCATCTCGGTGCCGGCGCAGTGCCGGGCGTCCATGGCGAGGAACGCCACCTTGGGAAGGTCGGCGCACATGGTGAAGGCGTTGTAGGCGGCGACGCAGGCAGGCCCCAGCTTCATCAGCAGCAGGGTTTCCAGGTCGACCAGATGATAGAGCGGGCCGGTGATGTACATGATCGGCTCGCCGGCGCCGATCCAGCGGCCCTCGGTATGGAGCAGGTCCACCTCGACCTCGAACCCGCGTTCGCGGGCGACCCCCTGGAGCCAATCCACCGCCAGCCGAGGCGCCGAGACGACGGGCCGCCGCATGAAGATCGCGTAGGTGACCCGCTTGTCGCCGAACCGGCCGACCGTGTCCTTGGTGCGCAGGAAATAGGTATCGGTCCACCGGGCGATGTCGGATACCGACGGCCAGGGGGCTTGCAGGTTGCGGTCGTTGTCTCGACTGTCCAAGATTCTTTTGCTCTGGCTGGTCCCGGAGCGGCGGGGGGCCGCTCCGGGATTTGTTTTCGCGTCACTCCGCCGCGGCGATCCGGCGCTCCCGGTCCTGCTGCTGACGGCTCCGCTTCAGACCTTCGGCGATAAGGAACGCCAGTTCAAGGGCTTGGCTGGCATTCAGGCGCGGGTCGCAGTGGGTATGGTAGCGCTTGGCGAGGGCATGGTCGGTGATCGCCTGGGCGCCGCCCGTGCATTCCGTCACGTCCTGGCCGGTCAGTTCGAAATGGACGCCGCCGGGATGGGTCCCCTCCGCCTGGTGGACGGAGAAGAAGTCCTTTACCTCCGACAGG
Organism: Skermanella mucosa; assembly: GCF_016765655.2. Classification (NCBI taxonomy): domain Bacteria; kingdom Pseudomonadati; phylum Pseudomonadota; class Alphaproteobacteria; order Rhodospirillales; family Azospirillaceae; genus Skermanella; species Skermanella mucosa. The sequence goes on from NZ_CP086106.1 coordinate 2,839,706, forward strand.
ATGCGGTCGAACGGCCGCGTCTTGTAGCCGGTGGACGACTTGATCGTGTTGCCGTGCATGGGATCGCACGCCCACACGACTACCCGCCCCTCGCGCTGGACCTTGCGGATCAGGGCCGGCAGCTTGTCCTGGACCTTCTCGTGGCCCATGCGCGCGATCAGCGTCAGGCGTCCCGGCTCGTTCGCCGGGTTCAGGATGTCGATCAGGCGGATCAGTTCGTCCGGGTCGCTGGTCGGGCCGCATTTCAGGCCGATCGGATTCTTGACGCCGCGCAGGAACTCCACATGGGCATGGTCTGGCTGGCGGGTGCGGTCGCCGATCCACAGCATATGGGCCGACACGTCGTACCAGTCGCCCGTGGTGCTGTCGACGCGGGTCAGCGCCTCCTCGTAGGGGAGAAGCAGCGCCTCGTGGCTGGTGAAGAAGTCGGTCTCGCGCAGCTGGGGCGTCGTCTCCGCGGTGATGCCGCAGGCCGCCATGAAGTTCAGCGTCTCGTCCAGCCGGTCGGCCAGGTCGCGGTAGCGCTCGCCGGCCGGGCTGCGCTCCACGAAGCCCAGGTTCCACTGGTGGACCTTGTGCAAGTCGGCATAGCCGCCCTGGGCGAAGGCGCGCAGCAGGTTGAGCGTCGCGGCCGCCTGGTTGTAGGCCTGCACCATGCGGTCGGGATCGGGCTCCCGCGAGGCCGCGTCGAAGTCGAACCCGTTGATGATGTCGCCGCGGTAGCTCGGCAGCTCGGTGCCGTCGATGGTCTCGGTGTCGGTCGAGCGGGGCTTGGCGAACTGCCCCGCCATGCGCCCGACCTTCACAACCGGCGTGGCGCCGCCGAAGGTCAGCACCACCGCCATCTGGAGCAGGACCCGGAAGGTGTCGCGGATGTTGTTGGGATGGAACTCTGCGAAGCTTTCGGCGCAGTCGCCGCCCTGGAGCAGAAAACCGTTGCCGTGGGCCACGTCCGCCAGGGCCGCCTTGAGACGCCGCGCTTCGCCGGCGAAGACCAGCGGCGGATAGTTCGACAGACGCTGCTCGGCCGCGGCCAGCTTATCCTGGTCGGCATAAAAAGGCATCTGCTTGACGGGCTTCGAGCGCCAGGTGTTCGGGGTCCAGCGTTCGGCCATGGCACCATCCTCCACGTTGACCGGCGCAATCACCATAGCACCGGTCGTATTTTCGATATTCCAAGGAAACTGGCTATACTTCCTTAAGCGATTCATTTCCAGAGCTAAAGAATCCGCCGCGACTCGGAGGTGCCGCCGCACCGGCCGCGGCGGTCCCGGCCCCCTACTCCGCCGCCTCGCTGCGGACCGGGTCGGGCACCTTCTCGCGCATGGTGACGAATTCCTCGGCTGCGGACGGATGCAGGCCGATGGTGCGGTCGAACTGCCGCTTGGTGGCTCCGCAGTTCATGGCGATCGCGAGCCCCTGGACGATCTCCGGCGCGTCGGGTCCGAGCATGTGCGCGCCCATGACCCGGTCGCTCCGGCGGTCCACCACAAGCTTCATGAGCGTCCGTTCGTCACGACCGCTCAGCGTGTTCTTCATGGGCCGGAAACCGCTCTTGTAGATGTCGATCTCGCCGCAGATCTGCCGGGCCTGGGCCTCGGACAGGCCGACGGTCCCGATCGGCGGGCTGCTGAACACGGCCGTCGGGATGTTGGAGTAATCGACCTCCATCGGGTTGTCGTTGTACATGGTCTCGACGAAGGCGCGCCCTTCGGCGATGGCGACCGGTGTCAACGCTACCCGGTTGGTCACGTCGCCGACCGCGTAGATGTTGTCGATGTTGGTGCGCGACCAGGAGTCGACCTTGACGCCGCCCTTGTCGTCCCGCTCGATCCCGACCTCTTCCAGGCCCAGGCTGCGGGTATTGGGAACCCGGCCCGTCGCGGCGAACACCAGCTCCGTCTCCATCCGCTCGCCGTCGCGCGCGACGACGCAATAGCCGTTGTCGAGCTTTTCCAGCCGGTCGAGCTTGACGCCGGTCCGGATCGTGATCCCGCGTTTGCGCATCTCAACCGCGAGCGCTTGGCGGATATCGTCGTCGAACCCGTTCAGCAGGTCGCCGCTGCGGATCATCATGGTGATGTCGACGCCGAGCGCATTGAAGATGCAGGCGAACTCGACGGCGATGTAGCCGCCGCCGATGATCGCCATGCGCGAGGGCAGCCGCTTCAGGTCCAGCGCCTCGTTCGAGCTGATGGCGTGTTCGAAGCCCGGCAGGTTCGGTCCGACCGGATGCCCGCCGGTCGCGATCAGGATGGTGCGCGCGGTGTAGCGCCGCCCGGCCACTTCGACGGTATGGCGGTCGATCAGCCGGCCGAAGCCTTCGATCAGGGTCACCCCCGCCTTTTCCAGCATTCCGATATAGATGCGGTTCAGCCGGTCGATCTCCCGGTCCTTGGCCTCCAGCAGCTTCGACCAGTCGAAATCCGGAACGGTGGCGTCCCACCCGTAACCGACGGCGTCCTCGAAGGCGTCGCGGAACTGTCCGCCGTACATCAGCAGCTTCTTGGGCACGCAACCGCGGATGACGCAGGTTCCGCCGACCTTGCTGCCCTCGCAGATCGCGACGCGGGCGCCGTGGGAAGCGGCGCGACGGCTGGCGGCGACGCCGCCCGATCCGGCGCCGATGGTGAACAGGTCGTAGTCGTAGGACGCCATCGTCTCATTCCTCTGATGCGGACACAGCACTGCGGATACCGGCTCCGGCAATGCATAGCCTAACGCAAATGGCCCCGGAAGGCTCGAACCGGAACCCCGTCACGGCTTTTCAGGCGCGTTGCGGCAATCCTGGAGCCACGGCACAGGGGCAGAACGCGTGTCGAGAGGTGATTGCGAAAAGCCGGTGTGGGCGGACCTGCGGAATTGCAAACTCCAACCCGGAATGCTTGCATTCTGGTCAACCGAGTTCGGCTTTGAAAACGCACCGCTCTAAGTTGACGGCTGACGATCGGGATGACGTCCGCGCCACGTGCCAATACCCTTACCCGACAGCGGTTGGTCCGACTGCAAGAGGTGTTCGACGCGAACCGGTCCGGCATGGGGAGTCCCTTGCCGCGGCTGCCGACAAGGGTTGCCAAGGTTCGGAAACTATGGCCTGGCGGATTTTTCCGTCAGGCCTCTTCGCCGACCCGCTCGAATTGCTCCGGGTCAAGCAGGGCGGCGATCGCCAAGGTTTTCAGCGTCTTGGGATCGTCGGCCCGCTTCATCTGGGCGTGGGTCGCCCCCATGACGTCCTTGCGGACGGCGACGATTTCCCACACGCTGCCCCCGGGACCAAGCCTGCGGTAACGCTGGCCTTCCGCTATATCACGTTTCCTTCGCCGCATTGGCATTCTCCAGAACCTGTGACCATTCCAACCAAGCCGGCACCGGGAGATGATTAAACCAGTGGCGGTACCCTTGCGAGAGTTTCCGCATACCCCACATCGCAGGTTTGGGTTTTGTGACGGAAACGCAACAGCGATCCGCCGCTTATCGAATGTCGTATGCCTGAAGAAGGTCAGTCACAAAAGGAACAGATGCCTCATCTTGACCGTTACATGGACATGAAAACCGATCTCGACATTCTTCTGGTAGCGACTCGCCTGGTCGAAGAACTGGGTGACGACTCCGTGCGGCTGGCCAAGGTCAAGCTGGTCGAACTTATCGCCGCGAATAATCTCCGCGCCGCCGCCTTCTGGCGTGACGTCCTGCGTCTCTGCGAGGAGCATGTCGGCATCAAGCCGGCTGAAGTCCTGCAGAACCGGCCCCCGGCCCCGGAACAGGCCAAGCTCGCGGCGCACTGAGGCCCTGCCTCTTCGAGGCAGGGTCCAGGCCCGAAAAAAGCCCGGCGCGATGCGCCGGGCTTTTCGTCGTGCCGTTCAAGCGGCTTTAGTTGGTGGTGACTTCGGCGTACTTGCCGTCGTTCCACTTGTAGAAGACATAGGCCGGGGTCGTGACGTCGCCCTTCTGGTCGAAGGCGATCTTGCCGATCACGGTGTCGAACTCGGTGCTGCGCAGCACCGCCGCCACCTTGTCCAGATCGGTCGAGCCGGCCTTTTCCGCGGCCTGCTTGAAGATCTGCATCGCCGCATAAGTGTACAGCGTGTAGCCTTCCGGCTCGTAGCCCTGGGCCCGGAACTTCTCGACCACCGCCTTGGCGGCCGGCTTGTTGCGCGGATCGGGGCCGAAGGTCATCAGGGTGCCCTGGCCGGCCGGGCCGGTGATCGTCCAGTATTCCTCGGTGACCAGCGCGTCGCCCGAGATGATCTGGACATTCATGCCCTGATCCTTCAGCTGGCGCGCGATCAGGCCGGCCTCGGTATGATAGCCGCCCACATACAACACGTCGATGGCGGACTGCTTCAGCTTGCTGACCAGGGCCGAATAGTCGCGTTCGCCGGCGGTATACGCCTCGTACAGCTTCTCCTTCAGGCCGGCCGCGTTCAGCGACTTCTGCGTCTCGTCGGCCAAGCCTTTGCCGTAGGCGCTCTTGTCATGGACGATCGCGACGTTCTTGCCCTTGTACATGGTCGCGATGTACTCGCCGGCGACCTTGCCCTGCTGGTCGTCGCGACCGCAGACTCGGAAGACGTTGTTGCCCTTGGCCTCGTCGGTCAGCTTCGGGTTGGTCGAAGCGGGGGAAATCTGAAGCATTCCCTCTTCCGTGTAGACCTGGCTGGCCGGGATCGAGGAGCTGGAGCAGAAGTGCCCCGCCACGAACACGGCGCCCGATCCTGCGAGCTGGTTGGCGACGGCCACCGCCTGCTTGGGATCACAGGCGTCGTCGCCCACTTCCAGCTTGATCTGCTCGCCCAGGATGCCGCCGGCGGCGTTCAGGTCGGCCACGGCCATCTGCGCGCCCTTGTTCATCTGCTCGCCGAACGCCGCGTACTGGCCGGTCATCGGCCCGGCGACGGCGATCGTCACGTCCGCATAGGCTGCCGAGGCGGCGGTCGTGGCGAGGGTGAAAGCGGCGGTCGCCGCAAGAAGCGCTTTTCTGAACTTCATAACCATAATGCTCCCTGTTCATGAGCTGGCCGTTACATGCCTTGCGGGAAGGCCGAACCGGTCGCCGCCCGCATCGCGGTGCGATCGACGGGCGGCACTCCCTGTTGTATTTTCATTATATCCGGCCTGTCGCGCAGTGCGACAGAATCCGTCATCCCCTGACTTACGATACGGCTGCGTGACCACCGGCGGAGCTCTTCTCGCGCCAGCCGAACAGGCCGCTGCGCTCGTAGAGCCAGGGATACTGCTTCACCATCTTGCTGGCCTGGGTCATCCGGTATGCCGCGATGCAGATCGCCGTCAGCACGGCGGTATGGATGACGTAGCCGGTCACGCTGAGCAGTTCTCCGCCGAACAACGCGTAGACCAGGAAGCGGTCTCCCACTCCCAGCAGCGCCGTGTAGAGGAAGGCGGTGCGCATCGGCCGCCACTTGGACGCCATGCCCTGCCCGGTCATGAAGGCCGCGCCGCCGAACAGGATCACCGTCAGGCCGATGAACACCGGGATCGAGGTGCCGAGAAGCTGTTCCATCATGGCCTCCTAATGCCCGCCTTCCAGATATGCGGTGCGAACCTCCTCGTTGGCGAGGAGTTCGCGGCCGGTGCCCTGGAGGGTGATGTTGCCGTTGACCATGACATAGCCGCGGTGGGCCAGCTTGAGCGCGTGGAAAGCGTTCTGCTCCACCAGGAAGACAGTCATCCGCTGCTCGCGGTTGATATCCTCGATCACCTTGAAGATCTGCTTCACGATCAGCGGCGCCAAGCCCAGCGACGGCTCGTCCAGCAGCAGCAGGCGCGGCTGGCTCATCAGCGCGCGGCCGATCGCCAGCATCTGCTGCTCGCCGCCCGACAGCGTGCCGCCCCGCTGGGACTGCCGCTCCTTCAGGCGGGGGAACAGGGTATAGACCCGCTCCAGCTCGCGGTCGAAGCTGCCGGGCTGGGCCGTGACCGACCCCATCTGCAGGTTCTCCAGCACGGTCATGCGGCCGAAGATCCGCCGCCCCTCGGGCGACTGGGCGATGCCGCGGCGCACGATCTCGAAGGTCGGGACCCGGGTGATGTCCTCGCCCTCGAAGATGATCCTGCCGAACTTGGCCTGCGGGTTGCCGCAGATGGTCATCAGCAGGGTCGACTTGCCGGCACCGTTGGCGCCGATCAGGGTCACGATCTCGCCGGCGGACACTTCCATGTCAACGCCCTTCAGGGCCTCGATCGAGCCGTAGAAGGTGTGGACGCCCTGTATCTTCAGCATGGGCTCGCTCATGGCCGCTCCTCCCGCTCCGCGACCTCGGGGAGGTCCTGCATCACCTCGGGCGGCAGCTCCTCGTCCTCCTCCTCGCCCAGGTAGGCGCGAATCACCGTGGGGTCGCCCTTGACGAACTCCGGCGTCCCGTCGGAGATCTTGCGGCCGTAGTCCAGCACCACGACATGGTCGGAGATCTTCATGACGACGCTCATGTCGTGCTCGATCAGAAGCACGCCGATCTTCTCCTCGTCGCGGATATGGATCAGCAACTCGCTGAGATCGCCCGATTCGCGCGGGTTCAGTCCCGCCGCCGGCTCGTCCAGGCACAGCAGGACCGGCTCGGTGCACATCGCGCGGGCGATTTCCAGCCGCCGCTGGGCGCCATAGGGCAGGTTGCCCGCCTCCCAGTCGGCGAACCGGGTCAGCTTGACCTTGTCCAGCCAGTAGCGCGCCAGCTCGACCGCCTGCTTCTCCGCCTTGCGGTAGCTGGGCAGGCCGAGCAGGCCGGCGACCGTGAAGGCCGACGCCTTCATCAGCTTGTTGTGTTGGGCCACCACCAGGTTCTCCAGCACGCTCATGCGGGCGAACAGCCGGATGTTCTGGAAGGTCCGGGCGACTCCGGCCTGCTGGGAGATCCGGAACGCCTCCAGCCGCTCCAGCAGGAAGACGCCGTCCGGGCGGTGCAAGGCCAGCCGCCCGACGGTCGGCGAATAGAAGCCGGTCAGGCAGTTGAACATGGTGGTCTTGCCGGCGCCGTTCGGGCCGATGATCGCGGTGATCTGCCGCTCCATCGCGGTGAACGACACGTCGTTGACGGCGACCAGCCCGCCGAAGCGCATGGTCAGGTGCTCGACCTCGAGCAACGGGGTTCCGGGTACTGGGGTATCGGGTACGGCTGTCATGCCCCCGCCTCCGAATCGGCTTGCTGCTGCCTGGCGCTGCGCTTTGGGTGCAGCAGGATGGTGGGATCGCGGTGGGCCAGCAGGCCCCTCGGCCGCCAGACCATGATCAGGACCATGCCCATGCCGAAGGTCAGCATGCGGTACTCGGCCAGTTCGCGGAACGCCTCGGGCAGGCCGATCACGATCACGGCCGCGACGACCACGCCGATCTGACTGCCCATGCCGCCCAGCACGACGATCGCCAGGATGATCGCCGATTCGATAAAGGTGAAGCTTTCGGGGCTGATGAAGCCCTGGCGAGTCGCGAAGAAGGAGCCGGCGAAGCCGCCGAACATCGCGGCGATGGTGAATGCGGCAAGCTTGATGTTGGTCCGGTTGATGCCCAGCGACGTGCAGGCGATGTCGTCCTCGCGCAGCGCCTCCCAGGCGCGACCCAGCGGCAGCTTCCGGATCCGCATGGTGAAGACGTTGACCAACAGCGCCAGCACCAGGATCAGGTAATAGAGGAAGATGATCCGGTGCATCGGGTCGAACTCGATCCCGAAGAGCTGGTGGAACGCCACCTCGCCTTCCGCCGGGCGCCGGTCGAAATCGGCGATCCCGAAGAAGCTGGGACGCGGAATCCCGGAAATGCCGTTCGGCCCGCCCGTGAAGACGGCCCAGTTCAGCAGGACCACGCGGATGATCTCGCCGAAGCCCAGGGTCACGATCGCGAAATAGTCGCCGCGCAGGCGCAGCACCGGGAAGCCGAGGACCAGCCCGGAAAAGGCCGCCAGGATGCCGGCCAGCGGCAGGCAGAGCCAGAAGCTGAAGCCGAAATACTCGGCCAGCAGCGCGTAGGAATAGGCCCCGACCGCGTAGAAGGCGACATAGCCGAGGTCCAGCAGGCCGGCGAGGCCGACCACGATGTTCAGGCCCCAGCCCAGCATGATGTAGGTCAGGATCAGGATGCCGATATCCACGACCGACCGGCTGGCGAACGGCAGGAACGGCAGGACGATGGCGAAGACGATGGCGATCGGGCCGATCCAGACGGCGGCGTCCTGGACCCTGGCGCCCAGCCGGTCCATGGCGCGGTCGCGCTCCTGCTGGCTCAGCGTGCTGCGGTCGCGCCGCACCGTGATCGCAGCCCGGATCGCCAGCACCGCGGCGCCCGTGATGGTGATGACCTTGAGGACCTCGCTCGGGAACGGGACGAACCACGACACGGCCGCGATGGCGAGGCTGACGCCCAGGACCGCGGCGGCATGGCCTTCGCGGGTCAGGATCAGGCCGATCCGGCCGATGAAGACCAGCACGACGCTGATCAGCACCTCGTCGAAGCGGGTGGTGACCGTCAGGCGGGAGCCGACGTCGACCGTCCGCAGCCCCACCAGCGGAAATGTCAGGGCCAGCGCCACCAGTGCCGTGAGGCCGGCCTCCTTCACCATGGCCGCCACGTCGAGGCGCCGCCGTTCGGGAGTGTGTGAAACGATTGCGGTCATCGGATCAGACCTTCTCGATTTCGGGTTTGCCGAGCAGACCCGTGGGGCGGAAGATCAGCACCAGGACCAGGATGGCGAAGGTCGCCACATCCTTGTACTCGATCGAGAAATAGGCCGACCAGAACGCCTCGATCAGGCCGATCAGCAGTCCGCCCAGCATGGCTCCGGGCAGCGAGCCGATGCCGCCCAGCACCGCGGCGGTGAACGCCTTCACCCCCGCCAGGAAGCCTATGAAGAAGTCGATCACGCCGTAGTAGAGCGTGACCATCACGCCCGCGACCGCGGCCAGTGCCGCGCCCATCACGAAAGTCAGCGAGATCGTCCGGTCGACGTTCACCCCCAGCAGGCCGGCCATGGTCTTGTCCTGCTCGCACGCGCGCTGGGCGCGCCCCAGGTCGGTGCGGGTGATCAGCAGGGTGAAGCCCACCATCAGCGCGGTGGTCAGCAGGATGATCAGGATCTGCAGGTAGCTGAGGCTGACCACGAACCCGTCCGCGCGCTCCATGATCACGAAGCCGCCCTGGATCACCGGCGGCATCGGCTTGACCCGGGCGCCCTGGACCAGCTGGACGTAATTCTGCAGGAAGATCGACATGCCGATCGCGGAGATCAACGGCGCCAGCCGGAACGACCCGCGCAGCGGCCGGTAGGCCAACCGCTCGATCGTCCAGCCGTAGATGCTGGTGAACACCATGGAGATGATCAGCACCAGCATCAGCATCACCGGTACCCAGGTGATCCCGGCGGCCCCCAGCACGATGAAGCTGATCACGGCGATGAAGGCACCGATCATATAGATCTCGCCATGGGCGAAATTGATCATGCCGATGATGCCGTACACCATCGTGTAGCCGATCGCGATCAGGCCGTAGATGGCCCCGAGCGTCAGCCCGTTGATCAATTGTTGAAGGAAATATTCCATGTCCTCGCTACCCAGACGTCGTTTGCGTCACAGAGTCGGCACACACCATCCCTTCCAGGCGCGGGTCGCGCCCGGCTGGCCAGAGGGGAGGGTCCGGGACCCAGGCCCTTGCGAACAGCTCGAATAGCCGGCGTGGCGAAGCCCTGCGGCGCCGACGGAATTGCAAACAGTCGGAAGTCTCCCGATTCGAACCTTCGGCACGACGGTTCAGCCCGCCGGCCTTATTCTTGACGCGACGTTATATTACCCTCCACGGCCGGGCAAGCGGGGAAAATCGGGCGTCCGGAGACGCGAACCGCCTTGAGCGAACCTTGTGCAACTGCAGCACAAGAAACCCGCAGCCTGCTCGAAATGAAACACCCGGCCGACACTTGGCCGGTAAACTTAAGATCCGGCCATTCTTTTGAAATCCGCAATGAATGGTGGAGCCGAAACGGTGCCGACGACAATTAGAACATATGGACACCGGCGACCGTCAGCCCGATCAACGCCAAGGTACCGGCGGTGACGCCGAAAAATATGCTTTTGCGCATGATGAAGAACACGGCGAGCGCGATGGCGGCGGACACCAGGCGGGAACCCAGGTCGGTTTCCTGCAGCGGCCCGACCGGCAGGATGATCATGCGGGCGATCAGCCCGGCGAGCAGCGCATAGGCGACGCACCCGACCCATTCGAAGACGGGTCCCCCCGGATTGATCCGGCCCGACAATGCCACGCCAAGCGCCCGCCAGACATAGGTCGCGGCAGCCCCCACCAACAGGACGACGAAGATCCAGCCGTCAGCCACGATGCCTCGCGATCAACCTGTCGGCCCCGAACGCGGCGGTCCCGGCGATCAGGCCGGTCAGCATGAGTCCCCAGTCATGGGAAACGGTGTGGAGCGTCGGCCCCATCACGGCTCCCAGGCCCAGGGCGATCACCCGAGCCCGGTGGCGCAGGTCCGTCGCGAATATCAGCATGAAATAGATCGGGTTGAGGAAGACCAGCCCCAGCGTAACCGACTGCGGCACCGCGTCCGCCAGGAGGAAGCCTACCGCCGTCCCGATCAGGCTGGCCAGCCACAGGACCGTCGCGAACCCGACGAAGTAGGACAGCCGGACCTCCCGCGGCATCTCCGGGCAGCGGCGCATCGAGAAGGCCCAGCCGGTGACCGCGACCAAGTGGGAGTATAGATAATAGCGCCAGCGCGGCACCGCCGGGTCATGGATCAGCGGCATCAGGGTTATCGTCATCGGCATCAGCCGGGCGTTGGTCAGGGCCACCGCCAGGGCGATCACCAGCAGCGAGGCGCCGACGCCGTAAAGTTCGACCAGCGCCACCTGCCCCGGAAGCGCCCAGGCGGACAGCGTGGAAAAGAGGCCGAGCCACAGGCCTATCCCGCTTTCCCGGACCAGCGATCCGAAGCCCACGTAACTGGCGCCCAGAACGATGGACGGCATGCCGACGGCTTCCCGCGCGGCGATGAGGAACATGGTGCGCCGGGCCTTGGATCCGGCCGGCGTTGCGGTGGCAGTCATCAGGGTCCTGAACGGCGGCCGGATTTCCGGAATGGTGTTCGGCCGCCGCCGGAAGCGAGAATTACTCCGCGGCCGTCCTCAGTCAACTTTGGCGGCGGTCACGACCGTCTTGTTCGGCTTGGCGGGCGCCGATTTGCCGGTGCTCGCTACCTTGGCCGGCTTGGACTTCGAAGCGGTCTTCGAAGCCTTGGAGCCCTGGACCTGCGGCTTGCTGGAGGCCTGCGCCACCTGCGGGACGTTCTCGTCGCCCAGCACTTCGGCGACTTTTACCCCGCACGGCGGTGCCGCCGCGATCTGACCCGCGTCCCCGGTCGACAGGTACTGCTTCAGGTCCCCATCGGTCATGGCCATCGCCTGGTCCACCCGGTCGCTGTGGGACTGGCAGAACACCGGCGGCGTCAGCAAGGCCGCGCGCTGGGCGATCTCGTTGGCCAGGACGGTCCGGAAATCGTCGAACCGGCGGGTCGGATTGGACTTGTCGGTCTGGCGGAAATGTCCGATCAGAACCTTCTCCCAGGTCATCAGCTGGGCGCGATGCTTGGTCGTGAAGCTCTGATACTTGGCGAACAGGTTGCGTTCCTGCTGGACCGAATTGCAGGTCAGGCCGATGACCATCAACTCCGTATGGAGCCGCATCGCCTGCTCGGCGTCATATTCCGCCGGAGAATAGCACGCGGACTTGGCCCAGGCGGAGGACGACGCCGCCAGTACGCAGGCGGCCGTGACGGCGGTGACGATGCGGCGCGCGCTGCGGCGCGCCGGCTTCTCGCGATGGGGGTCGGTGGCGCTGTTCATGAAGACGGCCCTGTCGAGATTCCGGATGGGTTGGATGGCGCGAAAGAATTACTTCTTTGAGCGCAGATTGCCTGAATATGCTGCGGGATACAACGTCTGCCTGCCGCTTTTTTTTGGCGGTGATGACTGGCGTTCCATCGGCTAAGCTCCGGCCTCATATTCGTCAACCGCTCAATCCGCTGGTTTTCCTCAATGATCCGCATCGGCATCGATCTTGGTGGCACCAAAATCGAGGGAATCGCCATAGATCGCAACGGTCGGGAACTCTCTCGCCGCAGAATCGGCACACCGCGTGGCAATTATGCAGCAACCCTCGACTCGCTGGCGGGGCTGGTATCCTGGCTGGAGGAGCAGGCGGGCGATCGCGGCACGGTCGGCATCGGCATACCCGGCGTCGTGCTGCCGCCCGGGGGTCTGGTCAGGAAGGCCAATTCCACCTGGCTGATCGGCCACGCCCTGGGTGACGACCTCAGCGGGCTTGTCGGTCGGCCGGTGCGCGTGCAGAACGACGCCAACTGCTTCGCGGTGTCGGAAGCGGCGGACGGCGCCGGTGCGGGTTTCGGGACGGTGTTCGGCGCGATCGTCGGTACCGGAACCGGCGCCGGCATAGTGACCGGAGGCAGGGTGCTGACCGGGCGCAACGGCATCGCCGGCGAATGGGGGCATACCTCCCTTCCCTGGCCCGGTCCGGACGAGTATCCCGGCCCGGCCTGCTACTGCGGGAGGCCCGGTTGCATCGAGACCTGGATCTCCGGCCCGGCGTTCGCCGCCGACCATGCCCGGATCACGGGAGAGCAGCTTTCAGGGCAGGAGATCGCGGCCAAGGCGGATGCGGGCGATCCTGGCGCCTCCGCGAGCCTGGAGCGCTACGCCGGCCGTCTGGCGCGCAGCCTGGCCATGGTGATCGACGTGCTCGACCCCGACGTGATCGTGCTGGGGGGCGGCATGTCCAACGTGGCCCGCCTCTATGCGATGCTGCCGCCGCTGCTGAGCCGCTGGTGCATTTCCGATACCGTGGACACGCCCGTGGTTCCCGCCCGCCACGGCGATTCGAGCGGCGTCCGGGGAGCCGCCTGGCTGTGGAGCGCCGCCGAAAATGCGGCCCCGTGAGGCTATCCCGCCTCCGGTTCGACGGTGGATACAAGGGCGTAAAGTCGGTGCCACTGCTCATCGACCAGTTCGTTCATGGATTACTCGGCGGCGGGAAAGTAACGGTGCGCAAAAACTTGTTTCAATGACCGGCGCTTTTCGCAAGACCCGGGGCGAGCATTTCGCCGAAGGCCGGCCACAACGATTTCGCCATAACCGGTTGCGCCACGCCCTCCGGGATGCGAACACTGCGCTGGCACGAACCCTTGCCAGAAAAATTCACCAGGGAAGAGAACCGATGTCCATCCAGCGTTTCAAAATCGGCCCGCGCATGAGCCAGGTAGTCGTCCACGGCGACACGGTCTACCTCGCCGGCCAGGTCGCCGAGGACACCACGGCCGACGCGAAGGGCCAGACCGAGCAGATCCTGCGCCAGATCGACGAACTCCTGGCCCTCGTCGGCACCGACAAGAGCAAGTTGCTGTCCGCGACCGTGTACCTCAGCGAAATGGCCCATTTCGGCGCGCTGAACGCCGCTTGGGAAGCTTGGGTGGATGCCTCCAACCCGCCGGTTCGAGCGACCGTCGAGGCGAAGCTGGCCGCTCCCAAGTATCAGGTCGAGATTGCGGTCATCGCGGCGAAGTGATCGGACCGGGATAGCCCCACATCCGCGCGGACGGGAATATGTCGAAGTGAACGGCCCTGGTGGCCGGACAGCCTGACAGACCGACATCGAGACTGCGGCCGCCCAGCACCGCGTCGAGAACATCCGGCGATGCGCCGTTCCTGACGTCGTGGGCGGCGGTCAGCAGATCGACAGCCAGTCGCCGCGCGTCATTCCACATCGACTCCAGCGTCGCCGCCACCCGTTCCCCCGTGACCGGGTGGCGGTATCCGTCGAAGGCGAACAGTTCCATCGGCATCCGGTCCGGATCGGCGGGATAGAACAGGGCCAGGAAGCTGCGCAGCCGTCCTCCCGCCATCCGGTTCGCCCTCGCCGTGACCTTCATGGCGGCAGGGGACGCGAACATCCGCGTGAGAAGCATCTGGATCCGGTAGAAGCGCCGCGCATAGCGCCCGACGTCGCCGTCGATCCGCCAAGCCGCCCGGAAACAATCCGCGAAGAAGCCGAGGCAGGCAAGGTTTGTCGTCCCGTTCCGCCGCACCGCCTCCATCAGGCCGGAATGGGCGAGGTCGTTTCCCTGCCGGCGGAGCATCAGCAGGTCCAGCCACGATTCCACCAGGCGGTGACGCATCTGCGAGTCCATCCGCCGCACCGGGTCGGCGTCATAATACTGCCCGGTAACCGCATAGACCCAGGGATGGAAGACGATATCCAGCGCCATATGGGTCAGGAAACCACAGACGAAGACGAACTTGGCGTCGTCCGAAGCGTTACTTGACTTTGCCGCCGTGCCGTCTCGCAACCGTTCCAGCATTTCGCGGATCGGCGTGCCGGTATCCTCACCCTCCTCCCCGTGGATGATGTCGCCCCAGGGGTGGAAGTCCCGGTCCAGCACCGGCAACGTGAACCCGTAGAAGAGCGTATCGGTGGCGATCGAACCGAAATGAAGCGTGGCACGGTCGCGACGCAGCAGGCTCGCCAAGCCGGTTCGGCCACCGGATTCCAGATCTGCCGCGACGGCGTCCGCGAACAGGATGTGTGTCAATTCCTTCGGCATCATGGCCTTCCATGGTCCGTCCCGACAGGAACCGGAAGCCGAGAAAGTTTGTTCAACCCGGGTCACCTTTCGAATTCGGATCAGGAGTTCCCATGGACTTGGACTGGAACAGCATTGAACTGAACTGGGGCAAGTACAAGGACCTGGTTCGGGAAAAATGGCGACGGATCCCGCAGGAGAAAATCGACGATCTACGGGGAAGCCGCGACCGTCTGGTCGAGGCGATCTCGGAAAGCTATGCCGTCACCCGTGAGGACGCGCTCCGCGACGTAAGTGACTGGGCCGCCGAACTTAGGGAGAAGGCCGGGAAGCACGCCGACCGTGCGGCCCGGGCGCGGGCGGAAGCGGCTGCCGCGATCCGCGGCCTGGCCGAACAGGCTTTCGGCCAAGCCGCGGCCCATGCCGCCACCGGACAGCGCGGACTTGCCGAAATGCGCGCCGTCGCAGAGCGCCGTGGGCAACGGGCCGTAAGCCGCACCCGGCGGCACGTCCGTTCCCACCCCGGCGCGGCGCTGCTGATCGCATTCGGCATCGGAATGATGCTGGGCGGAATCGTCCGGAGACGCCGCTGACGGGTCCCCGGTCAAGTCCGCCCAGCCCTTGCCTCAGCCCTCCAGGGGCAGCGGCACGAAGCGAAGTTCGCCGCCCCGGCTCAGCAGCAACAGCACGTTCTTGCGACCAGCCTGACGCGCTTGGTCGATCCTCGACGTGACGTCCTCAGGATTTTCGACCGGCTCCTGACCGACCTCGACGATCACGTCCCCCGGAGCGATCCCCTGCCCTGCGGCCGGGCTGTCCTGCGCGGCTTCGGTCACCACGACACCTTCGACCGTATCCGGAATGCTGAATGCGTCGCGTGTCGCCGGGTCCAGGGTCGAAAGCGTCATGCCGAGCGTTTCCGTGGTCGGCGGGCTGGTGCTTTCGCTGCCCGGAGGCGTCTGCTCCGTCCCCAGCGCGGCGGACTGCTGCGCCTCGTCGAGGTCTCCGACCGTGACCTTGATCGTGCGGTTCTCGCCGCCGCGCTGTACGACCACGTCGGCCTGCTGGCCGATCGGCGTGTCTGCGACCAGCCGGGGCAGCTGGCGCATGGCGTCCACGTCCTGGCCGTTGAAGCGCAGGATCACGTCACCCTGCCGGATGCCCGCCTGCTCGGCCGGACCGCCGCCGGTCACCGTCGTCACCAGGGCCCCGCGAGGCTCCGGCAGTTGAAGGCTCTCCGCGATTTCCGGGGTGACCGCCTGGATCTGCACGCCCAGCCAGCCGCGGCGCGGCTTGCCATGATCGCGGATCTGTTCCAGCACCGGCCGGGCCAGGGACGACGGCACGGCGAACCCGATGCCGATGCTGCCGCCGGTCGGTGAGAAGATGGCGGTGTTGATGCCGATCACCTCGCCGGCCATGTTGAAAAGCGGCCCGCCGGAGTTGCCGCGGTTGATCGATGCGTCGGTCTGCAGGAATTCGTCGTAGGGACCCTGGTTGATGTCCCGCGCCCGCGCCGACAGGATGCCCGTCGTCACGGTTCCGCCCAGGCCGAACGGATTGCCGATCGCCATCAGCCAGTCGCCGATTCGCAGGCGGCTGGAGTCGCCCCAGCGCGCGGAGGGCAGCGGCTTGTCGCTCTTGATCCGCAGCAGCGCCAGATCGGTCAGGGGATCATTGCCCACCAGTTCGGCGTCAAGCACGGTATCGTCATGGAGCGTGACCTGAATCTCGTCCGCGTCGGCGACCACGTGATTGTTCGTCACCACCAGCCCGTCGGGATCGATGATGAAGCCCGATCCCAGCGCCGTCACGGGCCTCGGCGTCGGCTGCTGCTCGCGGAACTGGCGGAAAAATTCCTCGAAGGGCGAGCCGGGCGGGAACTCCGGGATGTCGGGACCGCCCGGACCGCCCGGACCGCCGGGGCCCTGCCCCGGCGGCCGGCCGGGAAGGCCCGGGCCGCCGGGACCGCCCGGCCCTCGGGTCTGAGTGGTCGAAATGTTCACGACTGTCTTGATCTGTTCTTCCGCGAGATCCGCGAAACCGGGCGGCCCGCTCTGCGCCGAAGCCGGCATGGGCAGGCCAAACCCGGCTGCGCCGATGAACGCGGCAAGCGGCAAAGCCAGCAGTCGCCGACCGACTCCGGCGCGATGCGGGCGATGGTGAGACGGGATCATGAACGGTCCTCCGAAAGAAACTTGGCGTTAGAAGCCCGGCGACGGAAACTCGGCCTGCGAATTGCCCGGAACGACGGATCCATCGACCATCGCCGGAACCGGGCGCAGCATCGCGGTGCCATGCGGTCACTCAACACTGCAACACCGATGCTCGTTGCGTCATTGTATCGAAGGAAGCATAAACGCCACGGCATGGCCGTATCGGGTCCGGGCATTCTTGCGCAGTTCCCATGGTCCGGCTCCTTCCATGCTCCGGGAAATATAGGGAAACAAGAGCTTCGCGAGCAGTTAACCACATTTTATTACTTTAGGCTGCAGTGAAAAAGCTTTTTCAATAAATGAATAGGCTCTTCTTAGGATACAAGCAGAGACAATTTTCGTAGTCGGGAGAACGCCGACCCGATTCGTCCGGCGTTCGGCTGTCCATCGTCAGCCCTACGCGCTATGCCGGGCATCTGGCGCCTCGGTTCGGAACACCGTCCGCTGCGTCTCCGTTATCCCCGAAATGCCCGATTCTTGCTTGAAAATGCTGACGAACAGCCATCTTGACTTCGTTCAATCGCGGGTACTTCTCCAACGCCGCGACGCGGCGGCGCAAAAATTCGCGGCTCCGCCGACAAATCTCCTGTACGAGTGAAAACGGTGCTGGTAATTTGATCGCGAATACCCAATATTGTTCTCAACAGACCACATCAACACCGCTGTCATGCGTAAACGTAGCTGCCCTCTGAGAGGACGCCGCGCTGTTTGCGCAATTTTCTCCGAGCAAAGTCACCGAACCAATGACGCAATCTTCACTCTGGCAACCGAGCGATATCATGAGCGCTGAAGCCGGCAATGAGCCGGAGGCGCCCAAGCGGCGCGGCCGAATTCCACAATCGGCATGGCCGCACATCTTGGAGCGGCACCGGGCGGGCGCGACTTTGTCCGCGATTGCTCGGGAGTTTGACTGCACTCCAAGCGCCATCTCCTACATCGTCCGCAAGGCCGAAGCCTCCGGAATGGAACCCGCACCTCCCCGTGCCAGCGAGACGGCGAGCCCGGCGGAAGAGGAACAGGCTACTCCGGCGCGGGAACCCGACACGGCTGCCCAGCCCCAGCAGCAGCCCGCGCCAGACGAAGCGGAAGAACCCGCATCCGCCCCGACGCCCAGCGTAGCGGAGAAGCAGCCCGTGGCCGAACCGCCGGCGGAGCCGCGCCCGGCGCCTCGCCGCAGCGCCACTCCGGAAGGTCGGACGCAGCTGCGCGCGTCCGATATCGGACGCAATGCCGCGCAATCCGCTGGCCGGACGGCGGAATCCGCACCGGCTGCTGCTCCGGTCGAAGCCCGGCCCGCTCCCGTCGCGGCGATTCCGCAGCCCCAGCCGGTCACCGGCGGTGAAACCGCTCGTGTCGCTTCGCCATCTGGCCGACCGGAACCGGCCCCTCCCGTCGATGCAGTCGAAGGGCGGCTCCGCGACACGGCGCGGTCATGCCTGGTGGCTTATCGCGGGTGGAAACAGGCGCCCAGCGAAGGCAGCATTCAGACCCTTCACGATGCGGTCCATGAATTGCGCAAGGCATTGGCACGTATCGAGATCGACATGTCGGCGAGCCGTCGCGACGAGCAGGTGAACCGTCCGATTCCGATCCCTGCCCATCGGGCAGCTCGCCGCCCGCGCTGACATTTATAAAAGGAGGGGGTTACTTTCCCTTCCATGTCGAGCAGAAGATCTCGGCGGGTTGCCACGCAAGGTGAACATTGTTTCTATCGGCCGTTGTCAGGAGACTACCTGACAACGGCCTTTTTGTTGCTCGCCCATCGCAATCGCCGGCGACCAGATCCTTCATTTACCACGATCCACGATGAATACGTCGCCAGTCCGTCCAGCCCGCCCCGCAACCTCAATACCCGAACACATGCCCGACGACCGTCCAGCCGTACAACGAGGTGACCAGACCGGCGAAGCCCAGGAACTCGGCAAAAAACTTGTGAACCGACATCGTATCCTCCCTTGCAGGTGACCCAGCGGATGCTGGCTGAGCGATAAGCGGATGATATGAGAACACTTCCGGAACATCAAGCGGGATGTTCGCCCTATGTTCCAATCGAGCCCATGTCGACCTTCTTTCCGGGAGGAACTTCCCCGATCGTGCGGCGAAAACGGTGGAACTTTCAGCGACCTGAGGACGTTCTCAGGTGCATCGACAAACCAATGTTGGAGAATAAAGTGGGGCGGAACATCTTCTACATCATCGGCGTGATTGTCGTCGTGATCGCGGTTCTTTCGCTGGTCGGCCTCGCCTGAACGAGCGTCCGCGCGACCCACGCGGCAGAGCGTATGATCCGCCCGGGTCATGGAAAGTACGGTCCATGATCCGGGCAGATCGCCTGACAGACATCTTCATCCAACGGACCCGCCATCCTCGGGAACGGCTGGGTATTTTCTTGCGTGCATGTCCGTAAGATTCGGAAATTTCAAGTAATCAGAGCTGGACTATTGGTTCAGCCAAGATACTCACCACAGCGATCATTCGGTCGTTTGCTTTCCTTCTGATTGCTCGGCGACCAACCGCCAGAATTCTTGTGCCGCCCTCGTAAGGTAACGTTCCCGATGCCGCATCGCGAAGAAGCGACGCTTCGGCAGGGCTAGATCTACGCTGACCAGAGTCCCCGCCCTCAGGGAGCTTTCCGCAACCAGTCTTGAGATCACGGTGGCGCCGGCTCCTGCCTCCACCGCCGCGCGCACCGCTTCGTTGGACGGAAGCTCAAGGCGGATTTCCAGCGTCCGCGGGTCGACTCCCATGACCGGCAGGAATGCTTCGAAGATCGACCTGGTTCCCGATCCGCGCTCCCGGAAGACCCATGACTCCCTCGGGAAATCGCGCGCGGGGTCCGGCGGCCGGTCGGCCCAGGAATGACCGGGCGCCACGACGAGCACCAGTTCGTCCTCCGCGACGGGAAGGATCGTCAAGGCGTCGTCGTCGATCTCTCCCTCGGAAAAGCCGAGGTCCGCCGTTCCCCCATGGACCAGACCCGACACGAGTTCGGTATTCCCGATCGCCAATGTCAGGGTGATGCCGGGGTAGCGGCGACGATAGTGATGGATGATACGCGGCAGCCAATAATTCGCGACGGTCTGGCTCGCGGCAAGCTTGAGCGAACCCCGTTTCAACCCCGCAAGGTCTCCGAGAACCGTCTCGGCGGCCGCGGCACGGGCCAGCACCGCCTTCGCTTCGGCAAGGAAGATCCGCCCCGTCTCCGTCAGGACGATCCGCCGCCCGACCCGATCGAAGAGCTTGATCGCGTAGCGCTCCTCCAGCGTCGCGATGGCGGCACTGGTCGCCGATTGCGTCAGGTTGAGATCGCGTGCGCCCTGGGTGACGTGTTCCCGTTCGGCGACCGCGACGAAGATGCGAAGTTGCTCCAGCGTCATGCCGGCTTCCTTACAGGAAAGCCTTGATCAGGCCCAGGCTGAAGCCGGCGATGAAAAGGGACGCGATGCCCCCGAGCGCCAACGGCCGGAGGCCCCTGGCACGTAGCTTGGCGAGATCGGTTTCAAGCCCCATGCCGGCCAGCGCCAGCGACAGCAGGAAGGTGGTCGCCGCGGTGGTGACCGCCTTCGCCTCCATCGGGATCGCGACGACGCTGTTGATGCACACCATCCCGATGAATCCCAGAACGAACCACGGCACGGGCGTGCGACCCTGGCCGCCGGTGTCGCCGCCACGATGAACTCTCCTCGAGGCCAGCAGGCTCAGCGCGACCACGACCGGGGCCAGCATCATCACGCGGGACAGTTTCGCGACGCTGCCGATCTCCCCGGCCTCGCTTCCGCCCTGGAATGCGGCCGCGACCACCTGCGCCACCTCGTGGATCGATGCTCCGGCCCAGATGCCGTAGGCATTAGGGTCGAGGCCGATCGGTCCAGCCAGCAACGGATATATGATCATCGCGACCGAGCCGAACACGGTCACGCAGGCGACCGCATAGGCGACATCCTCGTCCCGCGCGCGCGTCACCGTATTCGCGGCGACCACCGCAGAAGCACCGCAGATCGAAGTGCCTGCCGCGATCAGTTCGGTCAACCCGCGCTCCAGGCCCATGAGTCGCCCCAGCCCTACCGTGAACCCGAAGGTGCAGACGACCGTCACCACGATCACGGCGATCCCGGCCAGCCCCACCTCGGCTACCTGCCCCGCCGTCAGCTGAAGACCCAGCAGGACGATGGCCAACCGGAGCAGGCTTCGCATCGACAGGACGACGCCCGGCCGCGCGCGGGCCGGCATCCCCGCGACGGCGCGGAACAGGATTCCGATCAGGATGGCCAGTATCAGGGGGCTGAATCCGGTCAGGCCGGGAATCCGTCCCAGGGCGAAGGCGGCAAGCGCGACTGCCGTCGCCAGCAACAGCCCCGGCCATACGCCGGGATCCCGCCTGCGTCCGCGCCGGGTGCGGGACCCAACGGCGGACGTGGAAGTAGCCGGTGTCGTTGCGATCATGGGGCGAATCCTCTTGGTCCGGCCCCATGATCGTCGGTGAAGATCGATCGATCCAACTCATTATATGAGTTGTTTCGTTCGTTCAGAACGAACGATCGATGGTTCTCAGGTCGGAAACGGCGTTCCCGGCCATTCGATCCTCCGAAAACATGTCCCGCAGCAGCGCCAGCTGCCCGGCGAAGATTTCTCCCTCAAGTCCGCCTTGTCATGGATCGGACCTTTGCCAGGAAGACGTCCATGGCGACCGGCTTGCTGATCAACCCTGTGTCCGGCCCCTGGAAGGCGTCGCCATCGGTTGCCTGGCGCGCATAGCCCGTGAGAAACAGCACTTTCAGTGCCGGCCTCAGTACCCTCGCCATCTCGGCGAGCTGCCGTCCGTTGATGCCCGGCAGCCCGACATCGGTGACCAGCAGGTCGATCGGGGTGGGGCTTTCCAGGATTCTCAGTGCGGCCTGCCCCTCGGCAGCATCAAGGACCGTGTATCCCTGCTCCTCCAGCGTCTCGACCAGGACCATCGAGACGATCATCTCGTCCTCCACCACGAGGACGGTTCCCTGGGCCTCCAGGCTCGATGCGGGTTCCGCAACGGGCTCGACCGTCGTCTCCGGCACGCCCCGGTGGCGCGGCAGGTAGAGCTTCACGCTCGTTCCCCGCCCCTCGGTGCTGTCGATCTGGGTATGCCCTCCCGACTGCCTGGCGAAGCCGTAGAGCTGGCTGAGGCCGAGGCCGGTGCCCTGGCCGACCGGCTTCGTGGTGAAGAATGGCTCAAAGGCGCGCGCCAGGACTTCCGGCGCCATGCCCTTGCCGGTGTCCGTGACCGCCAGCATGACATAGTCCCCGGCCTGAACTCCGGTTCCGTCCGGTGAGGGCTCCCCGTCCAGAAAGATGTTTGCCGTTCGAATCGTCAGCAGTCCCCCGTCCGGCATGGCATCGCGCGCATTGATCGCCAGGTTGAGAAGAACGTTCTCGATCTGGTTTACGTCGGCCCAGGTAAACCAGATCTGCTCCTCGAAGGCGGTTTTGACCCGTACGGATTCACCGACCGATCGGCGGACCAGATCCTTCATTCCGGCCACCAGCGCATTCAGGTCCACGATTTCGGGGTCGAGCGGCTGCCGCCGCGAGAACGCCAGCAGGCGCTGGGTCAGCGTCGCCGCCCGGTCGACCGACAGGCGGGCGGCCCGGCTGAAATGCCCGATGTCCGTCCGCCCGGCCTCAAGCCGCCGCTCCACCGCCTCCAGGCTGCCGCCGATCCCTTGCAGGAGGTTGTTGAAATCGTGGGCTACCCCTCCGGTGAGCTGACCCAGCGCTTCCATCTTCTGTGCCTGGCGAAGCTGTTCCTCGGCGACCCGCAATGCTTCCGTCGCGGCCTTCTCGGCGGTCACGTCCCGGCCGACGCCGTGCAGATGCTCGCCGTTCGGATCGGCCGACAGGACCCAGGCGATCCATTTCCAGGATCCGTCCGCCGCCCTGATCCGGTTCTCGAACCGCACGGGCTGGCCGCCGGACCGCAAGGTCTCCAGATGCGCCGACACGCCGGCGATGTCGTCGGGGTGGATGATGTCCGGATAAGGCCGGGCGAGAAGCGCGGCCTCGTCGTGGCCAAGCAGCCGCGACCACGACGGGCTGACCCGAAGCAGCCGAGCGTGATAGTCCGCCACGACGAGCAGGTCCTCGCTCAGTTCCCACAGCCTGTCGCGCTCCCGCGTCCGCTCGACGACGCGCTCCTCCAGCGTTTCGTTCAGCCGCCGCAATCGCTCCTCGGACTGGGCCTGCTCGATGGCGGCGGAGGCGAGATGGGCAAGCTGGAGCAGCATCGCCTCGTCCTCCGAACTGAACTCTTCGCCATCGGGCTTGTCGGACACCCGGACCATGCCGAGTTCACGGCCGCGGCTGGATACCAGCGGTACTGCCAGCGTCGACCTGCCCAGCCGGACCGGCCGCCTGATCTCCCGCACCGGCGCGGCGAAAGCCTCATCCCGGCCCTGGTCTCCCGCCAGGTCTACCCTGGCGTGACCGGCGCCGATGATCTCCCGGGCGGCCGTGACGATCTCCGCCAGGGTCGCGTCGAGCGTGAGGGCCGCGGTGACGGCCAGCGACGCGTCGGCAAGTGCCTGGAGCTGCTCGGCCCGCCGGTGCTGGTCTTCGACGTCCATGACTACGGTGACGGCCGCGGCGACGGTGCCGTCGGCGCTGCGGACCGGCGCACTGCTCACCTGCAGGCGCCATCGCTTGTGCCCGGAACGTCCGCCCCGCAGATAGATCATCGGTTCGCGGTCGATGAACTCGCCCCGGGTCAGGGCTCGGACGGTCGGATAATCCTCGACCGCATAGTGCCTGCCATCGGGATGCACGGCACCGTAGGTCGCATAGCGTTCCAGGCCGCCGCCGAACACGTCGTGACCAAGCAGTTCCTTCGCCTTGTCGTTCAAGGTGACGTCCTGCCCGGCCGGGTCGCTCGCGATGGAGATTCCGACCGGGGCCCGCCGGATCAGGGTATCCAGGAACTCCCGTTCGAAACGCAGCCGATCCTCGCTCACCCGCAAGGCCTCCTGGGTCCGGCGGCGTTCCGTGACGTCTCGGAAATAGACCGACAGGCCGCCTGTGGCGGTCGGATGGATGTCCACGTCGACCCAGTGGCCGAGGATCGGCGAAACCGTTTCGCAATGGACGTGCCGCCGCAGCCGCATGGCCTCCTGATGAGCCTCGTAGGCCTCGCTGCCGACCGCTTGGGGGAACTCCTCCCAGTACACCTTCCCGATCAGGTCCTCGCGCCGGCGTCCCCACCACTCCTCGGCCTTGCGGTTCACATAGGTGAACCGCCAGTCGCCGTCGACCGCATAGAAGGCGTCGCTGATGCTCTCCAGGATCTCCAGCGTGCGGTCGTGCGACCTGTTCAGCCCGTCCTCCGCTTTCTGCCGTTCGATCGCCACGCCCAGCAGGTTGGCGAACCCCTGCATGAATGCGAGGTCATCCTCCTCGAAATGGCCGGGGTCCGGGCTGTCGACCTCCAGCACGCCGAACGGACACTCGGGGACGCCGTCGCGGATGACGACGTTGATAGCGCGCCGGACGCCATGCTCGGCCAGCAGCCGCGGCGTCCGGAAACGGGTCTCTCCCGCCAGGTGGTTCGAGATCACCGGCCGCCCCGTCTTCAAGGCGAAACCCGCGGGGGACTCCAGGTCGGCGCCGACGATGGCATGGCCGACCAGCCCCGCGGCCCAGCCAACGCCGGCCCGGACCAGCAACCGGTCCTCCGACCGTTGCCATTCCAGGACCTTGCACAAACGGGTCGCCATCCCCTCGGCGCACATCTCTGTGGCGCGCTGAAGCAGGCCGTCCAATTCACGGCAGCGCAACGCGTGGAGACCGAAATCGGCAAGAAGGCGTTGCTGGCGCAGTCGATATGCGAGTGCGTCCTCGCTAGGGGCGGGTTGGGTCACGGGCGCTCGTTCAGGAGGCGACCAATCCGCTCGCGCGGACCTGATCGGACAGGTCGGACATGGCCTGGGAAACCCTGGCGAAGTCGTCGCTGCCGTGGAGAAAGGCCGGGTTCAACCGACCGGATACCTTGCCGTCGTTGCAGACGAGAATCTTGTAGACATAGGCATGCTTATCTCCCCGATGCTCTATGCCGAAGGCGACGCGATAGCACGCGCTCGAACCATTGACGCTGCCGCTTGAGGCGACATCGATGTGCCGGATCGGGAAAAAGGTCTTCATTACGATGGTTTCTATGGTTCCATCGGTCAATACAGCGACCTTCGGCCGAACCGCCACTGTGCTTTCGGGGTAGTATTCATCCTTCTTTCCCATCGGGTTGCCCCCGGACTGAGAAATGGATCACAGATCATCGCAACCGAAAGGACGAAAATGCGTTCCGGTCTTTTGAAGGCTGTGACCAAGTTGGGCAAAGCAGGTGGGGAGATGGCGCGGTACGATCTGGACAGCATCCTCAACCAGGACATCCCGGATGACCTGCTGATGGATATCGCATACCATTGGCAAGCCAATGACAATCGCGTGTTGGAAGCACTCCCTACCGCGCCCGATCCGGACCAGCCCGTGCTGGAATGGCTGGATTGTCCGGTACCGGTCGAGGACCGCAAGACCATGGCCCTTACGATCTGTTGAACTCCGCATCGGCAATCCGACACGGGGGTCTCCGGCAATGCGACGAATCAGTCTGGTTTTCCTGGTATCACTGCTCGCCGTCCCGATATCCGGCTGCGTGCAGTCCGACGAGGACTATTTCGACTCGGCGGCCGAGTCCGGCATGACGCAGGAAAAACGCGACCGCCAGTCACGCCGGTCCGCCTACGGCACCTACGACTTCCAACGGGAGCAGGAGGAGGCTTGGCGGGATCGCTATTGAGCGTCCGCTGGTGACGCTTCGCCGGCGCTTTTGCAATTCGACTCGCGCCGCGCCATGAGTCTCAGAGCGCCTTGTGGTCGCGGACCGCCGCTTCCAGCGCGGGCTTCAGGCCGAGAAACCGCCGGTCGAGCGCGGCGGGATCGGTGCGGTTGGTCTCCAGCATCCGGGCCCGGGTTTCGCCGCCCCGCACGACTTCCATCGCATCGGAAACCATCCCCTCGACGATCGCTTCGGCCACGTCTTGCGCCGGTTCCTTGGTGAATCCGAGATCTGGGCCGGCCTGGCTCGACTGCATCATCGGCGTGTCGGTCGCACCGGGATAGGCGGTCAGGACATGGATGCCCTCTCCCGCAAGCTCACGGCGCAGGGCCTCCCCGAACCGGCCGATTCCGGCCTTGGCACCGGCGTAGGCGGCGTAGAACGGCACTCCCATCAAGGCTATTCCGGACGCGACGTTCACGATCATCGCCTCGCCCGAGTCCCGTAGCAGGGGAAGCGCCGCGCGCGTCAGCAGGATCGGGGCGAGCAGGTCCACCTCGATCATGGCGCGGATCTCCGCCTCGTCCATGGCCTCCAGCCGGCCGGCGCGCACCACGCCGGCATTGTTGACCAGGATGTCCAGCCCGCCGAAAGCCTTGGCGGCATCGAGGAACGCCGCGCGGACCACCGGATCGGCCACGTCGCCGGACACTGTCGCCACTTCGGCGCCCTGCTCCCGCAGACCATGGGCCGCCTCCATCAGCATCGTTTCCCGGCGCCCGGCCAGCAGGAGGCGGGCTCCGCGGCCGGCTAGCGACCGGGCCAGCGCCAGGCCGATGCCACTCGATCCGCCGGTGATCAGGACGCGCTTTCCAGACAGATCCATGACGAGGTTCCTTTTCCGAAGTCGATCAGATGGTCACCCTGCGGCCATTCGCCCATGCTATGAAGACGGACTGCCGGAACAAGCTTCATTCTCAATTGGCATGCCGCATGGATTTGCTCGGACTGCTTCGCATCTTCGCCCGCGCCGCTGAACTGCAAGGTTTCACGGCAGCCGCCCGCGACCTCGGCCTGACCCAGCCCACCGTCAGCAAATCGGTCGCCGCACTGGAGGAAAGGCTGGGAACGAGGCTCTTCCAGCGATCGACGCAGAAGCTCTCCCTGACCGAGGATGGCCGCCTGGCGCTGGAGCAGGCGCGCAACCTGCTGGACGAAGTGGCCGCTTTCGAAGAATCATTCGGGCGCCGGCGGCAGGCGCCGACCGGCCTTGTCCGGCTGGGCATGCCCGTCGCGTTCGGTCGCCTTCATATCGTCCCTCGCCTGAAAGCGCTGGTGGATCTTCATCCCGCGCTGGAGGTCGATCTGGTGATGGGTGACGGCGTCGCCGATCTGGTGGAAGCCGGCATCGACGTCGCGATTCGGATCGGCGATCTGAACGAGCCCGCCCTGATCGCGAGGCGGATCGGCGTCACCCGGCGCGTCACGGTCGCCTCGCGCGACTATTTCGACCTCCGGGGCAGGCCGGCCTGCCCCCAGGATCTCACCGGGCACAATTGCATCGTCTATACTTACCTGGCGACAGGTGACGAATGGCTGTTCGACGGCCCGGCGGGCCGAACGGCCGTGCGGGTACGCGGCAATGTGAAAGCCAACAATTCCGAAGCGGTCCGGGAAGCTGTGCTTGCCGGCATCGGCATCGCCGTATGCCCGGTGTGGCTGTTCGGCGACGAGATCAGCACCGGCCGCGTCGAGACGGTCCTTCCGGACTTCGCGCCGAAGAGCCTCCCGATCCATGCGGTGTGGCCCTCCCGGCGCTTCACGTCCCCCAAGGTTCGGGCGGTGGTCGATTTCCTCGCCGCCGGCTTCCGGGCGGATCCGCTGCTGTCGGACGCCGCACCCCGCACCCCCCACTCCCACTCGGCTATCTGACATCGTAATAGGGGCAAAAGCGCGGGCGCGCAGGTGCAACATCGCACTCCTTGGACGTGACCGGCCGGGCAAAAATGGCGGAAACGCTGGCGTTCAGCTAACACCTCGTCACATCGAATGCCTTATCTTTCATAACTTTCCGGCGCTTTTGCCCCCATTACCCGACATCGACATAACCGCCTGATTTTCCCGGTCTTGGATACGTGATGATCCCAAGTCGCGATGACCGAATCCGATGCGTTTCGGTCGGCTTCGGGTATCCTCTCAGCCGGTTTCGTTGCGCATCGCTACGCCGATCATGTCGGTGAATGCCCGTGCCTTGGCCGAAACCAGACGGCCGGTCGGGAATACCGCCCAGAGGTCGATCGGATCGAGCGTCCAGTCGGCAAGCACGATCGAGACCTGGCCCGAGGCCAGTTCGGGCGCGAACATCCAGTGCGAAGCAATGGTCAGGCCCATATCGGCGAGCACGGCGGCACGTATGCCCTCGGCGCTATTCACCCGCAGCCGCCCAGTGACCGCGACCGAAACCTCCGTGCCGTCGCGCCGGAACCGCCATGTGCTCGATCGCCCCTGCGTGTAGATGATGCTGTCATGCTCAGCGAGGTCGGACGGCGTCCTCGGCGTGCCCGCCCGGTCGAGATAGGCGCAGGTCGCAAGCACCGCTCGGGGGCTCGACCCAAGCCGCCGCGCAGTGGCCGACGAATCGGGCAGATCGCCCATTCGCAGCGAGACATCGATCCCCTCTTCGACCAAGTCGACGACACGGTCATCAAGGATCAGTTCCACAATGAGCCTGGGGTGCTGCGCGAGGAACGCCGGGAGCAAGCGCACGACATGCAGCCGCGCAAAGGTGGTCGCCGCCGCGATGCGCAGCGTACCGGCAAGCCCCGCGCCCTCACCCCGCGCCGCGATCTCGGCTTCATCGGCCTTCTCGATGGATCTGCGCGCGCGCTCGTAAAAGCGCAGGCCGGCCTCCGTCGGCGTGAGTCCTCGGGTCGATCGCGTCAGCAAGCGAACGCCAAGGCGATCCTCGAGCTGCGCGATCGTCTTCGAGATGGCGGGTTGGCCGATGTTGAGCTGTCGCGCGGCGGCGGAAAACGACCCAGTGTCGATCACGCGCACCAGCGTCACCATTGCTCCCAGCCGATCCATGCCCGTCTCCTGCCGATAACAGCACTGAATTAGCGCAAGCCATTCCGATGCGGAATAATGATTGTCACCACAAGCCGTCGTCCGCCGCTCGGCCTGCTCGCCTATCTCTCCGTCATCGCCGCCCGACCGCTGGACGGCCATCTGACGGAGGCTCACTTGGCCGGGATCCAGATCTACCAGGATGCACTCGCTGTCGCCGCGCCGATCCCACAGATCCGTTCCATCAGAACGGTAAAGGCCGCGATACGACAAGATGCTGCCACGAACGGCCGACTCGCAGTCCACCCGTTGACCCAAGGGGAACTCTTCAATGACCCTTCAAGAGAAGCTCGACGCCTTCAAGGCGGATTTCCGCGCAGGCAAGCCGCCCTATAAGGTCCCTGCCGACGTGATCGCGACGATGGACCGCGCGACCAGCGAGCTCATCGCCAGCGGTGCCTTGGGGCGCGCGCTGCGGGCCGGCGACGTGGCGCCCGACTTCGAGCTCGCCGCACCGGACGGCACCCCTGTGTCGTCGCGCGACCTGCTCGACCAGGGGCCGCTGATCGTCAGCTTCTATCGCGGCGTCTGGTGTCCCTATTGCAACATGGAATTGCAAGCATTGCAGGAGGCATTGTCGGCATTCCGCGAAGCCGGCGCAAAGCTGATCGCGATCTCGCCACAGACGCGGGTCAACAGCCGCAAGTCGGTGCGCCAGAACGGCCTCGATTTCCCGATCCTGTCGGACGAGGGAAACATCGTCGCCGCCGCGTTCGGCCTCCGCTTCGCCCTGCCCGATTATCTGATCGAACTGTACACGAACCTGAAGAACGACCTGCCGAGCTTCAACGGTGACTCCAGCTGGACGCTGCCCATGCCGGGCCGGTTCGTGATCGGGCAGGACGGCGTGATCCGCTATGCCGAGGTCAATCCCGACTACACCCGGCGTCCCGAACCGAGCGACATGCTGCCTGCCGTGCGGTCGGCCGCGCTGGTCCGAGCCTGAACGCCAATCAGGGGCGACGCCAGATGCGGCGGAAGATACTCAACCAAGGGCGAATCGTCATGACCATCAATGGCTTTCAGCTTCACGACTCCACCACCGCTCCCGCCGTCTCGGCGGAGATCCTGAACGGCGTCCAGGCGGCCTGGGGCTTCGTCCCCAACCTTCACCGTGTGCTCGCCGAAAGTCCCGCGGCGATCGAGGCCTATGCGACGCTCTGGGGCATTGCCGAGAAGACCGGCTTCACCGCAGTCGAGCGCAACGTCGTCTATCTCTCGATCATCCATGAGAATGAGTGCGTCTATTGCATGGCCGGGCACACCAACCTGTCGCGCATGGCGAAGGTCGACGATGCCACGATCGACGCCGTCCGCAACGGTCGCCCGATCGCCGATGCCAAGCTCGAGGCGCTTCGCGTATTCGCAGCGCTCGTCACTCGAAACCGCGGAATCGTCAGCCAGGCCGATGTCGCGTCGTTCAAGGCTGCGGGCTACACGAACGAAGCCGTGCTCGACGTGCTGGTGCTGGCCGCGACCAAGCTGATCTCGAACTACACCAACCACCTCGCCGAGACTCCGCTCGACCCCTTCATGAAAGGCGCCGAGTGGGAGGCGCCGGGCAAGTCGCGACAGGCTGTCTGACTCCGCCGCCTCCCGTAGTGCCGGTCCCGCACGTGCGCTCCTACACCATGCCGTAGGACACGATCCGTGACCTCGGCGCCGACCGGATCAACGCTTGGCGAACAGTTCCTGGAACAGCTGCTCCGAGCGCGCCAAGCCCTCCGGCGTGAAAACCACCGACTTGGCCTTGCCGACCGGATCGTGGATCAGCCCCTTGGCATGCAGCCGGTCCATTGCGTCCCAGTCGAAAGACTTCCACGCGCGCGCACCTTCGTGAACTCCCAACGTTAAAAGCGCCAGTACAGCATCGTCGATCCGATCGGTGTCGATGTCCATGACCGCCTCCCACAATCAAACAGGACCGCGATCATGCGATACGTCCCGCCCTGGCTTCAATGGCTGCCTCCCGCAGTGCTCGGCGTATGCTTACCGCCCGAGCCGGTCCCGCTCGCGATCGGTCGCTTCGGGGGCGAAGCGAAGCGCATCATCGTCCTGCTCGACGAACTGCTCGGCCGCCGACGCTTCGCTGCCGGCGATGACCATAGCGTCGTCGGCATCGCCCACTATGGCTGGCTGTGGCGCCGCGCCTTCGCCGAAGTCCTGATCGACGGCCCGACCAGCTTTCCAGCGCGGCATCGTCACGACCGGCGAGTCAAAGGGCATGGGTGGGGCGGCGAGCGCCACCTTCAGGACCCGTCACTCCCACTCGATCGTACCCGGAGGCTTGCTGGTGATGTCGTAGGTGACGCGGTTGATGCCCCGGACCTCGTTGATGATCCGGGTCGCGACGCGGCCCAGGAACTCGTGGTCGAACGGGTAGTAGTCCGCCGTCATGCCGTCCACCGACGTCACCGCCCGGAGCGCGCAGGCATAGTCGTAGGTCCGCTCGTCGCCCATCACGCCGACGGTCCGAACCGGCAGAAGCACGGCGAAGGCCTGCCAGATCGCGTCGTAGAGGCCGGCGTTGCGGATCTCCTCCAGGTAGATCGTATCGGCCTTCCGCAGGATCGCCAGCTTCTCCGGCGTGATGTCGCCGGGGATGCGGATCGCCAGGCCCGGCCCGGGGAACGGGTGCCGGCCGATGAAGCTTTCGGGAAGGCCCAGTTCCCGCCCCAGCTTCCGGACCTCGTCCTTGAACAGCTCGCGCAGCGGCTCGACCAGCTTCAGCTTCATCCGCTCGGGCAGGCCGCCGACATTGTGGTGCGACTTGATGGTCATGCCGCCGCCGGACAGCGACACGCTCTCGATCACGTCGGGGTACAGCGTGCCCTGCGCCAGGAACTCGGCGCCGCCGATCTTGTGCGCCTCTTCGTCGAACACGTCGATGAAGGTGGCGCCGATGATCTTGCGCTTCCGCTCGGGGTCCGACACCCCGGCCAGCTTGCCCAGGAACAGGTCCGACGCGTCGCGGTGGATCAGCGGAATGTTGTAATGGTCGCGGAACAG
Organism: Skermanella mucosa; assembly: GCF_016765655.2. Classification (NCBI taxonomy): domain Bacteria; kingdom Pseudomonadati; phylum Pseudomonadota; class Alphaproteobacteria; order Rhodospirillales; family Azospirillaceae; genus Skermanella; species Skermanella mucosa. The sequence continues at coordinate 2,871,460 of NZ_CP086106.1, forward strand.
GGTGACGACCTGATCGGCCTCGCCGGAGCGCATCAGCCCGGTATCCACGAAGATGCAGGTCAGCTGGTCGCCGATCGCCTCGTGCAGCAGGACCGCCGCGACCGAGCTGTCGACGCCGCCGGACAGGCCGCAGATCACCTTGCCCTTGCCGACCTTGGCGCGGATGCGGGCGATCTCCTCCTCGCGGAAGGCGGCCATGGTCCATTCGCCCCGGCAGCCCGCGACATGGTGGGTGAAGTTCCGCAGAAGCTGGGCGCCGTGCGGGGTGTGGACCACCTCGGGGTGGAACTGCACGCCGTAGAAATGCCGGTCGTCGTCGGCGATCACGGCGAACGGCGCGCCGTCGCTCTGGCCCACGGCGCGGAAGCCGTCCGGCAGCCGGGTCACGCGGTCGCCGTGGCTCATCCAGACCTGCTCGCGGGCCCCCAGTTCCCACATGCCCTCGAACAGCGCGCAGGGCTCCTTGACGTCCACGTAGGCGCGGCCGTACTCGCGGTGGTCGGACCCGGTCACCTCGCCGCCGAGCTGGGCGCACATCACGTGCTGGCCGTAGCAGATGCCCAGCACCGGCACCTTCTGTTCGAACACCTCCCGCGGCGGACGCGGCGAGTTCTCCTGCGAGATGAAGGCCGGGCTGCCGGACAGGATGATCGCCTTGGGGTCGAACTCCTTGACCTTCTCCGGCGCCATGCTGAACGGGTGGATCTCGCAATAGACGCCGCTCTCGCGCACCCGACGGGCGATCAGCTGGGTCACCTGGGACCCGAAATCCAGGATGAGAACGCGATCGGCGGTCAGGTCGTTCGAAAGGGGGGCGGTCATGTCTACTCGCTTCAAGCGTGGCAAGGTCTGGCTTCCTAAAGCCGTGTGTTAGCGCACCGGAGGGTCCGCGGACAAGCGCGCCAGCGGCGCCAAGTCCCGCCAGCCATAGGCTGCCTCCGTCAGGTTCGTCCCGGCAAAGCCGATGATCTTCTCGGCCAGCCGGCAACCGCCCAGGCGTTCATAGAACCAGCGGGACGGATTGTTCGCCAGGACCCAGACCACCGCGGAGTTCATCCCGTAATTGGTCAGTTCGTTCGCCATGGCGGCCATCAGGTGCCGGCCGATGCCCCGGCCCTGCGCATGGTCATACAGATATAGCGCGTAGAACTCGCCGCCATAGCCTTCGATGGCGGTCCGCTGCGTCCCGCAGGACGCGAACCCCACCACCCCGAGCGGCGGTTCCACGGCGACGAAGCTGCCGTGGATGCGGGACTGGTCGGCCAGGATCCTGCGCCAGCGCTGCGTGAAGCCCGGGACGGACAAGCCGAGCAGGTAGCCGTCGGGCACCATGCCCGGATACGTCGTTCGCCAACTGGCGACATGAACCTCGGCAATGCCGGCCGCGTCTTCCGGACGGGCGCGACGGATCAGCGCCATGCCTCCTCACTTCGCCGCGCCAGCGGCGTCACGTCGGACCACCCATAGGCCACTTCCATCACCCGCGTGCCGTCGAACATCAGCGGACGCTCGCTTATCAGCACGCCGCCCATTTTCTCATAGAAACGCCGCGCCCGTAAATTGTCGCGCAAGGCCCAGACGGTGCAGGCGGTCATTCCCCTCAGCACGAGGCCCGCTGCCATCGTGGTCATCAGCCGGGTTCCCAGGCCCCGTCCCTGCCCGACCTGAAGGACGTAGAGCGCGTGGAACTCCCCGGAATAATCGTCCAGTCCGACCTGCTCCGGCCCGGTCACGCCGAATCCGACCACCCGGTCCTCGCCGTCCACCGGCATCTCCGAGACGAACACGTCGATGCGGTTCCGCTTGTTGTCCAGCACCTGCGCCCAGTAGCGCGTGCGGCTGAAAACGTCCATGGCGGCCAGCGTGCGGTCCGGGACGATGCCGGGATAGGTCTCGCGCCAGCCGGCCACGTGGACATAGGCGATCGCGGCGGCATCGTCGAGCCGCGCGCGCCGGATCCGCCCGATCATTCCGCGGCGCTCCCGCGCTCCAGCACGGCGGCGAAGAAGCCGTCCGTGCCATGGCGCGCCGGCGAAAGGCGCATGAAGGGTCCGGTCCCGGGGCTGGCGGTGCCGACGGAATCCTGCCACAGCTCGTCTACCGGCTTGACCGTGAAGTCCGGATGGGCCGCCAGGAAGGTTTCGACCTGCCGCTCGTTCTCCTGGGGCAGCATCGAGCAGGTGGCGTAGATCAGCCGCCCGCCCGGCTTGACCAGCCGCGACGCCGAGTCGAGGATGTTGTGCTGCAGCTTCTCCAACTCCTCCAGCCCCGGCCCCAGCAGCCGCCAGCGGCTGTCCGGGTTGCGCCGCCAGGTACCCGTCCCGGTGCAGGGCGCATCCACCAGGACGCGGTCGAACTTGCCCTTGTGGCGCTTGACCCAGGGATCGCGCTCGCTCGACAGCGCCCGGGTCTCGACATTGTGGAGCCCGGCGCGGCGAATTCTCTCCGCGGCGCGCTTCAGCCGCTTTTCCAGCACGTCGCAGGCGACCAGCCGGCCCTTGTTCTGCATGCCGGCCGCGATGGCGAGCGCCTTGCCCCCGGCCCCGGAGCAGAAATCCACAGCCTGGTGGCCCGGCTTCGCGTCGGTCAGCAGCCCGATCAGCTGCGAGCCCTCGTCCTGGATCTCGACCATCCCGCTCTTGAAGGCGTCGGTCGATGCCAGCGGAGGCCGCCCGTGGATCCGGATGCCGAACGGCGACCAGCGGGTCGGCTCGCCCTCGATTCCGGACGCGGCAAGCGCCGCCAGCGCCGCGTCGCGGTCCGCCTTGACGGGATTGGCGCGCAGGTCGAGCGGGGCAGGATCCAACAATGCCGCCAGTTCCGGCACGAATCGGTCGCCGAAAAACTCGCGGAGGTGGCCTGCGGCCCAGTCAGGGCATTCGACCGCGACCTCCTCCGGCATGCCGGGGTGGTCCAGGGTATGGCCCTCCAGCTTGTTCGCCAGCCGGATCTCCCCCTGGCTGAACTGGGCGGGCGCGAATCGGCCGCCGCTGAACAGCTTATCCAGGTGGTCCGCCGGCCGTCCCTGGGCCAGGATCTGGTCGGCGATCAGCAGCGTGCGGGCCGTGACGGGAAAGCCGCCGGCATGCTGGAACCACCAGCGAAGCCGTGCGTGCCGGCGCAGCACGCCGTAGACCGTTTCGGCCACGGCGGCGCGGTCCTTGGCGCCGATGAATCGGCGGGCGCGGAAGAAGGCGCTGATCACGGCATCTGCCGGACGCGGGGTCACCTCCACCTCGTCGAGGAGTTCGATGGCGGCTTGAAGGCGGGCGCCGGGGGTCATCTGGTCTCTGCTGATCGGACGTGGTCACGGGGAAAAGGCGAAGGTGTGACATGGGCGATGAAACGCCGCCACGCAACAGCTTTCATCGTTCCGGCGCCATGGACAAGCCGTGAAAGTGCCGTCGGCCTACGCGCGGCCTGCGCCCTGGGTACTGCGGCATGAAGAAGCTTCGAAGATGTATTGCCGAACGGACGGACTACCTCCATAGTTCTGCGACCGATCGATGTTGCGATGCACCATCGATCGGGAGAGAGCCGTATAGCGTAGTAACTTCAATGGTGCATCGGCATGTCGCCGGTCGAAATCGTCACTGACATCCTGTTTGCCGGAATGGCGGGCATGACCGGCTTCTTCGCCGCCCGCCTCGGCGGAGAGATCTGGTCCCGCATGATCCTCAAGAGCGAAGCCGCCACCCGCGCCCGCGTCAAGCTCAAGCGTTGCGCCCCGCTGATCCCCGCCTTCGAGCAGCGCCGGGCGAAGCTGCGAATCGCCCTGGCGCAGAGCGAGGCCCGGCGCCGTGCGGTAGAGCGCCAGATCGACCAGTTCCAGTCCAAGCTCGACGAATTGCAGCAGCGGGACGACGAGATGATCAGGATCGTCGGGCGCAAGCGGCCCGGCTGCCGGCTGTTCAAGGCGGTCATGGTCAACCGGCACGTGCAGGCCGCGATCCGTGAAGGACGTCCTCACGGCCTGCTCGACGGCAGCTGGGCCCGCGCACAGCATGTGGAAATATGGGCACAGAACCTGCCGGAAGCCAAGGCCAGCCTGGACAGCCGATTCCCGGTCAGCCTCGGCTTCACCCTGATCGAGATGATCGAACCCGAGGAATCATCGGGCGCAGCGACGGAAGGCAACGGAGCGGCCGCATGATCACCACCTACATCCTCTGCTTCTTCACCGGATATCTCGGCGTCCTGATGGGGCTGCGCCTGGCGCTGGACAAGGTGGCGGTCGCCCGGCACCGGGTCAGCAGCCTTCAGCGGGACCGGGTCCGGCAGGTCGCGGCGATCCGCGAAGTGGCCAAGGGCTGCAGGACGGCCAAGCGGAAGGCCGCCGACAGCGACATGCTGGTCGGCCGCCTCACGGCGGAAGTGGCAAAGCTGGAGGAAAAGCTCAAGACCGTCCGCAAGAGCGACAACCGGCTGGTCGTCCTGGACGAGCGCCGGCTGCCCGAGGATCACCGCTGGATCGTCGTGATCTCCGGAGCCGGCGGCGCGCTGCCGGAAGCGACCGGCGAGGAGGGAAACGAGAACTGGAGCGGCAATCTCCGCTTCCTTGTCTGGGCCACGACGATGGAGCGCGCCGTCAAGAAGGCCGCCACGCGCTTCCCGCCCAGCCGCGGCTTCAAGATAGAGGTCGCCACCACGCCGAACGGCGCGGCTGCCAACGGCTCGCCGTCGCAGCCGACCGCCGCTTAGAGGTCGCGGCGGTAGTTGGGTGCCTCGTTGGTGATCATGATGTCGTGGACATGGCTCTCGCGCAGGCCCGCGTTGGTGATCTTCACGAAGTTGCAGCGGGTCTGCATCTCCGGGATGCTGCTGTTGCCGGTATAGCCCATGGCCGCCTTCAGGCCGCCGACCAGCTGGTGGATCACGCCGCTGACCGGGCCCTTGTAGGGCACCCGCCCCTCGACGCCTTCCGGCACCAGCTTCATGGTGTCGCGGACTTCCTGCTGGAAGTAGCGGTCCGCCGAGCCGCGCGCCATGGCACCGACCGAACCCATGCCGCGATAGCTCTTGTAGCTCCGGCCCTGGTACAGGATCACCTCGCCGGGGCTCTCGTCGGTGCCGGCGAACAGGCTGCCCAGCATCGCGCAATCGGCACCGGCCGCGATCGCCTTGGCGAGGTCGCCGGAATACTTGATGCCGCCGTCACTGACGACGGGAATGCCCTGGCGGTGGCACTCGTCGACCACGTCCATTACGGCGGTCAGCTGCGGAACGCCGACGCCCGCGACCATGCGGGTGGTGCAGATCGATCCCGGGCCGATGCCGACCTTGACCGCATCGACGCCGGCGCCGATCAGCGCCTTGGCAGCTTCCGACGTGGCGACGTTGCCGGCGACCACCTGGGTATAGTTGGACAGACGGCGCACCCGCTCGATCTGCTCCATCACCTTGCGGGAATGCCCGTGGGCGGTATCGACGACCAGCACGTCTACCTCGGCATCGAACAGCGCCTCGGCGCGGGCCAGCCCGTCCTCGCCGGTGCCGGTCGCGGCGGCGGCACGCAGCCGGCCCTTCTCGTCCTTGCAGGCGTTGGGGTGAAGTTGAGCCTTCTCGATGTCCTTGACCGTGACCAGCCCGATGCAGCGGTAGGCGTCGTCGACCACCAGCAGCTTCTCGATGCGGAACTGGTGGAGCAGCCGCTTCGCCTCCTCCCGGTCGACGCCCTCGCGGACCGTCACCAGCCGTTCGCTGGTCATCAGCTCCGACACCCGCTGCTGCGGGTTGGATGCGAAGCGGACGTCGCGGTTGGTCAGGATGCCGACCAGCTTGCCCGAGGGCTGCTCGACCACCGGAATGCCGGAGATGCGGTAATTCGCCATCAGGCTCAGCGCATCGGCCAGGGTCGCCGTCGGTTCGATCGTGATCGGATTGACCACCATGCCCGATTCGAACCGCTTGACCCGCCGGACCTCGTCCGCCTGCCGCTCTATGTCCATGTTGCGGTGGATCACGCCGATGCCGCCCGCCTGCGCCATGGCGATGGCGAGGCCGCTTTCGGTTACCGTGTCCATGGCGGCGGACATCAGGGGAATGCCGAGTTCGATCGACTTGGTCAGCCGGGTGCGGGTGTCCGTCTGGGCCGGCAGGACCGAGGATTCGGCCGGCACCAGCAGGACGTCGTCGAAGGTGAGGGCTTCGCGAAACTGCACGATCTGGGCCATTAACCGTCTCCTGGCGTAAAATTTGCGGCACTATACACAGGAAACGCGCCCTGTGAAGTCTACGTTGCCCTGCGGCAAACGCAGGGCTCGCCTAGGCTCATCCTGACATCACCGAGCCTTCCTGGATTTTTGCCGTTCGGCGTCGGTCGGCCTTCGCCTGACAGGGCGAACGCCGACACCCTGCATCGACGCTCCGGCCAGGGTGTCGGCGTCGGCCTTCGGCCGAGGCCGACCTACGTTAATACGACTTTAGCGGACGTTGCTCTTGCCACGCCCCCGTCACACCGACGGTCGGAAAGGCTGTCCCAGGCAGGCCGGCGCCTGGAAACGGCCGCGCCAGGGACCGGCCGATATGATCGTCAGCACCGCGATGGTCGCCAGGTACGGCAGCATGGTGAACACCTGCCCCGGCAGCCCGAAGCCCAGCCCGCCGCTTCCCTGGGCATGGAGCTGAAGGATCGTGACGCCGCCGAAGATATAGGCGCCCAGCAGCACCCGGCCCGGCCGCCACGATCCGAACACGACCAGCGCCAGCGCGATCCAGCCGCGGCCCGACGTCATGTTCTCCGCCCACATGGGCGTGACCGACAGCGACAGGAAGGCGCCGCCCAGCCCGGCCATGGCGCCGCCGAACAGGGTCGCCAAGTAGCGGACCCGAATCACCGGATGCCCGATCGAGTGCGCGGATTCCGCGGATTCGCCGACCGCCCTCAGCACCATGCCGGCATGGGTCCGCTTCAGGAACCAGCCGACCGCCAGGGTCAACGCCACCGACAGGTAGACCATGGCGTCGTACTGGAACAGCAGAGGCCCCAAGACCGGCAGGTCGCTGATTCCGGGAATGTCCAGCTTGGGCAGGCCGGCGATGGGCATGCCGACGAAGCCGGCCCCGATCAGGGCGCTCAGCCCGATCCCGAAGATGGTGAGGGCAAGGCCCGTCGCCACCTGATTCGCCATCAGGGTCAGGACCAGCACGCCGAAGACCAGCGCCAGCGCGGCGCCGGCAAGCGCCGCCGAGCCGATTCCCAGCACGGCGCTGCCAGTCGTCATGGTCACGCCGAAACCCACCACCGCGCCGATCAGCATCATGCCCTCGACGCCCAGGTTCAGCACCCCGGACCGCTCCACCACCAGCTCGCCCACGGCGGCGAACAGCATCGGCGTCGCGGCGATCACCACGGACACCGCGATCAGGACAAGGAAATCGATCATGTGGCGGCGACCTCCCGGCGGGGCTTGGCGGCCTGGTGCCTGGCCGACTGGAAGCGGATGCGGTACCGGACCAGGAAGTCCGAGGCCAGCAGGTAGAACAGCAGCATTCCCTGGAAGACGCCCGTCGCCGCCTGCGGCAGCTGGGCATAGACCTGGGCGTTCTCGCCGCCGATGTAGGAGATCGCCATCACCAGCCCGGCCAGGATGATCCCCAGCGGGTTGAGCCGCCCCAGGAAGGCCACGATGATCGCGGTGAAGCCGTAGCCCGGGGTGAGCTGCGGCGTCAGCTGCCCGATCGGGCCGGCCACCTCGATCATGCCGGCCAGCCCCGCCAAGGCCCCCGCCAGCAGCAGGCTGAACCAGACCGTTCCCTTCTGGCTGAACCCGGCGAAACGGGCCGCCATGGGCGCCTGCCCGACCACCTTGACCTGGAAGCCGGTCACCGTATGGGTCAGCAGGACCCAGGCCGCCACGGCGGCGAACAGCGCCACGAAGGCCCCGGCATGCAGCCGGGTGCCCTCCAGGACGATGGGCAGGATGGCCGCCTCGGTGAACAGCCGGCTCTGCGGGAAATTGAAGCCCTCGGGGTCGCGCCACGGCCCATGGACCAGGATGCTCAGGACCAGCGTCGCGACATATGTCAGCATCAGGCTGGTCAGGATCTCGCTGACCTCGAACCGCGTCTTCAGGAACGCCGGAATCGCCGCCCACAGCATGCCGCCCAGGGCACCGGCCACGAACATCAGCGGCAGGATCCAGAAACCCTCGTCGCCCCAGAAGGCCAGGGCCACGCCGGCGCCGAAGATCGCGCCGATGGTCAGCTGCCCCTCGGCCCCGATGTTCCAGACATTGGCGCGGAAGCCGATGGCGAGCCCGGTCGCGATCAGGATCAGCGGCCCGGCCTTGACCGCCAGTTCCGCCAGTCCGAACTGGGTCTCCAGCGGCGACACCAGGAAGATGTACAGGGTCGATCCGGGATTCAGTCCCAGGAACATGAACAGCAGGTAGCCCGACAGGATGGTCAGCGCGATCGCCAGCAGCGGCGTTCCGTAGACCAGCGATTTCGGGATCTCCCGCCGCGGTTCGAACTTAAGCGACATGCTGGGAGCCCCCCTTGTTCTCCGCCCCGTGTGTTGCCGGCACTTCCGCCGACATCCCGTGCAGGCCGCCCATCAGCAGCCCGATCTCCTCCAGGGAGGCATCCGCCGTGTCGATCGCCTTCGACAGGGTACCGACATTCAGCACCGCCAGCCGGTCGCACAGGGTCAGCAACTCGTCCAGGTCCTGGGAGACGACGACGATCGAGGCCCCGTTCTGCGCCAGGTTGAACAGCGCCTGGTGGATCGCCGCGGCGGCGCCTGCATCGACGCCCCAGGTCGGCTGGGCGATCACCAGCACCTCGGGAGCCTGGAGGATCTCGCGTCCGACGATGTATTTCTGAAGGTTGCCGCCCGACAGGCTGCGCGCCGCCGAGTCAGGCCCGCGCGCCTTGACGCCGAACTCCTGGATGATCCGCTCGGCGAAATCCCGCGTCGCGTCCCGCCTGATCCAGCCGCGCAGCACCAGCTTCATGCGGTTCCGCGCGCTGATCAGCGTATTCGACGCCAAGCTCATGTCGGGCACCGCGGCGTGGCCGTTGCGCTCCTCCGGCACGCAGCACAGGCCCAGCGCCCGCCGCCGCTCGACGCCCAGGTCGCCCACCGGCTTGCCGTCCAGCCGGATGCTTGTCGGGTTCGCGACCGTCAGTTCGCCCGACAGAGCCCGCATCAATTCGTTCTGGCCGTTGCCGGCGACGCCGGCGATGCCGAAGATTTCGCCCGCCGCGACCTCGAAACCGACGCGCTTCAGCGTGGTCCCGAACGGCTGGTCGGTCGGCAGGTCCAGCGCCTCGACTGTAAATCGGGTGGCGGCCTTGGGCCGCGTCCCGCGCCGGGCCAGCGTCTTCAGCTCGGCGCCGATCATCATCTGCGCCATGCCGCGGGTCGATTCCACCGCCGGGTCGCACTCCCCGACCACCTTGCCGCCGCGCAGGATCGTGGCATGGTCGCAGAGATCCTTGATCTCCTGGAGCTTGTGGCTGATGTAGAGGATCGAGCAGCCTTCCGACGCCAGCAGCCGCAACGTGCCGAACAGCCGCTCGACCTCCTGCGGGGTCAGGACGGAGGTCGGCTCGTCCATGATCAGCAGCTTGGGATCCTGAAGCAGGCATCGCACGATCTCGACCCGCTGGCGCTCGCCGACCGACAGGGTGTGGATCTCGCGCCTCGGGTCCAGCGGCAGACCGTAGGCCTGCGACACCTCGACGATCCGCCCGGACAGGCTGCGCATGTCGGGCTTGCCTTCCAGCCCCAGCGCGATGTTCTCCAGCACCGTCATGCCGTCGAACAGCGAGAAATGCTGGAACACCATGCCGATGCCGAGCCGGCGCGCCGCATGCGGGTTGGCAAGCTGGACAGCCTGCCCGTTCCACAGCACCTCGCCCTCGTCGGCGTGGAGCACGCCGTAGATGATCTTCACCAGCGTGCTCTTGCCGGCGCCGTTCTCTCCCAGCAGCGCATGGATCTCGCCCGGCCGGACCGGGAAGCTGACGCCGTCGTTGGCGACGACCCCGGGGAATCGCTTGGTTATTCCGCGAAGCTCAAGACGGGGAGGAACCCCGCCGGCATCGTAGGTCATGTTTCACTCTCCCAGTTCGTCGGGACCCCGTTCCCTCTATGCCTCGGCGTTCGCGGGTTCTGATGCCTCTTTGGACGCTTCGGCGGTCGTTATCAAGAGCTCTGCGGCGACCAGTGCCGCGATCACCTCCGGTCGCTTGTCGCGGTGCAGGGCGGACCCGATCGGGCAGGTCAGCCTGTCCAGCACGCCCGGATCCCCCCCGTGGGCGGTGAAGGTCCGCTCGAACCGCCGCCGCTTGGTCGCCGAGCCGATCAGCCCGGCATAGGCGAAGTCCCCGCGCCGCAGCACCGCTTCCGTGATCTGGAAATCCAGCGCATGCAGATGAGTCAGCACCAGATAGCTGGATCCCGGCGGCGCCTCGGCGACCATGTCCAGGGGCGCTTCCGTCACGACCCGGCGCACGGTCGTTCCGGGCATGGCCTGTGGAAACTCCTCCGCCCGCCCGTCGATCCACAGCATGTCCAGCGGCAGCGGCGCCAGCGCCGACGCGATCGCCTTGCCGACATGACCGGCGCCGAACAGCAGGACCCGCGGCAGCCTGGCGGCGGCGGCACTCTCTTCCGCCTCGATCCGGTCCAGCAACGCCGCGTCGGCCTGTTCCAGGCGCAGCGTCACATGGCCGCCGCAGCACTGGCCGATCGCCGGACCCAGCGGAACGTCCACCATCTCCTCGGGTCCCGCCAGCGCCCGAGCCCGGGCGATCGCGTCCCATTCCAGCCGGCCGCCGCCGATCGTTCCGGCCGTGGCCGCCGGACCGACCAGCATCCGCGCTCCAGGCTCGCGCGGGGTCGAGCCCCGCGCTCCGGCCACCGTCACCAGCGCCGCGCGCTCGCCACGCGCCAGCATGGCCTTCAGCACCGGCGCCAGCCCGGTCATGCCGGCCGCCTTCCCGCCCTCAGGGCCTCGATCGCCGCCAGCACCTTCTCCGGCGTGGCCGGCGGATCGATCCTCGGGCATGTCGCGTAATCGCCGACGCTCGCCACCGCGTCCGAAATCGCATGGAGCACCGACATGCCCAGCATGAAGGGCGGCTCGCCCACCGCCTTGGACCGGTAGACCGTGTCCTTGCGGTTCCGCGCGTTCTCCAGCAGGTGGACGTTGAAGACACGGGGCCGGTCGCTGCAGGCCGGGATCTTGTAGGTGCTGGGCGCGTGGGTCCGCAGATGCCCGCGCTTGTCCCACCACAGCTCCTCCATGGTCAGCCAGCCCATGCCCTGGACGAAGCCGCCTTCGACCTGCCCGCGATCCAGCGCCGGGTTCAGCGAATGTCCGACATCGTGCAGGATGTCGACCCGGTCGACCCTGTATTCTCCCGTCAGCGTATCGACGGTCACTTCCGCCGCCGCCGCACCATAGGAAAAATAGTAGAACGGCTTGCCGCGCCCGGCCGCCCGGTCCCAGTGGATCTCCGGCGTCTTGTAGAATCCGGTGGACGAGAGCTGGATGCGCGCCATGTAGGCGGTTCGGACCAGATCGCCGAACGGGATCTCCTGGTTGCCGATCCGCACCCGGTTGGGCAGGAACACCACCTGCTCCCGCGGCACGCCCCAGTTCTCCACCGCGAAGCCGATCAGCCGCTCCTTGATGGTGGCCGCCGCGTTCTGCGCCGCCTTGCCGTTCAGGTCGGCCCCCGACGACGCCGCGGTCGCCGAGGTGTTCGGCACCTTGCCGGTCGTGGTCGCCGTGACGCGGACCTTCTCGATGTCGATCTGGAACTCCTCGGCGACGACCTGGGCGACCTTCACGTAAAGCCCCTGCCCCATCTCGGTCCCGCCGTGGTTCAGGTGGACGGTGCCGTCGGTATAGACATGGACCAGGGCTCCGGCCTGGTTGTACTGGGTCGCGGTGAAGGAGATGCCGAACTTGACCGGCGTCAGCGCGATCCCCTTCCGCAGCCAGCCACCCCTGGCGTTGTGCGCCCGGATCGCATCGCGTCGTGCTTGATAGTCGGATCGCTCCTCCAGCGCCGTGACGATCTCCGGCGCGATGTTGTCTTCCACGGTCTGGTGATAGGGCGTCAGGTCCCGGCCCTCGCCGCCGTAGAAGTTCAGCTTGCGGATCTCCAGCGGGTCCTTGCCCACTGCATATGCCACCTCCTCGATCACCCGTTCCGCCGCGACCATCCCCTGGGGTCCGCCGAACCCGCGGAATGCCGTGTTGGAGACCGTGTTGGTCTTCAGCGGCAGCGACTTGGCCGTGACCGCCTCGTAGAAATAGGTGTTGTCGCAGTGGAACAGTGCCCGGTCGGTCACCGGCCCGGACAGGTCGGCGGCGAACCCGCAGCGCGCGGCGAACAGGAACTCGACGCCCCTGATCCGCCCGTCGTCGTCGAACCCGACGCGGTAGTCCACCTCGAAATCGTGGCGCTTGCCGGTGATCACCATGTCGTCGTCGCGGTCCGGCCGAAGCTTGGCAGCCCGCCCCGTCTTCTTCGCCACGACGGCCGCCGTCGCCGCGAACAGGTTGGCCTGCGTCTCCTTGCCGCCGAATGCCCCGCCCATGCGCCGGACCTCGACCGCCACCGCGTTGGCCGGCACGTTCAGCACGTGGGCGACGATATGCTGGACCTCGCTGGGATGCTGTGTCGAGCAATGGACCAGGACCTCGTCGTCCTCCCCGGGGATCGCCATGGCGATCTGGCCTTCCAGGTAGAAATGGTCCTGGCCGCCGATGACGATCCGGCCTTCCAGGCGGCGGGGTGCCTCCGCGATCGCCGGTTCCGCTTCGCCCCGCTTCAAGGTCATGGGCGGGAACACCACGGTCCCGCGCCCGCGCGCCTGATCCAGGGTCAGCACCGGCTCCAGGTCCTCGTAGGTCGCGACCGCGAGCCGCGCCGCCCGGCGCGCCTGCTCCCGGGTCTCCGCCGCCACCGCGAACAGCGGCTGGCCCGCGTACTCGATCAGGTCGTCGGCGAACAGCGGCTCGTCATGGCGGCCCATGCAGCTCACGTCGTTGACGCCCGGCACGTCCGCCGCCGTGACGACCTCGACCACGCCCGGCGCCGCTCTCACCGCCGACAGGTCCAGCGACACCAGCCGCGCATGAGGCCGGTCGCTCAGGCCCAGATAGACATTCAGCAGTCCGGCCGGCTCCCGGATATCGTCGACATAGACCGCCTCGCCGGTCACGTGCTTGTGGGCGCTGTCGTGCCGCCGGTCGGAATGAACGGCGCCCGAGATGCGCTCGACGAGACCCGCTTCCGTTGAATCAGGCATGGACCAGCCTCCGGTCGCCGACCAGACGCGTATCCGCGTCGGGATCGGTGGTTTCCACATAGAGTTTCAGCAGCAGGTTGGCGGCCACGGCCATGCGGTAGGACGCGCTGGCCCGCCAGTCGGTCAGGGGGGTGAAGTCCCGCGCCAGCGCCGCCATGGCGTCGCGCACGGTCGCCTCCGTCCAGGGCCGCCCGACCAGCGCCTTCTCGGCTTCCGCCGCCCGCTTCGGCGTCGCGGCCATCCCGCCATAGGCGATCCTGGCTTCCGCCACGGTGCCGCCGTCGATCCTGACCGAGAAGCAGGCGCACACCGCCGAGATGTCCTGGTCGAACCGCTTGGTGATCTTGTAGGCACGGAACCGCGCACCCGGCGCGGGTTTGGGCAGGACGACGGCCTCGACGAACTCTCCCGGCCGACGGTCCTGCTTGCCGTAGTCGATGAAGAAATCCTCGATCGGCATCGACCGCCGGCCGTCCTTCGACCGCAGCACCAACGTGGCGCCGGCCGCGATCAGGGCCGGCGGCGTGTCGCCGATGGGCGAGCCGTTGGCGATGTTGCCGCCGATCGTGCCGACGTTCCGGACCTGCACGGCCCCGATCCGCCGGATCAGCTCGCCGAAATCGGGATAGAGCGCCCCGACCGGATCCTTGATGTCGGTATAGGTGGCTCCGGCCGAGATCTCCAGCGCGGTGCCGGTGTCCCGGATCTCCCGGAAACCCCGGATGCGTCCCGTGTAGATCACGACGTCCAGCACCCGCTGGAACTTGGTGACCCAGAGCCCGACGTCGGTCGCCCCCGAGACGATCCGGGCCTCCGGATGCTCGGCCAGCAGGTCGGCGAAAGCCTCCAGCGTCGCCGGGGCAAGGAACAGCCGCCCGCCCTTGCCGACGCGCAGGGTCTCGTCGTCCTGCAAGCCTGCCAGCCGCTCCGCCGTGGCCGCGGCCTCCGCCGCGAAACGGTCCGCCGCCGGCGCTCCCAGGGCGTACATCCGCTCGCTCGCCGCGACGATCGGCGCGTATCCCGTGCAGCGACACAGGTTGCCGGCCAGCGCGTCGTCCACCGCGGCCCCGTCCGGAGCCTCCTCGCCTTTGTACAGCGCGAACATGGACATGACGAAGCCCGGCGTGCAGAAGCCGCATTGCGACCCGTGGCAATCCACCAGGGCCTGCTGTACCGGATGGAGCCCGCCGTCCGCACCCTTCAGGTGCTCGACCGTCAGCACCTGGCAGCCGTCCAGCGTCGCGACGAAGCGGATGCAGGCGTTCACCGCCTCGTACCGGACCTTGCCGCCCTCCAGCCGCCCGACCACCACCGTGCAGGCGCCGCAGTCGCCTTCCGCGCAGCCTTCCTTGGTGCCGACCTTGCGCTGGTCCAGGCGCAGCCAGTCCAGGACCGTCTGGGTCGGATCGACCTCCCGAATCTCGATCAGCCGGTCGCTCAGCAGGAACCTTACGCAATCGCGCATCGTGCGTCTCTCCTCGCCTCAGCTTCCGCGATATGTGGAATAGGCGAACGGGCTGACCAGCAGCGGCACATGGTAATGGGCACCCGCGTCCGCGATCCCGAAGCGGAGCGGGATGCCGTCCAGGAACGGCGGGTCCGGCAGGTCTACCGCGATCTTCCGGAAATAGGCGTCCACCTCGAATATCAGCTCGTAGATCCCCGTCCGCATCCGGTCGCCGGACAGCAACGGTTCGTCGCAGCGGCCGTCGGTGTTCGTCTTGGTCTCGGTGATCTTCTCCCGCCTGTCGCCGTCGATCCGGAACAGCGTCACCGCCATTCCCGCCGCGGGCGTTCCGTGCATGGTATCGAGGACATGGGTGGTGAGCCGTCCTCCGCTCGCCGCCCCGCTCTCCGCCATTCGTGAAGTCGCCGCCATGTGTCTCTCCTTGCTCGCCTGTTTTCGACTTGTTATCGGTTCGCGGAGTTTCCTAAATTATTCTTTCACCGCTCCGTCTCCGCCGTCGATATCCCTTGGACGGAAAGAGTTTCAAAACTTTCAGGAAGGTCATGCCCCGGGGATGGCATTAGTTTGACGTTACGATCCTATTGGTGGAAGGGTGCAAATGTCTCCGGATAGTTCGAAGGGTCTCGCAACCGCCGTGCCAACGGACACCACGCCGGCCGACAGGGCCGCCGCCGATTTCGTCGCCCGCTTCGGCGGCGTGTTCGAGCACTCGCCCTGGGTCGCCGAGACCGCCCTTGCCGCCGATCCCGCCATCGCCTTGGCCGACATACCGGCGCTCCATGCCGGAATGTGCGCCGCCGTGCGCGCCGCCGGCCGGGACCGCCAGTTGGGCCTTCTCCGGGCCCATCCGGACCTCGCCGGCAAGCTCGCCGTCGCCGGACGGCTGACGGCGGACTCCGCCTCGGAGCAGGCCGGCGCCGGCCTCGACCGCTGCACGCCGGAGGAGTTCGAGCGCCTTCAGGTGCTTAACGACGCCTACACGGAAAAGTTCGGCTTTCCCTTCATCATCGCCGTCCGGGGCCTGACCCGCGCCGACATCCTCGACGCCTTCGAACACCGGATCCACAACACGCCGGAGCAGGAGTTCGAGACCGCGCTGGCCCAGGTCGAACGGATCGCCCTTCTCCGCCTCCAGCAGATGGGTCCCTCGCCCGGCAGAGCCCTGATGGACCGGCTCGACCGGTTCGCCGCCATCTCCGCGGAGCCCGACGCGCTGACCCGGCTGTTCCTTACCCCCGAGCACCGCGCCGCCGCCGATCGGCTGATGGCCTGGATGACCGAAGCCGGCATGACGGCCCGCATCGACCCGGCCGGCAACGTCGTCGGCCGCTACGAGGGCACCCGGCCCGGCCTGCCGGCGCTCCTGATCGGCTCCCACATCGACACCGTGCGCAACGCCGGCAAGTATGACGGCAACCTGGGCGTCCTGGCCGGCGTCGCGGCGGTCGCCGAACTGCACCGGTCCGGCGAACGCCTGCCCTTCGCGGTCGAGGTGATCGGCTTCGGCGACGAGGAAGGCGTCCGCTTCCCGGTGACCCTGACCGGCAGCCGCGCCCTGGCCGGCCGCTTCGACCCCGCCGCCCTCGACGCGGTGGACGCCGACGGTATCGGCTACCCCGACGCCCTGCGCGCCTTCGGCGGCGATCCGGACCAGATCGCGTCGGCCGCCCGCGATCCCGCCGACGTGCTCGCCTATGTCGAGGCGCATATCGAGCAGGGCCCGGTGCTGGAATCCGAGGATCTCGGCGTCGGCATCGTCACCGGCATCAACGGCGCGTCCCGCTACACGGTGACCATCTCCGGAACCGCCGGCCACGCCGGCACCGTCCCCATGACGCTGCGCCGCGACGCCCTGGCGGGAGCCGCCGAGATGGTCCTGGCGGTCGAACGCCACGCCCAGGCGGTTCCCGACCTCGTCGCGACGGTCGGCAGGATCGAGGCCAGGCCGGGCGCCGTGAACGTGATCCCCGGCGGCGCCGTCTTCACCATCGACATCCGCTCTCCCGACGATGCCGCCCGTGTCGCCGCGATGGAGGCCATCGCCGACGATTTCGCCGCCATCGCAGCCCGCCGCGCCCTGACCCACGCGATCGGGAAGACCCACGAAGCGCCCGCGACCGCCTGCGCCCCGGAGTTGATCGAGCGGCTTTCCGCAGCCGTCCGCCGCTGCGGCCTGCCTCCCCGCCGCCTGCCCAGCGGCGCCGGCCACGACGCCATGGCGGTTGCATCCCTTTGCCCGGTCGGCATGCTGTTCACCCGATGCCGGGGCGGCATCAGCCACAACCCCGGGGAGTCCATCACCGTCGAGGACGCCGACCTGACCGTCCGCGTCCTCCTGGACTTCATCCGCCATTTCCGGCCTTGATCAGCGGATAACAAGAGTTCCCATACGCCGGCGGCATATCAGGAACCCGCAGGCCCCATGCCTCCCCGTCCTTGAACCGGCGGAGTCACGGTCGATATGTTAGCATCCTAATAATAAGCTTACTTGGTTCAGTGTCATGAATTCAAAGACGGCCAATCTCCGGGCGACCTTCGGGTTCCGGCTGGCGCGGATCGCGCGCCATTGGCGCCGGGAGATCGACGACGGCCTCCGCCCCTACGGCCTGACCGAGGCCACCTGGCTGCCGCTGCTGCACCTGTCCCACATGGGGAACGAGGCGAAGCAGAAGGATCTCGCCGCCTCGCTCGACATCGAGGGCGCATCCCTGGTCCGGTTGCTCGATGCACTGGAATCGTCGGGTCTGATCGAGCGCTTCGACCACGAGACCGACCGCCGGGCCAAGGTGGTTCGGCTGACCGCGCGCGGCCTCGACCTGCTGGACGGCGTCAACGGCGTCGCCGCCGGGATCCGCCGACGCCTGCTGCTCGGCGTGCTCGACGACGAGATCGCCTCCACGCTCCGGATCTTCGACCGGATCGAGCAAAGCTACTGCCTCGACCACTCGGACGAAGAGGATCGGGAGCCCAAGCGGGCGGCTGGCTGAAGCGCCGTCCATGTTCCTGCTGGACCCCCGCAACCTGCTGTTCGCGGCGAAGGCGTACGGCGCCGCGATGCTGGCGATCTACATCGCCTTCGCGATGGACCTGCCGCACCCGTCCTGGTCGATGCTGACGGTGTTCGTCGTCGCGCAGCCGCTGGCCGGCATGGTCCAGTCCAAGGCCGCCTACCGGGTGATCGGCACCATCGTCGGATCGGCTTTCGCGGTCTTCGCGGTCACCGCCTTCGACGGCTCGCCGGAACTGCTGAGCCTCGTGCTGGCGCTGTGGGTCGGCGTCTGCGTCTACGCCACCGTGCTGGAGAGGACGCCGCGCAGCTACGCCTTCATGTTGGCCGGCTACACCGCGGGATTCGTGGCCTTTCCCATCGTGGATACCCCCGCGATCATCTTCGATACGGCGATCGCCCGCTGCCAGGAGATCATCCTGGGGATCCTCTGCATGGTGGTGGTCAGCCAGGTCGTCTTCCCCCAGCGGGTCGGCCCCCAGCTCATCGGGCGCCTGACCGCATGGCTGAACGATGCCGGCCGCTGGTCGTCTGACGTGCTGACCGACCGGGCCGCCGGCACCGCGGGCGAGGCCGACCGGCACCGGCTGATCGTCAACGCCGCCGCGCTGGACGCCCTGCGCGTCCACGCCAGCTACGACACTCCCGAGCTTCGGGGCGCGGAAGCGGGTATCCGGCGGCTCCAGCGCCGGCTCCAGATGCTGCTGTCCAACGCCGTGTCGATCCAGGACCGGCTCCGCACCCTGCGCCGGACCCGTCCCGACCTGGCCGACGCGTGGAGCCCCCTCCTCGCCGACGCGGCTTCCTGGATCGACGGCTCCGGCGCCGCCGGCCGGGCGGACCGGCAGCGATCCCGCGACGGGCTTCTCGCCCGGATCGACGCCGCCGCTCCGTCCGACGGCGAGATCCGACGCGACGCCGACGCCATGCTGGTGCGCTCGCTGGCGGCCCGGGTGCGCGACCTGATCCTGTACTGGGACGAAAGCTTGGCGCTCCGCGACGCGATCGAGGCCGGGGAGCGCGTCGCCGCCCGCGAGGAGGTTCCGTCCCTGCACCGGGACCACCTGCCCGCCGCCCTGTCCGGCGCCGCGGCATCCCTGGCCGTCCTGCTCTGCGCCGGCTTCTGGATCGCCACGGGATGGTCACACGGCTATCTGGCCGCGATGATGGCCGGCGTCGGCGCCAGCCTGTTCGCGACGCTCGACGATCCGGCCGGCGCGGCCGCCAAGTTCCTGAACCTCGCGATCGTCGCCATGCTGCTCGCCGGCGGCTACCTGCTGTTCGTCCTGCCGGCGGTCGGCAGCTTCCCGATGCTGGTGGTGGCGCTGGCACCCGTTTTCATACCGCTCGCCGCCGCCATCGCGGTGCCGGTCCACATTCCGGTGGCCCTGCCGGTCCTCCTGACGACCGCGGCGACGCTGGCGCTCCAGAACACCTACACGATCGACTTCGCGGAGTTCCTGAACGGCGGGATCGCCCAGGTGGTCGGCCTCGGCTCGGCGGTCGTGGCGCTGTCGCTGACCCGCTCGCTCGGCGCGGACTGGACCGTCGGCAGGCTGATGCGGGCCGTCCGGCGCGACCTGGCCCGGCTTGCGGGAGATGAATCAGGTCTCGACCGCCGCCGGTTCGAGGGCCGAATGTACGACCGGCTGAGCGGCCTCGTGCCCCGGCTGGCCCTGGTTTCGGCCCGGCCGGAGGGGCAGCACCTGATGCGCGACGCGCTGGCCGGCCTGCGCGTTGGTCTGAACCTGCTGGCGCTCCGCCGCGACCGCGCCCTGCTTCCGGAGGAGGCGGCGGCCGAGCTGTCGCGGGTGCTCGCCGAGGTCCGCGGGCACTTCGCCGGAGCCGGCGGCGACCGGTCGATGGACGATCTCCGGGCGGCGCTCGACAGCGCCGTGGCACGCCTGTCGGCGATGGAGACGGGACCGGCCGGCACCGAAGTGCTGCTCTCGCTGTTTGGCATCCGGCAGGCGCTCGTCCATTTCCAGCGGCCGGCGTGATCCGGAGGACAAGCCATGAAGGAACTCGACATCGCCGGCGTCTATGTCGCGCCGATCCTCGGCTGGGCGTTGATCGCGCTCGTGGTCTGGACGGTGCTGCGACGCCTGATCGACCGCTTCGGCGCGTCGCGCTGGATCTGGCATCGCGGCCTGTTCGACGCGGCGCTGTTCGTCATCGTCCTGGGCGGCGTGGCGGCGGTCGCCGGATAACGGAACCATACGAAGATGAAATTCACGATCCCCCTCACCCGCATCGCCGTCACGCTGGTCACGGTGGCCGTCGCCGCCGTCGTCGGCTGGTACCTGTGGGACTATTACATGGCCCAGCCCTGGACCCGCGACGGCCGGGTGCGCGCCGACGTGATCCAGGTCTCCCCCGACGTCTCGGGCATCGTCGCCCGCGTCCAGGTCCGCGACAACCAGCATGTCCGGCGCGGCGACCTGCTGTTCACGATCGACCGGGACCGCTACCGGCTGGCGGTCGAGCAGGCCCAGGCGCTGGTCGAGAGCCGCCGCGCCGACATGGTGCAGCACGAACGCGACATGGACCGGCAGCACCGCCTGAGCGGCGGCGTGGTCTCCGTCGCCGACCGGGAAGCGGCCGAATCCGCCTTCGCCATCACCCGGGCGAGCTTCCGCCAGGCCCAGGCGGACCTGGAGATGGCCAGGCTGAACCTGGACCGCACTGACGTGCGCGCCGTCGCCGACGGCTACGTCACCAACCTGGAGCTCCATGTCGGCGACTACGTGCAGTCCGGCAGCCCGGCCCTGGCCCTGGTGGACAGCGGCTCCTTCCATGTGGTGGGCTATTTCGAGGAGACGAAGCTGCCGCGCATCCGCGAGGGCGCCCGGGTCTCGGTGGCGCTGATGGGCCATGGCCGGACCTTCGGAGGCCATGTGGACAGCATCGCGAGCGGCATCGTGGACCGTGAGCGCAGCCAGAGCCCCGACCTGCTGGCGAACATCAACCCGACCTTCACCTGGGTCCGGCTGGCCCAGCGCATCCCCGTCCGGATCACCCTGGACGACGTGCCGGAGGGGTGGCGGCCCAGGGCCGGCCTGACCGCGACCGTGACGATCCTTCCGGACCCGGCTCCCGCGGACCGGTAGGTTCCCTTCAGAGGATCGGCCGCCGGGATCCGACACGATCGTTTGAAGGTGTTTCGGGCAGAAGGCGGATTGCCGGCCCGGTCCAACGCACGGACTATTCCCGGGCAAGTTCCACGCGAGGCACGCAAAAGACAACAACAGCCTCGATCAGAAGCCGGGAGGGAACGTGACAGCCGAAACCCTGACCAAGAGCGTCGAGATCGACGCCGCCGCCGATCCGGAACGGGGCGACCGCTCCGCCGACATCGACCATATGCCGCCCCTCACCCAGGCGGTCCCGCTGGGCATCCAGCACGTCCTCGCCATGTTCGTCGGCAACGTGACGGTTCCCATCATCCTGGCGAAGGCCGTGGGCGCCACGCCGGACCAGATCGTGTTCCTGGTCCAGGCGGCCATGTTCGTGGCCGGCGTGGCGACGCTGGTCCAGACCTTGGGCATCGGGCCGGTCGGCGCCAAGCTGCCGATCGTCATGGGCACCAGCTTCGGTTTCGTCCCGGTCATGATCCCGATCGCCCAGGCCTACGGCCTGCCCGCCGTGATGGGCGGCGCGCTGGTTGGCGGCCTGCTGATGGCGGCGGCCGGCCTCTATATCCGCCGGATCAACTTCCTGTTCCCGCCGGTCGTCACCGGCACCTTCGTGGTCATGATCGGCATGATCCTGCTGCCGGTCGGGTTCGCCTATGTCGGCGGCGGCTTCGGCGCCGCCGACTTCGGGGCGCCCCGCCACCTGCTGCTGGCCGCCCTGGTGTTCGGCGTCACCCTGGTGTTCCACCAGTTCTTCAAGGGCTTCCTGGCCATGGCGGCCGTGCTGATCGGTCTGCTGGTGGGATATGTCGCCGCCATCCCGCTCGGCCTGGTGGATTTCGCCAAGGTGAGCGACGCCGGCTGGTTCCAGCTGCCGCAACCCTTCGCGGTCGGGATCGAGTTCCACGCCGCCGCGATCGTCGCGATCGGCCTGATGGCCGTCGTCACGGTGGCCGAATCCATCGGCGACATCGCCGGCACCGCGATCGGCGGCGCCAACCGCGAGCCGACCCGGCGCGAGCTGTCGGGCGGCGTCATGGCCGACGGGCTGATGAGCAGCTTCGCCGCCGTCTTCAACGCCTTCCCGCAGATCAGCTTCAGCCAGAATGTCGGGCTTGTCGCGCTGACCGGCGTCGCCAGCCGCTACGTGGTGGCGATCGGCGGCCTGTTCCTGATCGTGGCCGGACTGCTGCCCAAGCTGGGCGCCCTGGTGTCGACCGTGCCGAACGCCGTGCTGGGCGGGGCCGTCGTGATCATGTTCGGCCTGATCACCAGCGCCGGCATGAAGATGCTGAGCCGGATCGACTTCAACAAGCGCAACATGCTGATCATCGGCGTCTCGCTCGCCGTCGCGATCGGCCTGCCGGCCCAGAAAGGCCTGATCGCGGTGGCCCCGCACGGCTTGCAGACGATCCTGGAATCCGGGCTGATCCCCGGCGCGATCGCCGCGATCCTGCTCAACCTCCTGCTGCCCCAAGGCGGCGGCGAGGAAGAAGGCCACTGACCGGCTCACCCCCAGCAACCGAAAGGACCCGCCCGATGCGGCTCTGGATCAAGGACCCCCTCGCCATCCTGGCCGACGGCGCCGACCGCGGGATCGTCATCGAGCAGGGCCGGATCGTCGAACGGGTGGCGGCGGGCCGGGAGCCCGCCGTCCCCGCCGACCAGGTGTTCGACGCGGGCGGCCATGTCGTGATTCCCGGCCTGATCAACACCCACCACCACTTTTACCAGACCCTGACCCGCGCCCTGCCCGCCGCCCTGGACAAGGAGCTGTTCCCCTGGCTCAAGGCACTCTATCCCGTCTGGGCCCGGCTCGACGCGCGGGCCCTGGAGTCGGCGGTCACGGTGGCGATGGCGGAACTGATGCTGTCCGGCTGCACCACCACCGCCGACCACCATTACGTGTTCCCCGCCGGGCTGGAGAACGCGATCGACATCGAGGCCGGCGTGGCCCGCCGGCTCGGCATGCGCGCCGTGCTCACCCGGGGCTCCATGAACCTGTCCGAGCGCGACGGCGGCCTGCCGCCCGACGGCGTGGTCCAGGACGAGGACACCATCCTGGAGGACAGCCTGCGCCTGATCGAGGCCCACCACCAGCGGGGCGACGGGGCGATGGTGCAGATAGCGCTGGCGCCCTGCTCGCCCTTCTCGGTGACCCGGTCGCTCATGACCCGGACGGCGGAACTGGCGGAACGGCACGACGTGCGCCTGCACACCCACCTCGCCGAGACGGAGGACGAGAACGCCTTCTGCCTGGAGACCCTGGGCCGCCGCCCGCTCGACTACCTGGAGGACTGCGGCTGGCTCAGCGGCCGCGTCTGGCTGGCGCACGGCATCCATTTCACCCCCGCCGAGATCGACCGGCTGGCCGCGGCCGGGACTTCGGTCACCCATTGCCCGTGCAGCAACCAGGTGCTGGCGTCCGGCATGTGCCCGGTCCACGGGATGGAGCGCGCCGGCGTCAAGGTCGGTCTCGGCGTGGACGGTTCCGCCTCGGCCGACAGTTCCAACCTGATGCAGGAGGTCCGGGCCGCCTTCCTGCTCCAGCGCCTTCAATACGGCGTGTCGGCGGTGAGCCACCGCGACGCGCTGCGCTGGGCGACCGCCGGCTCGGCGGCCTGCATCGGCCGAGGGGACCTCGGCACCCTCGCGGAGGGGTTCCAGGCCGACCTCGCCCTGTTCAAGCTGGACGAACTGCGCTTCGCGGGGCACGGCGACCCTTTGGCGGCCCTGGTGCTGTGCGGCGCCCATCGGGCCGACCGCGTCATGATCGCCGGCCGCTGGACGGTCGAGGACGGCCGGATCGCGGGACTGGACACCGCGGAGCTTGCCCGCACCCACCAGTCCATCGCCCGCCGGATGACGGCGGACGCCTGAACCTCACCCCTCCAGGGCGACGCCGACCGGCTCGAAGCCCCTGAGCGGCATGTCGGCCGGCCGCTGGAGCCAGTTGTCCTCGGGGTAGTGGCAGGCGCCGTCGATCACGTGGAGGGCATAGGCGCCGCGCGGGCGGGGCGACCGGTTCGGACCGCTCCGGTGCGGCGTCAGCCCGTGCATCAGGATCATCGTGCCGGCCTCCGCTTCGAGCGGCACGAAGTCGGCGGTCGAGAAGTCGTCCAGCCCTCCCAGCCGCTCCAGGGCCGCACCACCCTCGGGCCGGCGCCGGAACCGGGACAGCAGCCCGCGCCGCTGCCCTCCGGGCTCGACCCAGAGGCAGCCGTTCTCCGTCGTCGCATCCTCCAGCGCGAACCAGAACCCCAGGACGCTCTGGGGCTCGGTATAGAGCCATGCCGCGTCCTGGTGGTTGCCGATCTCGCCGCCGGTATGCGCCTGCTTGAAGATCACCATGGACTGGAGCAGACGCGGATCGGCCATGCCGACCTGGTCGCAGATGCGCCCCAGGCGCGGATCGCGGGAGAAGCCGTCGAACAGCGGGTCCAGGTCGTGCAAGGCGTGGCCGATCTTGTCCACGCCCCGCCAGGCCGGATCGTGTGACCCGCCGGCCGCCGGCTGTTCCTGGTCGAAGAAGATCCTGATCTTGTCGCCCGAGGACAGGAAATAGCCCTCGTGCTCGGCATCCCCCAGCTTCGGCAGGAACGCCATCCGCTTCACCTCCCAGGCGAGCTGCGCGGCAAGTGCCCGTGAATAGTCGAGAAGCGCCTGGCATTCGGAGCGGGATACGAAACCAGGCAGCACCAGATAACCAGCCGATCGGAATTCGGCGATCTGTTCCTTGCTCAACACGGGATCGTTCCTTGTCTGGGGTTCAGGCGATGGCGGTGGGCTTGTTCCCGACTTCCGCGGCTCCCGCCCGAGCCGTGTCTACGCAATAAGTAATATCACGATCGACCGTACCGAACTGATGTACATGCACCCGAAGGCCGATAGTCAGGGGAATGGCCATGTATCCATGCGACCAATGACCTGTGCGAAACTTCAAAGCTCCACCCCCAAATCATGCACTCCCATCCGGGTGTCCCGGAACTCCTTCGGAACCATTTCGAAGTGCCTGACAATCTCATGTTTCGTGCGTATCTCAGAAATGATTATGCGAGGTATGACGCCTTATGGACAGGCCCCTGTCCATAAGGCGTCATCGCCCGCCGGCCCGAGGTGGCAGCCCGGCTATTCGTCGCTTTCGTAGGCCGTGACCGCCAGCTCGACCATGCGCTCCAGCACGCGGTCGATGTCGATGTCGGAGCTGGCCTCGTCGACCAGCACCTCTTCCAGGTAGGTGCGAAGGCTGAACGGTTCGACCTCGCCGACCTCGTGCTTCGCCATCAGCGGCATCTCGCCCAGCGCCTTGGCGGCGCGCTTCAGTCTTGCTTCCTGCATTTCCTGTTCCTGTAGTCGTTGCAATCCAATAACGTCCGGTATGGGAGTATGACGCCGGGTGTTCCCCGATTGCGGACGATAAAGGGCCGTACGGGCCAGGAAGGTTAGGAATGTTCCTTTCGACCGTGGAAGGTCGTTACTGGGTCGAATTGATCGACCAGGCGACCGCGGATTGGGAAAGTTTCCGCATGAACCATGCCGTGTCCAAGTATTTCGCCAAGCATGTCGCCGACCGCCGCGCGGTGCCGCCCGGCGACTTCGCCGAAGCGCGTTTCTTTTCCCTCCGGAACAGGAACGCCGAGCCGGTATCGACGGCGATGATCCGGCCGAAGCGGATCGATGTCGGCGTCGCCCATGCCAACAAGTCGCCGTTCCCCGACTATATGGAGGACTACTCGATCCTGGCGCGCCACATGCGCGTGGCGTTCGACACGCGGTGCTATCCGTATGGCCGGTAAGGGCCGCCGCTAAAGGCGGCCGGCAAAGGCGGCACGCGGTTTGCTCGCCCCTCGGACCTTTCCATGATTCTGTCGGAAACCCGCCGGAATCCCTGCCGAGAGGAGCAATCCATGGTACCGATGCTGACACTGGCCCTGCGTCTCGCCCGCCGCTTCCCGGACGACGCGGACCTGCTGGCGGAGTTGCGGGAGGACAAGCTGGTCCGCAGGACGATCGACGCCTGCGAGTTCCTGGCCCTGGCCGCGCGCGAAGGGCGGACCGTCACCGTGGCGGAACTGGCCGCCGCGGTGAAGCTGCCGCTTTCCGGAACCGCCCAGGCGGCCAACGCCAGGGCGGTCGCCACCATCCTGGCCGCGCTGACCACCTATGATTTCGAGAACGCCCGTCCCCTGCTGACCGCGCTTGTCCGCCGCCGGGACGGCAAGCGCCCGCCGCCCGCCTTCTTCGCGCTGGTGGACGAACTCGGCCTGCTCGCCTCCTACGACGACGAGGACGCCTTCCTGGAGGACGAGACCGCCCGGGTCCACCGCGCCTGGGCCGCCTGAGAAAGGCGCCGCCCGAAGGGGAATCGCGCCAGGGGGGACCGCCCGAGGGGGGAATCCGGATTATCCCGGAACGGCGCGACTTCCCGATTACCAGCGGCGGTCAAAATGGATCATGATGCGGCCGACCCTTGGGGGAGCTTGCCGATGTTCGACATGACCACGCTCACGGCGGAAGCGTTCGGGCGGGAGATCTCTGAAGCCTACCGGAACACTTTCGGCGTGCGGGAGCCCCAGAAGGCTGACTTCCTGGCATGCGCCGCCCGCTTGGCGGTGGAGCGGATCGCCAACAGCGACGCCCTCTACCACGACGTCCACCATACCATCATGGTGACGCTGGTCGGGCAGGACATCCTGCGCGGCCGGATCATCTCGCACCGGATCACGCCGAGCGACTGGGTTCATTTCCTGCTGGCGCTGATGACCCACGACATCGGCTATGTCCGTGGCGTCTGCCCGGGCGACGAGGCTGACACCTGCGTGATCGACGAGGCCGGCAACTCGGTCCGCCTGCCCAGGGGATCGACCGACGCCTTCCTCGCCCCCTACCATGTCGAGCGGTCTAAGCTGTTCGTGCGCGCCCGGTTCGGCGAAGATCCGGAAATCGACGTGGACCGGGTCAACCGGAGTATCGAGCTGACCCGCTTCCCCGTGCCCGACGACGGGGACCACGATGCGACCGATACCGAGGCCGGTCTGGTCAGGGCGGCCGACCTGGTGGGCCAACTCGCCGACCCGATGTACATGCGCAAGATCTCGGGCCTCTTCCACGAATTCCGGGAGACCGGGGTGGCGGACCGGCTGGGCTATCAGTCGCCCGCCGATCTTGTCGATTATTATCCGGAATTTTTCTGGACCCGGATCGAGCCCTATGTCGGCCATGGCCTCCGCTATCTCCAGATGACCAGCTCGGGCAAGCGCTGGATCGCCAACCTGTACAGCCACGTGTTCGCGGTCGAGCACCGCCGCCGCAGCCTCGGCCCGCACATCCCGCAGCAGAGCGAGGATGCGCGGCGCGGAACGCCGTTGGCCCGCCCGGAAGCCGGCTAGGAAGGTCCCGGCGTCCCGCTGCGGCGGACAAGTCGGCAAAGGTCGAAATGGCGCCGCTGTGCTTTCTGGGTTTGTGCTTCTTGGGCGGCGATCTCGCCGGTCGCGCGGGCGGTCTCGATCTTCGCGTTCCTGGCTAGCAGATCGATCTGCGGCGCCGACTTGATCAGCCCGATGACTTGGCTGATCTATCCCTTTATCACCATACGCTTATGCAGCTAACCCGATCGTCGCCGGACAGGAGAGCCAAGGTCGTAATGTTCTAACCCGCTTTTTCCGATAACTTTATCAAAAGCGGACCTCGAAGGGCGGTTGGGAAGAAGCCACGCCGGTCGCAGGGCGTTGCAGAAGCGTTTTCCCCACGGATTTGAATGGTCGTCATGCATATCGAATCAGCAAACTCCGGCTGGAGCGATAGGAGGCAACCCTTCGTTCTCGTCGTCGATGACGATCCGGTGGCTCGATTTCTCTACCGTCAAGCTTTGGAGCAGGAAGGCTTCCAGGTTGCGGATGCGAGCGACGGCGGCCCCGCGCTTGCCATGTTCCAGGAGCGCGAGCCCGACCTGGTGCTGCTCGACGTTCTCATGCCGGGAATGGACGGTTTCGCGACCTGCGCCGCCCTGCGCCGCCTGCCCATGGGTATCGGCGCCCACGTACCGGTCCTGATGGTCACCGGGTTGGACGACGTCGGGTCGATCCGCGCCGCCTACGATGCCGGGGCGACCGACTTCGTCACCAAGCCGATCAACTGGACGATCCTGATACAACGCCTGCGTTACATGCTGCGGGCGAACGAAAGCCTGCGCCGGCTGGGCGAAAGCGAGCGGCGGCTGGCTCAGGCCCAGCGCATAGCTGCACTGGGCAGCTGGGACTGGGACATACGATCGGGAGAGATGACATGGTCCCGCGAGATGTTCCGCCTCCTGGGCTACGAGGCCGCCGATGACGGTCCCCCCGAAGTCCGGCCGAGCCTTTCCGCCGTGATGGACCGCGTGCATCCGGACGACCGCGCACATTTCGGGGCCTCCATCGACCGCATCCTCGCGGCGGGCGCGCTGGTCGAGAAAAGAATCGACGTCCGCATCGCCGGGATCGGAGAGCAAGACCTCGACGACGCGCGGATCATACGCTTCACGGGTCGAATGATGCTTGACCGTCGCGGGAGCGTGGTGCGCGCCGTCGGCGTGGCGCAGGACATAACCGAACGGCGGCGCGGCGAGGACACGTTGCGCAAGGCGTTGCAGCAGGCCGAGGCCGCGAACCGCGCCAAGTCGGACTTCCTGGCGAACATGAGCCATGAGTTGCGCACGCCCATGAACGCGATCCTGGGCTTCACCGAGATCATGGACATGAAGCTGTACGGACCGCTCGGCAACGATCATTACCAAGACTACGTGAGGCTGATTCATGAGAGCGGCGAACATCTTCTGCAGCTGATCAACGCGATCCTGGACCTGTCCAAGGCCGAACAGGGCATGATCGAACTTCGCGAGGATAGGATCGACGTCTGCGGGACCGTGCGGGCCTGCCGCCGACTGCTCCAGACGCAGGCCGACGCCAAGCACATCGTCTTGGCACTCGACCTGCCCGATCAGCCGCCGATCCTGTGGGCGGACGAGTTCCGGGTCAGGCAGATCCTGCTGAACATCTTGTCGAACGCGCTGAAGTTCACTCCCGACGGAGGAAAGGTGACCCTTCGGATCCGCTGCGACTCCTCCGGCGGAGATTCCGCAGGGGAACAGTCGGGCGGCTTGGTGTTCGAAGTCGCCGACACGGGCATCGGAATGCGGGTCGAGGATATCCCGATCGCCCTGGCTAAGTTCGGGCAAATCGACAGCTCGCTGTCGCGCCGCTACGACGGTACCGGCCTGGGTCTGCCGTTGACAAAGCGGCTGACCGAACTCCACGGCGGATCGCTGCGCATCCAAAGCCTCCTTGGTGTCGGTACGACGGTGACGGTGACCTTCCCACGAAGCCGTCTACTCGCCGACAGACGGCGGATGGCGACTGAAGGCGAGACGGTTTTCCCAAATATTAGGCCTTTATTAAAACAAACTGCCTCAAGTTAGCATACCTACGTATATTCCATAAGGTGGCCACCGTGCGACTTAGGCTCGGTTTCCAGGCGCTGCTGTCGGTTTTCACCGCAGCTCTCCTGCCGATGGCGCCCGGCGCAACTGCAGCCGAACGGGCCGGTATCGCAGATCTTACGCACCTAAGCCTCGAGGATCTGATGAACCTCCGGGTCGAGGTCACGTCGGCATCGAAGCGGACCGAGACTCTGGGCAAGGTCGCCGCAGCCGTTTCCGTCCTGACCGGTGACGACATCCGGCGTTCCGGCGCCACCAACATTCCAGACGCGCTTCGCCTGATCCCCGGGGTCCAGGTGGCCCGGATCAACGCCAGCAAGTACGCGATTTCGGCGCGGGGGTTCAACGGGCGGTTCGCCAACAAGCTCCTGGTGCTGATCGACGGGCGCAGCATCTATACGCCCCTGTTCTCTGGCGTCTTCTGGGAACTTCAGGATACGCTGCTGGAGGATGTCGACCGCATCGAGGTGATCCGCGGCCCCGGCGCAACGCTTTGGGGCGCCAACGCGGTCAACGGCGTGATCAACATCATCACGAAGCCAGCCTCGCAGACCCAGGGCTTGCTGGTGACCGGCTCCGCCGGCGATGAGGAACGGGGGTCGGGCGGAATTCGGTTCGGCGACACCTTCGCCGATGGGGACGGCCACTACCGGATTTATGCCAAGCACATGCGCCGTGACGCGGGCCTGACCGGGTCTGGGAAAGAGGCGTCCGACGACGTGAATCGCAGCCGCTTCGGCTTCCGCGCGGATTGGAGCGCCGGCCCGACGGACAGATTCACTGCGCAGGGCGGCATCACCACCGGACGGGCAGGCGAAAGCTCCACGATGTTCGAACCCACGGCACCTTTAGCCCGCACGGTCGAAGAACAGGACAGGCTGCTGAATGCTGACATCCTGGGACGATGGACCCGGACTCTTTCGACTGCCTCGGAGATTTCGCTCCGGGCCTATGTCAGCCGGGAGTCCATCCACCTGCCCCAGGTAAAGGCGACGAATGACACCCTGGACGTGGAGTTCCAGCATCACGTCAAACCGCTGGAACGACACGATATGGTCTTGGGGGCCGGATACCGGCTGCACTCCGACGATGTCGAAAGTACCTTCTCCCTTTCGGTCGAACCGGACCGGCGGACGGAACAGGTGATCAACGCTTTCGTTCAGGACGAGATCACGCTGATTCCCGACATGCTCCGCTTCACCATAGGGTCCAAGTTCGAATATAATGGCTACAGCGGCGTCGAACTGCAGCCGAGCGCCCGCCTGCTTTGGACCCCCGCGGCGGATCATACGTTCTGGACCGCCGTATCGCGCGCGGTTCGCACGCCGTCACGGGCTGAGGACGACATCCGGATCGTTCAGACGGCTCAGCCCGGGCCGGGCGGATTGCCGGTGACGGTCGAGGCGACGGGACAACGTGGCTTCGATGCGGAAGATCTGCTTGCGTTCGAAGCCGGTTACCGGACCAGCCCCGCCGCCAATCTGTCGCTCGACTTGGCTGCCTTCTACAACATTTACGACAACCTCCTGTCTCTGGAGCCGCAGCCGGTCGCCTTCGCCGGCTCCCCGGCGCCCCGGTTCGCGTTGCCGCTCCTGGCCGGCAACCGCCTTAGCGCCAGGACCTGGGGAGCCGAAGTCGCCGCCGAGTGGCAGCCGGTCGAAAGCTGGCGGCTTCGCAGCGCTTACACCTTGCTGAAGATGGACGCGGAGTCCGAGACCGGCAGCGGCGACACCGTCTCTGCGGCCGCCGCCAACGGCAGCAGTCCGCAGCACCAGTTCAATATCCAGTCCTCCACCGACTTGACGGAAGACATCGAAGTCGACGTAATCCTTCGACATGTCGGTGATCTGCCGGCGCTCGGGATCGACGGCTACACTACCCTGGATGCGCGCATAGGCTGGCGGGCGGCGGCGGGCGTGGAGTTGTCCCTGGTCGGGCAGAATCTCGTCGGCGGCTCCCGCCTTGAATACCGCCCGGAGTTCCTGTCCACCGATCCAACCCGCGTGGAGCGCGGCGTCTATGCCAAAGCGACGGTGCGATTCTGAAGCATGCCTCGCCGTTCCTTCCTCGACCTGACCTTGAAAACCGTGGCGATTCTGGCCTTGATGCTCTCGGCCGGCGGTCTCGTCTCCGAGGTCTCCGCGGCTCCCAGCGAGTACGAGGTCAAAGCCGCGTTCCTTTACAACTTCGCTAAGTTCACTGATTGGCCTTCCGCGCAAAACGCGGGTCCGGGACCGTTCACCATCTGCATACTGGGCAAAGATCCCTTCGGCACGGCGCTGGACGTGCTGGAGGGAAAGCCCGTGGATGGGAGACCTGTCGCCATCCGACGAATGATGGAGCCAGGAGACCTGCAACGGTGCTGGATCATGTTCGTCGGGCACCCATACGCCGATGGGATGGAACGCCTCGCCGGGGATTTGCAAGGGCAACCCATTCTGACCGTCGGGGACAATCCCGGGTTCGTCCGCTCGGGTGGCATGATCGGTTTCATACTCGACGACGGACGCATCCGGTTCGAGATCGATCCCGACCGGATCTCTCCGGCTGGACTGTCCATCAGTTCGCAGCTTCTGAACCTGGCGGTCATCGTTCGCAGCAAGGAGAGTTCGGGATGGTGACGCTGTTCCGCCTGATGCCGCTTCGGCGCAAGCTGATCACCATCATGCTGCTGACCAGCGGCATCAGTCTCCTGATGATCACGGCGGCTCTAATCCTGCACGAGGAAGTCCGCTTCCGCGAGAGTGCCGTCAATCAACTCGCCTCGATCGGCAAGGTCATCGCGGCCAATACCACTGCGGCGCTGTCGTTCGACGATCCTGGGGCGGCCGGGGACACCCTCGCGGCATTGGCCGCTCATCCGGAGATCCGACAGGCGCACATCATCCGGCGCGACGGCGCACTATTCGCGGCATATCCCGCGGGCCGCGATTCGGCGGCCCCGGGTTCCGACGAGGATGATCACTGGGACCGGGATTTCCTCGATCGCTCCCTCGAAACGATCCGGGCAGGAGAAAGCGGGGAATTCTATTCCTTCCGGCCGAACGAGCTGGACGTCTATGTCACCATCCGCCTGGACGATGAACTGCTGGGTCTCGTCCATCTAACGTCGGACATGACCGAACTCAGCAGCAATCTCTCCCGCTATTACGGCATCGTGGCGCTTGCCGCAGTCATGTCGCTGCTGGTCACCGTCGTGGTCTCGGCTCGGCTCCAGCGGGTGGTCTCCGCGCCGATTATGGATCTGACCAGGACCATGGCGGGCGTTTCCCAGTCCAACGACTATGCTGTCCGCCTGCCCCGCCGATATACGGACGCGCGCTATCCCGCACGCCGCGGTGACGAGATCGACGCGCTGATCGACGGCTTCAATGACATGCTGCTTCAGATCGGGTTGAGGGACGAGCGGCTTGCCCGCCAGGGCGAGATCCTCGAATCCCAGGTCGCCGATCGCACCGCCGCTCTCTCGACCGCCAATGACGAACTGGAGCGGACCGTCCGTGAGCTCCGGCACGCGAAGCGGACCGCGGAGGCGGCGAACCGCGCGAAGTCCGAATTCCTGGCGAACATGAGCCACGAGATCCGGACACCCATGAACGGCGTGCTCGGCATGATGGAACTGCTTCTCGAAACCGATCTGTCGGACCGGCAGCGGCGTTACGCCGACGCTGTGCGGCGCTCCGGAGAAACCCTTGTCAGCCTGATCAACTCGATCCTCGACCTGTCGAAGATCGAGGCCGGAAAGATGGAGCTGGAACTGGGTACGCTGGATGTCCGGACGCTCGTCCGCGACCTGACCGATTTCTTCGACGGACAAGCCGCCGCCAAGGGCGTCAACCTCGCCTGCTTCGTGCCGGCTTCAATTCCCGGTGGGCTGATCGGCGATGCCGGACGCCTCCGGCAGATCCTGACCAACCTGATCGGCAACGCGATCAAGTTCACCGGGAACGGCGGCACGGTGACGGTACGGGTCGGACCCGCCGACGTGACGCCGGGGCAGGATGCATCAGCCGGACCGGTGCGGCTGCGGTTCGAGGTGGCCGACACCGGCATCGGTATTCAGCCTGACAAGCAGGCAACCATCTTCGAAGTATTCGCCCAGGCCGACGGCTCGACCACCCGGCGTTACGGCGGGACCGGGCTGGGACTAGCGATCGCCCGCCAGCTCTGCGCCCTGATGGGAGGGGAGATCGGGGTCGCCAGTGCGCCCGGCAGCGGCTCGACATTCTGGTTCACCGTCCAGTTCCGCCAGCTTGCCGACGTCGAACCTGCCCCAGGGGCCGGAGCTGCGGCGTCGGGGCGCGTGCACGGTCCGGACGGCGCGCGGCGTCTGTCGGGTCGCGTCCTGCTGGTCGAGGACAATCCGGTCAACCGCGAAGTCGCTACTGAAAGGCTGATGCGGCTGGGGTGCACTGTAGATGTGGCAGCCAACGGGATCGAGGCGCTCGACCGCGCGCGCCATCACAGTTACGACCTGATCCTGATGGATTGTCAGATGCCCGAGCTGGACGGCTTCGACGCGACCCGGGCGATCCGCCTGGACGAGACTCGGCTGCCAGGAACGAGGGCCAGGCACGTGCCGATCGTCGCCCTGACCGCAAACGCACTGGAAGGAGACCGGGAGCGCTGCCTCGCCGCGGGAATGGACGATTACCTCGCGAAACCATTCAGCCATAGTCAGCTGTCCGACGTCGTGGGACGCTGGCTGACTCCCGGCGGGTATCCGCCTGTCGGGGAGCCCGGCAGAATGGAGACGACGGAGTCCCTCGGGCCGCTGGACTCGCGGACTCTCGACGAACTGCGCCGGATGGCCGGCGGCGGCAGGCCGGACCTCCTGGCCAGCGTCGCGAGAATCTATCTGGAAAGCACGCCGGAGCTGCTGGAACGCCTCCGCGCGGGAGCGAAGATCGGCGATTGGCACCTCCTGGCCGCGACAGCCCACGCGCTGAAATCGAGCAGCGGCAGCATCGGAGCCGCGGAGCTGTCGGCCCGGTGCCGGGATTTGGAAACAGCGGCCCGCCGGGCCGCCGGTGGGGCGGCCCCGGACGACTTGGTGCCCGGCCGGGTGGTCGGCGCCATCGAGGCGGAGTATGGACGGGTGTGCGCCGCCCTTGCCTCCCTCGCGCCGCCGACGCCAGCCGAAACGATCAGCTCTTGAAGACGACGCCCAACTCCTCGACCTGCTCCGGCGTCAGCGGCCGGGTCGGGTGCACGTGCAGCAGGAAGTGGAGCTTGGCGGTCTCCTCCAGTTCCTCCAGCGCGTAGAGCGCGTCGTTCAGGCTCTTGCCGGCGATCACGGGGCCGTGGTTCGCCAGCAGGACCGCCGCATGCTTGAGCGCCATCTCCTTGACCGCCAGGGCCAGCCGCTCGTCGCCCGGGCGGTAATAGGGCACCAGGGCGAGGTCGCCGACGCGCATCACGTAGTACGCGGTCAGCGGCGGCAGGACGGGCGCGCCGGGCTTGTGGTCCAGGCACGACACCGCGACCGAGTGCGTCGAGTGGGTATGGACGATGGCCCCCGCGTCCGGCCGCACGTCGTAGACGCAGGTATGCAGGAAGGCTTCCTTGGACGGCGGGTCGCCGCCGACATGACGGCCGGAGGCGTCCAGCCGGGACAGCCGCGCAGGGTCGAGCAGGCCCAGCGAGCTGTTGGTCGGCGTCACCAGCCAGCCGTCGTCCAGCCGGACGCTGAGATTGCCCGAGGACCCGTGGACCAGCCCCCGCCGGTACATCAGGTCGCCCATCCGGCACAGGACATCGCGGGCTTCGTTTTCCCTCGTCATCCGGCTTCTCCCCTCCCTTTGTTCAGCCAATTACGGTTCGGCCAAGTATGGTTCAGCCCAGTACTGTTCAACCCACCAAGGCGTTGGCGACCAGCAGGGTCACCATGGCGGTGGCCCAGCATAGCGTGGTCGGAACCGACCAGACGAGCATCTGGTGCTTCGCGTTCTTGACGCCCAGCATCCGGTTGATCACCCAGAAGTAGCTGTCGTTGAAGTAACCGAACGCCATCGATCCGATCGCCGCCGCCTGGGCCGCGAACACCATGTTGACGTCCGGGATCTGCATCAGGATCGGGGCTGAGATCGAGGCGCCGGTGATCATCGCGACCGTGCCGCTGCCCTGGATCAGCCGCACCAGGGAGGAGATCACGAACGGGATCAGCACGGCCGGCAGCGGCAGGGTCGCCACCAGCTCGCCCATGTACTGGCCGGTGCCGCTGTCGCGCAGCACCGCGCCCAGCGCGCCACCGGCGCCGGTGACCAGCAGGATGATGCCGGCGCTCTCGACGCCCTTCTCCATCTCCATGATGACTTCGTTGCGCGGCCGGCGCGACGCCAGGCCGTAGACCGCCACGACGACGCCCAGGCCGACCGCGATGACCGGGTTGCCGACGAAGGCCGCGATCTGGACCGGCAGGGAGGCCGCCAGGGCGGCGTCGCCGCTCGCCTTGACGATGCCCGCGACCAGCGTGTTGACGAAGATAAGCACGATCGGGACGACGATCGGCAGGACCGACAGCCACAGCGGCGGCAGCTCGGACGACCGCGCCTGCTCGGCGTCCTTGAACTGGCGGTAGGCGGCGCTCAGGTCCTCGCCGGTGTCGCGCTGGATCATCGCCTCGATCCGCGGACCCATGAAGCGGGCGTACCAGACCAGCACGAAGGTGCTGGGCAGGGTCAGCACGACGCCCCAGAAGATCATCAGGCCGATGTCGATGCCGTAGATGCCGGCGACGCCCAGGGGTCCCGGGGTCGGCGGAACCGCGTGGTGGGTCAGCATCAGGCCGCCCGCCAGGGAGATGCCGAGCGTCAGCAGCGACTTGCCGGTGTTCTGGGCCAGCGCCCGGACCAGCGGGCTCAGGATGACGAAGGCGCTGTCGCAGAAGATCGGGATCGAGACGATGTAGCCGGTGGCCGTCATCGCCCATTCCTCCCGCTTCTCGCCGAGCGTACGGACGAAGCTGAGCGCCATGCGTTCGGCGGCGCCGGAGATTTCCAGGATGCGGCCCATCATGACGCCGAAGCCGATGACGAGGCCGATGGTGGAGAGCGTGGCGCCGAAGCCCGTCGTGATCGACTTGACGACCGCTTCCGGCGCCATGCCGGCCGACAGGCCGGAGATCGAGGCGGCGACGACCAGCGCCAGGACGGGGTGGATCTTCGTGCGCAGGACCAGCACGATCAGGATGAAGATGGCGAACGCCAGGCCGAAGATGGCCGTGGGACCGACCGCGGAGACCGCGCCGTTCATTGGAGTGCTTCCTTGAGATTCTTGATTGCTTGATGGCCGGATTGCTTGATGGCTGGCGGGCGGCGGCCTACAGGCCGTGGTCGCCCCTGTGGCTGCGCACCACGGTGTCGAAATCGCGGTCCCGCTCGAAGCCGAGGGAGAGGCCGCGGGAGACGTCGAAGTCGCCGGGCCAGCTCAGGACGATCTTCTTGATGCGCTCGTCCTCCCGGAAGCTGACGCGGACGCGGGCCTCCTTGCCGCCGACCCTCTCCAGGCTGTCGAGCATTTCGGCGACGGTAACGGACAGGCCGGGCAGGTTGACAGTGCGGTGGCCGTCGAACCGCGCGCCCTCGACCGCGCCGGCGTGGATCAGGTTCGCGATCACGGTGGACGGCGAGGAGATCCACAGGCGGGTGTCGGCCGGCACCGGGCAGACGCTCTCGACCCCGGCCAGCGGCTCGCGGATGATGCCGCTGGCGAAGGACGACGCGGCGGCGTTCGGCTTGCCCGGGCGCACCACGATGGTCGGCAGGCGGCAGACCCGGCCGTCCACGAAGCCCTTCCGGGAGAAGTCGTTGACCAGCAGCTCGCCGATCGCCTTCTGGGCGCCGTAGGACGATTGCGGCATCACCGCGATGTCGTCGGGAACCACGTCGGGCAGCGTGCCGCCGAACACCGCCAGCGAACTGGCGAAGACGAAGCGCGGCGGCGCGGGCAGGCGCCGGCAGGCTTCCAGCAAGATGCGGGTGCCGTCCAGGTTGACCGCCATGCCGAGGTCGAAGTCGGCCTCCGCCTGCCCGCTGACCACGGCGGCGAGATGGTAGACCGCGGCGACGTCAGGCGTGACGACGCCGTCGATGAAATCCTTGTCGGCGATGTTGCCGATGACCGACCGGACGCGCGGGTCGGTGACCGGACAGGGCGCAAGATCGACCGAGACGATCGAGGAGAATTCCGGGAAGCCGGGTGCGGCGCCTTGCGACAGCAGCGTGCCGATCAGGCGGGCGCCGAGAAAGCCGGCCCCGCCGGTGACGACGAGTTTCATAAGTGCTCAGTTCCCTTTGGGGTAGTATTGGTCTTCGGAAATCCGGGCGGTCAGGCTGCCCCGGAGTCCGGGAAGTGGTCCGCGATATGGACGGTTATGCCCATCCTCGCGATGGCGTCGCGCACGTTCGGGGCCAGCCCGTCGTCGGTCACGATGGCGCCGAGGGCGTCCAGCGGCACGGCGTTGAAAGTCCCGACCTTGCCGTACTTGGTGGAGTCCGTGACCAGCACGGCCTTCACCGCGCTCTGCACGATCGCCTGCTTGACCGGGACCTTGTTCTCCGCCGGCGTCGAGACCCCGCGCATGCCCCAGGACGAGGTGGACAGGAACGCGACGTCGAAGTTGTAGCGCCGGATCGCCTGGGCCGCCGTGTCGCCGACGCAGGACTGGTTCTCGCGCTCCACCTCGCCGCCGGTATGGTAGAGCCGGCAGGCGGAGTGGCGGGCCAGATAGCCGGCGACGACGAAGTCGTTGGTGACGACCGTGATGTCCGACCGCTCCGGCAGCCGCCGGGCGATCTCCAGCGTGGTCGTTCCCGCGTCCAGGTAGACGACGGCGCCTTCGGGCACCAGGGCCGCCGCGGCGCGGCCGATGGCGGCCTTCTGCTCGTGCTGCAGGCGCGACTTGACCACGTGGGACGGCTCGACCGAGATCCGCTCCGGCAGCCGCACGCCGCCCGGCACCGTCATGACGTGCCCGTGGCGCTCAAGCTGCTGGATGTCGCGGCGGACCGTCATGTGGGACACGCCGAGCAGGTCGGTCAGCTCCGCGATGCTGATGACCCCCCGGCCGGCGAGGCTGGACGTGATGAAGTGCTGGCGCTCGGCCGGGATCATCGGAACCTTGGCCATGGCGCGCATGCCTCAGCCCTGCCGTTCCTGCGCATCGAAGAAGAATCGCGGCCCGCCGAAATTGCCCGACTTCAGCGCCAGCGAGATCGGCCGGTCCACCGCCCGCACCCAGGGAACGCCCGGCGCGATCTGCGGACCGATATGGAAGCCGGTCACGCCGAGCGACTGCACCACCACGCCGGAGGTCTCGCCCCCGGCGACGATGAAGGTGTCGGTGCCGTCCTCCGCCAGCAGCTTCGCGAGCCGGCCGAAGGTCCGCTCCACCGCGGCGCTGGCCTGCTCGGCGCCGTACTGCTTCTGGATCCGGCCGAGCGCGTCGGGATCGGTGGTCGCGTAGACCAGCGGCGCCAGGTCGCCGCCCTGCTGGTCCTTCACCCAGGCGAACAGCTCCTCGGCGTAGTCGTCGTCGGCCAGGCAGCGGACGACGTCCACCGGGCAGGCCGGCGCCTCTTCCTTGTAGGCCGCGACCTGGGCGTTGGTCATCTGGGAGCAGGAGCCGGACAGCACGACCGGCCGCTCGCCCGACGGCCGGCCGGCGGCCGCCGCCTGTGCCGGGTCGCTGAGCCGGTCGGTCCAGGCCTTCGCCATGCCGTCGGCCAGGCCGGAGCCGCCGGTCACCAGCTTCATGCCGGCGACCGCCTTGCCGACCGTCGCCACGTCGTCGGAGTTCAGCACGTCGAGGACGGCGTAGCGCATGCCCTGGGCGCGCAGGGATTCCAGGGCGGCCTTGACCGCCTCGGGCCCGCGGGCGACGTCGTCGCTGCGGACGTTGCCGCATTTCCCCCTGGATTGCGCTTCCATCAGGCGCATCAGGTTGCTGTCGGTCATGGGCGTCACCGGATGGTGGCGCATGCCGGATTCGGCCAGCGGCACGCCGTTGACGAACAGGTAGCCGTTGTAGATCGTCCGCCCGTTGACCGGCAGCGCCGGGCAGATGACCGTCAGGTCCTCGCCCAGGGCGTCCAGCAGGGCGTCGGTCACCGGGCCGATATTGCCGCGCGCGGTGCTGTCGAAGGTCGAGCAGTATTTGAAGAAGAACTGCTCGCAGTCCCGCTCGCGCAGCCAGTCCAGCGCCTGGAGGCTCATGGCGACCGCCTCGTCCGGCGGGTTGGAGCGCGACTTGAGGCTGATCACGACGGCGTCGGCCTGGACCTGGAGGTCCTTGTCCGGCACGCCGTTGAGCTGGATGGTGCTGAGCCCGTTGGCGACCAGGAAGCCCGCGATGTCGGTCGCTCCGGTGAAGTCGTCGGCGATGATCCCGAGACGCATCACTTGGTCTCCTTTTCCGGCAGGGTGATCCCGGCGAAGGTCTTGATCACGGCGCTGTCGTCGAGCTTGCCGTAGCCGGCGTTGCTGGCGTTGGCGAACATGGTGAAAGCGGTGGAGGCCAGCGGCAGCGGGAACTTGAGCGAGCGGCCGGTCTCGGTCACGAGGCCGAGGTCCTTGACGAAGATGTCCACCGACGAGGTCGGCGTATAGTCGCCGTCGACCACATGCTTCATCCGGTTCTCGAACATCCAGGAATTGCCGGCCGCGTTGGTCACCACGTCGTACATGAGGTCGAGCGGGATGCCGGCGCGGGCGGCCAGGGCCATCGCTTCCGCCCCGGCGGCGATGTGGACGCCGGCCAGGAGCTGGTGGATGATCTTGACGGTGGCGCCCTGCCCGATCTCCGGCCCGATCTCGTAGACCTTGCCGGCCACGGCATCCAGCAGGGGCCGCAGCTTGGCGAAGGCCTCGGCGCCGCCGGAGGCCATCACGGTCATCTCGCCGGCCGCCGCCTTGGCCGCACCGCCGGAGACGGGCGCGTCCAGCATCAGCAGGCCGTGTTCGGCGAGCCCCGCTCCGATCGACCGGGCGTCGTCGGCGGAGATCGTCGCGGAGACCATCACGCCGGTTCCCGGCCGCAGCTTGCCGGCGAGGCCGTCGTCGCCGAACAGGACCGCCCGGCATTGCGCGGCGTTGACCACCAGCAGGAGCACGGCGTCGAGCCGGTCGGCGAAGGCCGAGCCGTCCGCCGCGGCCTCGACGGCGCCGGCGGCCCTGAGATCGGCCCTGGCGGCCTCGTTCAGGTCGATGCCGTAGGTCTGGAGGCCGGCGCGAATGCAGGACTTCGCCGCCCCCATCCCCATGGAGCCGAGCCCGACTACGCAGACGTGGTACGCGTTGGCTGCCGCCACGACGATCCTCCGGATGTTATGTTTTGTGTCTAAATGCTTCCTGACCTACTAATTATCACAAATCTTAAAACTGTAAAGCCGAAGTTCACAGATTTTCACATACACGGTCGGGCGCGAACGGGCTGCACCTTCCGCGACCGCGCGAGGGCATCCGCGGAATGGATTGCTATCGCGAGTCAGTCGCATTATCAAAGTGTCGGCCGGGCCTGCCCCAGAGGCCGGGTGCCAGCCGACAGTCCCAGGCAATCCGGAACCGGAGAAGGGTATTCCCATGTTCACATCGGTCTCCCACGTCGCGACCGACAAGGCGGAGCGGTTCATGACCCAGCTCTGCAAGCACTTCGCTCACAAGATCCCCGCGTCGTCGGAGAATGGCAGCGGCCGGATCCAGTTCGAGGCGGGCACGTGCCTGCTGGAAGCAGGGCCCGAGTTCCTGACGCTGCGGGTCGAGGCCGGCAGCGAGGACCAACGGAACACCGTCGAGGAAGTGGTCAAGAGCCACCTGGAACGCTTCATGTGGAAGGAGCCGGCGGAGATCACCTGGAACAGGGCTTAAGGCCTCCCCTGCTTAGCAAGTGAGAATGATTTGCATCCGCACTGTGAAGCTGTATCATGACCGGGCTTCCGGGATCGATTGATGCGAGGACACATGTGCGAGCAGTGCGAAGCTGGACCGGTGGAACTGCCTGACGCGGCCAAGGGCCGGCGCAAGCTCTGGGATATCGCCCAACACCTGCACTGTTCGATCGTCGGCACCTGCCTGTCGATGGACGACCTGCGCAAGCTTACCCGCAAGGGCGGCATGCGGGTTTCCGACGACGCGACGGATTATTGCATCCACAGCTACTTCGTCCGGGAAGCCGGGTCGAACGG
Source organism: Skermanella mucosa (assembly GCF_016765655.2). NCBI lineage: Bacteria > Pseudomonadati > Pseudomonadota > Alphaproteobacteria > Rhodospirillales > Azospirillaceae > Skermanella > Skermanella mucosa. The sequence continues at coordinate 2,913,003 of NZ_CP086106.1, forward strand.
CAAGCTGGGACGCCTGCTGCACAAGATGCTGGACGACAGGCACGCGGTCGATATCCGCCGGTTCTCCGCCGCCGGCGGCGATGCCGGCCAGATCGAGGCGCTGTGGAACAAGGCGTTCGACAGCGGCCGGGTGGCGGGCGCCTACTGGGCCGTCATGAGCCTTCGGGCCGTGCCGCAGGAACTGGTGACGACCGCCTACGGGCAGGTCCACATGCTCTCCCACGTCCTGGGCAGCTACAACCGCAACGCCATCCAGCGCGTCGCGGCGGCCGAGAAGCAGATCGTCGAGCTGACGCGGCAGCGGGACGCCGCCCAGGCGGCGAAGCTGGAGCTGGAACGCTCGAAGGAGAAGCAGATCCGCGACCTGGAGGCGGAATTGCTTCGGGCGCGCTGCAACGCCCCGGCGCAGCCGGCCTCGCCGGACGCGCGTGAAACACTGACCCTGAAGTCGCGCCTGGCCCGGGCGGAGCAGCGCCTTTCGGCCGAGCGGGAACGCCGCCGCGCGGCCGAGGCCCGGATCGCCCGGCTGGAGCTGCTGGACGACGCGGAAACGCCTCAGCAGGCCCCCGCCCCCGCCGCCCAGCCCGCCGACACGCCGGCCACGATCAACGTCGCGGGCCAATGCGTGCTCTATGTCGGCGGACGGCAGGCCCTGGTTCCCCATATCCGCTCCGCGGTCGAGCGGCGGCAGGGCCGCCTGCTGCACCACGACGGCGGGCTGGAGCAGGCGCCCAGGATCCTGGAGAACCTCGTGACCCAGGCGGACATGGTGTTCTGCCCGCTGGACTGCGTCAGCCATGCCGCCTGCCTCCGGGTCAAGCGCCTGTGCCAGCGGCTGGACAAGCCCTTCCTCCTCCTGCGCAGCAGCGGGGCCAGTTCGCTGGTCCGGGCGTTGCGGTCGGATGCCCATCCCTGAATTCCGGAGAGACGAGACGATGACGTCCCATATCGAGCAGCTCTGCATCGAAAAAGGATTGAAGATGACCGACCAGCGCCGGGTCGTCGCCCGCGTGCTGTCGGAAGCCACCGACCATCCCGACGTGGAGCAGGTCCATCTCCGGGCGATGCGGATCGACCCGAACATCAGCATCGCCACCGTCTACCGGTCGCTCCGGCTCCTTGAGGAAGCCAGCATCATCGAGCGGCTGGATTTCGGCGACGGACGCGCCCGCTTCGAGGAGGCGTGCGAGCGCCATCACCATCACCTGATCGACATCCAGACCGGCGAGGTGATCGAGTTCGTGAACGAGGAGATCGAGGAGCTGAAGAAGAAGATCGCCCAGGACCTGAACTACCGCCTGATCGGGCACCGGCTTGAACTGTACGGCATCAAGCGCCGCCCGGAGCCGGAGGAGTCCTGAGGGATCGTCCCGGCCAAAACGCCGGGCCGGTGAACCGGGAACCAGCCGGGCGCACGGATGCGCCCGGCCCCGTTCCGTCAGACGACGGTGGTCTTCACGTCGATGTTGCCGCGCGTCGCGTTCGAGTAGGGGCACACCTGGTGGGCCTTCTCCACGATCGTCTCGGCCTGGGCATGGTCGAGACCCGGCAGGGATACCCGCAGCGCCACGGCGAGCCCGAAGCCGCCTTCCGACCGCGGGCCGATGCCGACCGACGCGGTCACCGAGGTGTCCGTTGGCATCTTCACCTTCTCCTGGCCGGCCACCACCTTCATGGCGCCGATGAAGCAGGCGGCGTAGCCGGCGGCGAACAGCTGCTCGGGGTTGTTGCCCTCGCCTCCGGCGCCGCCCAGTTCCTTCGGCGTCGCAAGCTTGACTTCGAACGTGCCATCCGTCGTCGCGGCCCGGCCGTCCCGGCCGCCGGTAGCGGTCGCCTCGGCGGTGTATTTCACATCAACTGGCATGTTCTATCCTCCCATTCTTTCGGTAAATTGACTGTTCGGCGGGACCGGCATGCTAGCAGCCGTAGGCGCCCCTGTCTCGGCCCAGGTGGCATGCGGGACGCGAGAATGTTTTGATGAGTTGTTCTTGTAATATCCGCCAGGGAACACAGCGGCCGGCAAAACGAGGCCTTTGACGACCTGCCCCAAGTCGATGCAAATCCATGATCGACATGCCGCTGTTCATGACGCCATGCGGCGGGCGTGATTTTCCCTGGAGCTCCCTTCCGGAAACCATCCGGCGTAAGCCGACCGGACACCGCCGGGGCCGGCTTGACGCTGGCGGTATTTCGGCTTAGCGTTAGTTCGACACGCAAATTAATTAAATCAAGCACATGTCGCGGGCCTGGCGAACAGGTCGGCATTAAGCTGTCGGCAAGAAGAACAGCCTTGGAGGAAACGTTGATGAAGACCAGGATCGCACTCGCCGCGGTGGTCGCGGCATCCTGCCTGTCCGCCACCTGCCTGACCGGGCCGGCTTTGGCCGAGACGTCATCGAAGAAAATCGCGCTTTCGAACAATTACGCCGGCAATTCCTGGCGGCAGGCCATGCTGAAGAGCTGGGCGACCGTGACCTCCAAGGCGGTCGCCGACGGGGTCGTGGCCGATGCGGCCGCCTTCACCACGGCGGAGAACCAGGCGACCGAGCAGGCGGCGCAGATCCAGAACCTCATCCTTCAGGGGTACGACGCCATCGTGGTCAACGCCGCCTCGCCCACCGCGCTGAACGGCGCGGTGAAGGAGGCCTGCGACGCGGGCGTGACGGTCGTCTCGTTCGACGGCATCGTGACCGAGCCGTGCGCCTGGCGGGTCGCCGTCGATTTCCGGAAGATGGGCGAGATCCAGGTCGATTACCTGGCCAAGCGCTTCCCGGAGGGCGGCAACCTGCTGGAGATCCGCGGCCTGGCCGGGGTTTTCGTCGACGACGAGATCCACAAGGGCATCGAGGACGGCGTCAAGAAGCACCCGCAGTTCAAGATCGTCTCCTCGGTCCATGGCGACTGGGCCCAGGAAGTGGCGCAGAAAGCCGTGGCGGGCGTCCTGCCCACCCTGCCGGAGATCAAGGCCGTGGTGACCCAGGGCGGCGACGGCTACGGGGCGGCCCAGGCCTTCAAGGGCGCCGGCCGCGAGGTCCCGACCATCATCATGGGCAACCGGCACGACGAGCTGCTGTGGTGGAAGGACCAGAAGGAAGCGACGGGCTACGAGACCATGTCGGTATCGATCGCGCCCGGCGTCGGCACCCTCGCCTTCTGGGTCGCCCAGCAGATCCTCGACGGGAAGGAGGTTCCCAAGGACCTGATCGTGCCCTTCCTGTCGGTCGAGCAGGACACCCTGGACGAGCGTCTGGCCCAGACCGAGAAGGGCGGCGTCACCAACGTTGAATACACGCTGACCGACGCGCAGGCGGTGATCTCTGGCGCGAAATAGGCTCGGGCCGCAAGTCTTGGACACGCTGATGACGACCGGCACCGAAGCGGCCCTGCGGCTCGACGACGTCCGCAAGAGCTTCGGCGCCGTCCGCGCGCTGGCGGGGGTAAGCCTCGCCATCGCGCGGGGCGAGCGCCTGGGGCTGGTGGGCCACAACGGGGCCGGCAAATCGACGCTGATGCATGTCCTGGCCGGGGTGCTGCGGCCCGATACGGGCACCGTCGGCGCCGACGGGCGGGAAATCGCCGACTATGGCACCGCCGTCGCCCACGGGATGGGCGTGCGCTGCGTCTTCCAGGAGCTTTCCCTCTGCCCCAACCTGACCGTCGCCGAGAATGTCCGGGTACTTCACCCGAAGCTCCGCGGCTGGGGTTGGCGCCGGCGGGCGGCCCGGCTGGTCCTGGACCGGCTCGACGCGATCTTTCCCGGCCATGGCGTCGATCCGGGGACGACCGTCGCCGACCTGAGCCTGGGCCGCCGGCAGATGGTGGAGATCGCGCGGGCCTTCACGGTCACCGACACGCCGCTGCGGCTGGTGATCCTGGACGAGCCGACCTCGTCGCTGGACGCCACGGCGGCGGAACAGCTGCTGTCCTTCCTGCGCCATGCCGCCCAGCGGGACGTCGCCACCGTCTTCATCTCCCACATCCTGCCGGAGATACTGGTCGCCGCCGAGCGGGTGGTCGTGATGCGGGAAGGCCTGGTCGTGCTCGACCGTCCCGCCTCCGGCCTCAGCCGCAAGGCCATCGTCGAGAGCATGGGTGCTGAGGAACATCAACCCGGCGGGCCGGGGACCGCGCGCCCGCAGGGGGCGGCCGGCCGGCCGCGCGCCGTGCTGGCCAGGTCGGCCGTCCCCACCGGAATCGACCTGATGGCCGACAGGGGCGACATCGTGGGTCTTGCCGGACTGGCGGGGCACGGGCAGACGGCCATGCTGCTCCGCCTGTTCGACGCCTGGGGGCGGCGGGACGCTTCGACCGTGGTGGAAAGCCCCGTGGCCCTGGTGCCGGGCGACCGGCAATCCGACGGCGTGTTCCCGCTCTGGTCGATCGCCCGAAACATCTCCGTCCGCTCGCTGGCGAACCTGCGCCGGGCCGGGCTGATCGACCCGGCGCGCGAAGCGGCCCTGGCCCGGACCTGGCGCGACCGGATCGGCATCCGGACGCCCGACCTGGACCTGGGCATCCTGTCGCTGTCCGGCGGAAACCAGCAGAAGGCGCTGTTCGCCCGCGCGCTGGCGTCGGACGCCGGGATCATTCTGATGGACGATCCCATGCGCGGCGTCGACATCTCGACCAAGTCGGAGGTCTACCGCTTCATCCGGGCGGAGGCCGAGCGCGGCCGGACCTTCCTCTGGTACTCGACTGAAATGGAGGAGCTGTTCCAGTGCGACCGCGTCTATGTCTTCCACCAGGGCCGGATCGTCGCCCACCTGCCGCGTGACCGGATGACCGAAGCCTCGATCCTGCGCGCCTCCTACGCCGAGGGGGAGGACGCCGCGTGAGCGCCCTGACCGTTCCCGGTTCCCGTAGCGGCGCCCGGATCGATCCGGTCAGGCTGCTCCGCGCCCTGCTCCCCGCGATCGCGCTGGCGCTGATGCTGACGGTGATCTTCTCCCAGCAGCCGCGCGCCATGAGCTATATCGGCCTGACGCTGCTGCTCAACCTGGCCGTCCCGGTGATCCTGGCGACGCTGGCCCAGCTCTGCATCATCACGGTCGGCGACCTGGACCTGTCGATCGGCAGCTTCGTCGGCCTGTGCGCCTGCATCGCGGCGACCCTGCTCAACCAGACGCCGCTGCTGGGGGTGCTGGCCCTGGCCGCCGCCGTCGCGGCCTACGGGCTGGTCGGCGCGCTGATCCACTGGCGCAACCTGCCCTCCATCGTGGTGACCCTGGGGCTGTCCTTCATCTGGACCGGCCTCGCCGTCCTGATCCTGCCGACGCCGGGGGGCCGCGCGCCGGAGTACCTGACCGCCATCATGAAGTGGAAGCCCGACTTCGTGCCGCTGCCGATCCTCTACGCGGCGGTGCTGGGTATCGCCCTCCATCTGCTGATGCGGTCCTCCTTCGGGACGATCCTGCGCGGAGCCGGCGGCAATCCCAAGGCGCTGGCGAACGCGGGATGGTCGCTGCTGCGGGCGCGGGTGACGCTCTACCTGATCGCCGGCGGGCTGGGCGCCCTGTCGGGCCTCGCCCTTGTGGGGCTGACCACTTCCGGCGACGCCAACATGGCCCTGCGCTATACGCTGATCTCGATCGCCGGGGTGATCCTGGGAGGCGGCGAGTTCACCGGCGGCCGGGTCAACGCGGTCGGCGCCGTGCTGGGCGCCATGACCCTGACGCTGGCCGGATCGTTCCTGACCTTCATGCATATCCCGCCGGACTGGCAGATCGGCGCCCAGGGGGCGATCCTCATCGTCGTGCTGGCGCTGCGCGCCGTGCTGAACCGGGCGGAGGAACGGTCATGACCGCCCTGTCGCCGAAACGGCGGATGGCGGTGCCGGTCTGGGTCTGGCCGCTGGCGGCCGCGGCGGCGATCCTGGCGGTGACCCTGGTCTATTCCGGCGGACGGGGCGCCGCCGAGATCGCCGCGGCGGCGGTGACCTTTTCGGCATTGTTCGTGATCGTCGGGCTGGGCCAGATGCTGGTGATCACGTCGGGTCCCGGCAACGTCGACCTGTCGATCCCGGCCGCGATCTCGCTGTCCGGCGCCATCGCCATGAAGGTGATGGACGGCGACGACGCCATGATCGCCGCCGGTCTCGCGGCGGCGCTCGGCGCCGCCATGCTGCTGGGCGTCGCGAACTACCTGCTGATCCGGCTGCTGCGAATCCCGCCGATCATCGCGACGCTGTCCAGCTCGCTGATCGTCCAGTCCGTCGCGATCGCCTATGGCCGCGGACTGAAGATCAAGCCGCCGCCCCTGTTCGCCGATTTCTGCACCGGCCGCACCCTGGGCATCCCCAACCTGGCTCTGGTCGCGGCGGTGCTGACCGCCCTGGTGCTGCTGGTGCTGTCGCGCACCGTCTACGGCCGCACGCTGCTCGCGCTGGGCCAGAACCCGCGGGCGGCACGGCTGGCCGGCACGCCGGTCGCGCGGACCCGGCTGACGACCTCCGTCGCGTCCGCCGTCCTGGCCGGGTTGTGCGGCGCCCTGCTGGCCGGGTTCTCCGGCGGGTCGTCGCTGAACATGGGGGAGGAATACCTGCTCGCCTCCATCGCCGTCACGGTGATCGGCGGCACCAGCGTAGCCGGCGGGCGCGCCGAACCGCTGGGAATCTGGGGAGCGGCGCTGCTGCTTTTCCTGATCGTGACGATGCTGAACACCTTCGGCTTGAGCGCGGGAGTCCGACTCGTCGCGACCGGGATCATCATCGTCAGCGTCATCGCGATCGGTGGAGGAGCGAAGCGGACCTGATCCCGGCGAAACCCAGGCATAAAAAAAAGCGCGGAAAAAAGATTGCCGTGCTTCATTTTTCAATGAACCAAATCCGCCTCGGCATGTTTTTGCAGTGCGGCAGCGATGCCGCATACGCCTTCTTGGGCGTTTCCTCCCTAAACTTCAGGCCGTCCACAAGGACGGCCTTTTTTTCGCATGTTTTGCGGGAAATTGACACATAGTCTTAAGCATATGCCCTTTGGGGGAGGGCGATGATTGGAGATCCGCCTATCTGACAGGAACAGGCCTGTCGGAGAAAGGAACTTTCCATGCGGAAGACATTCATTGCCGGTACCGCCCTGTTGATGCTCATGGGCGTCGGACCCGCCTTCGCCGAACTTTCCATGCAGGAATACCAGGTTCCGTCGGGCTCCCGCCCGCACGACGTGGCTCCCGCTCCGGACGGTGCGGTCTGGTACACCGCGCAGCGGCACGGCGCCCTGGGCCGGCTCGACCCCGCGACCGGCGAGGTGGAGCAGATCCCGCTGGGCGACGGCTCTGCGCCGCATGGGGTCATCGTAGGGCCGGACGGTGCGCCCTGGATCACCGACGGCGGGCTCAACGCGATCGTCAGGGTCGATCCCGCCACCCGCGAGGTGACGCGCTTTCCCCTGCCCGCCGATGCGGAGAACGCCAACCTGAACACCGCCGCGTTCGACGGCAAAGGCGTGCTCTGGTTCACCGGCCAGAACGGCATTTATGGGCGCCTGAACCCGGCGACGCGCGAGATGGAGGTGTTCCAGGCGCCAGAGGGCCGCGGCCCCTACGGCATCACGGCGACGCCGGACGGCGGCATCTACTACGCCTCGCTCGCCGGCAGCCATATCGCGCGCATCGACACCGAGACCGGCAAGGCGACGGTGATCGAGCCGCCGACCGAGGACCAGGGCGCCCGGCGGGTCTGGTCCGACAGCAAAGGGCATATCTGGGTCAGCGAATGGAACAGCGGCCAGGTCAGCGTCTACGACCCCGCCGCCCGGACCTGGAAGAGCTGGAAGCTGCCCGGCGACGATCCGCTGGCCTATGCCGTCTATGTCGACGAGGACGACAAGGTCTGGCTCAGCGACTTCGGCGGCAACGCCCTGGTGCGGTTCGACCCGGAAACCGAACGGTTCGACGTCCAGCGGCACCCCCGGCCGGAAGCCAATGTCCGCCAGATCCTGGGCCGGAGCGGCGAGATATGGGCGCCGGAATCCGGTACCGACATGCTGGTCGTGGTCCGCACCGGCCAGGACTGACGCAGGATGGGCCTACGGGGTCGGGTTTCTACCGGTCACGCCGTACACCTCGCCGGTGACGAAGCTCGACACCTGGGAGGCGCGCAGCCGAAATGCAGACGTATTGATATCGACTGCCGCGTAGCTCTCTCCGGTTTACGGCCCACAGGATACTTCATCAGAAATCGTTTTCGATATCGCTGATTTTACTCTAATTACTTCAGAGTACATCAGAGTATCGACTCGAAATACAATATTCAAATCACCGAAATCGCATTGTTGTAGATACGTCTCGATTTGTTGAGCATGCTGTTCAGCTTCATCGCCAACAGAATCATCAAATTCAATTCCGAGAAACACAAGTCGATGAACAATTCGACCTTTAGCATAACTGCTGATTTGAGACCCAGCACATTTACATATATTTCTAATTTTTGCCAGCAGTTCTGCACTGACATTTGGATACCCACTGCCAACGGAAAAATCTTGACGCCTCTTTATTTCAGCATCCGATCTATTAACCCTCTTCGCCTCACATATAATCTCCTGTCCGTCTAAATAACCCATAATATCTGGAGTCTTGTGGCCATTCTCTCTCGATCGAGGTATAAACTTGATGTTTTGACATCCGATATCAGACAAATACCCATACGCGATTGCCTCGTTCCAGTAATTGCTCACGGGGTTGGCGGATCGCGAGCCGTCAGGTGACGGCGAAGGTTCCACCGACGAGGTGGCGTACGGCGGTCCAGGCGGATTGACCTTGCCGACGCGCCGTTCCTGTCACGGATCGATACCCGGCGTGGATGCCGGGTCCCCAGTCGGATCGGAAGCCGTTGGTGACCTTGCGGAAGACCACGGACGGGCGAATTTCCTGCTCGCTGGCGTTGTTGGTCGGCGGCACGCGGCGGTCGGCGAGGAAGACGAAGAACTTGCCGCGCCATGCCTTGACCAGCCGCTGCAACTCGCGTCCGGCCGGATGGGCGGCGGGGGTACCGACCAGGGCATCGAGGCCGCGCTCGGCCTTTGCGGCGTAGGCGGCAAGCGTGCTGTCCTTCAGGCCCGGTCTTCGTTTGCCGACGCGGATGGCCCAGAGCAGGTGATCGCGGATCCTGGGTGCGACCATGGTGTCGCCGCAGTCGATGGCGTACTGCACGTCCCTGAGAACGTGGGCCAGGCAGACCTGGTGGACCCGTCCCAGTTCCTGCTGCCCGGCGTAGCGGTCGGAGATCCAGACCTCGGGCCGATGCCCGCCCAGGATCCCGGCGGCCACCGCCCGGGCGCGGCTGGGGGCGATGGTGTGCAGCACGGCTTGCCCGGAATGGAACACCCATTGCCAGTGGATCACGCCGTTGACCCGCGTCGTGGTCTCGTCCGAGGCGATGACGGAAGCCCCCAGGAGTTTGGCCTTGATCGCCGCGCAGGCCGTGTCGAACGCCGTGCCCATGCGGCGCAACGCATTGGCGATGGCGCCCTCTGAGATCGTCAGTCCGAACAACTCCTCCAGCATCCGCGACAGCCGCTCGAAGCCGACATGATGGCTGTGGTGCAGATAGGCCAGCAGTGCCCGGATGCCCGGTCCGAACGGGGTGCCCGGCGGCATGGCGGCGGGCGGGGCGGCCCGGTAGCGCCGCCCGCAATCGCCGCACCGGCCGCCGAACAGCTCGACCCGCGTCACCACCGGGCGGATCACCGGAAGGTCGATGTGGTCGTAGCGGTGCCGGCACCGCTGGGCGCTCTCGGGCACCGCCGTCCCGCAATGCGGGCAGCCCTCGACCAGGCGGCGCTCGGTCCGGTCCGGATCGTCGGCCAGCGGGCGCGATACTCCGGGGCGCGACGGCCGCGGCTTGCGCCGGCGCTTGGCGTCCGCCGTACGCGACGCACCGCCGGGGCCGTCCTGCGACGGCGGAATGTGCGAATTGGCCGACGTCTTCCGCGGCTTCCCGATCAGCGCTTCCAGTTCGGCAACCCGCGCCGCCAGACGCTCGATCAGCGCCGCCTGCTCGACCAGCAGGGCGTCCTTCTCAGCCTCACTCAGACGGTAACGCGGCGGTTTCTCCATCCCATCCTTGACTCATATTCCAAGCCGCAGCGCAACCCTTTTCGCCAACCCCGTGAGCAATCACTCGTTCCACGTATCAAACAAGGCTTGCCAACCCCTTTTTTCGTCTCTTTTAAGCGCACGTCTCGCTAATTCTTTCTGCAATTCTGTCCATGATTCATTATCTAATCGCTGAAGATATGACTCATGCCTAAGCATGTAATTCTTTTTGTCAGGATTCGAATTGATAGTTTCCTGAAATTTCTTGAAGTAACAAAATTCAATTTCCACGTTGTTAATCGTGTATATAAGATCATTGATTCGTGGAAATTCCAATTCCAGCGCGGTGGTAGATGCAGATTTCCTATGATGATCGATCATAATATCCCCACAATGTTAATGCCGATAAAGCATCTGATAGTTGTAAAAATCGCTCATAAGCCACCATTTTTAATTATCAAATCGAGGCGCAAAACCATAACATGACAGTAAGGCTCTAAACTAAATCGATTCGAGCACTAGTACGCGCAAAGTGAGTGATATAAATGTATCACACACTTTGCGCGTAACTCAACGGGACAAGGAATCCAGGTGAACGAGTGAGCAAATCTCTTGCTACGGAGTCGGGTTTCCGCCGGTTATGCCATAGACCTCCCCGGTGACGTAGCTCGACTCCTGGGAGGCGAGCAGGACATAGGTCGGCGCCACCTCGGCCGGCTGTCCGGGCCGGCCGAAGGGCACCCCCTCGCCGAAGCTCGTGATCTTCTCGGGAGGCTGCCCGCCGCTCGGCTGGAGCGGCGTCCAGAACGGACCGGGAGCCACCGCGTTCACCCGGATCCCCTTCTGGGCGAGTTGCTTCGCCATGGACTTCGTGAAGGAGACGATGCAGGCCTTGGTCTGCGCATAGTCGAGCAGGTTCGCCGAGGGTTCGTACGCCTGGATCGACGACGTGTTGATGATCGTCGCCCCTTCGGCCAGGTGCGGCAGGGCCGCCTTGGTGATCCAGAACATCGCGTAGACGTTGGTCTTGAACGTCGCGTCGAACTGCTCTGTGGTGATGTCCAGGATCGACTGCTGCGACGCCTGCTTGGCCGCGTTGTTCACCAGGATGTCCAGCCCGCCGAGGCCCTCGACCGCCCTGGCGACGAGCTGGTTGCAGAAGCCCTCGTCCCGGATATCGCCCGGGATCGCGACGGCCTTACGGCCTTCCGCCTCGATCAGCTGGACGACTTCGCGGGCGTCGGGCTCCTCCACCGGCAGATAGTTGATCGCGACGTCGGCCCCCTCGCGGGCGAAGGCGATCGCGGCGGCGCGGCCGATGCCGCTGTCCCCGCCGGTGATCAGCGCCTTGCGGCCGATCAGCTTGCCGGCGCCCCGGTAGCTCGTCTCGCCATGGTCGGGCCGCGGTTCCATCTTCGAGGCGAGGCCCGGCGGCTCCTGCTGCTGCCGCGGAAAGGGCGGCTTCGGATATTGGGCCAGCGGGTTCTGCTTGGCTGCCTGGGGCGGAACCGCGGCGGCGCCCCCCGCCTGCTGGGCGGACGCCGGGGACGTTCCCGGCAAGGTGGCTGCCGCAACCATCCCGGCGCTCATTCCTCCGAGAACGGCGCGGCGGGACGGCGAGCTGGTGGTGTCTTTCGGATCCATGGCCTTGCTTCTACGACTGTTGGAATGGGTGGACGTGACGCGCCCACCTGCTCTCCAACAACGGACCCGTACCTCCATGCGCGACTTCGATCGTGGTATCCCGCCTGCCCGGAAGATTCGAAATCGCACGCGAATGCACCTCGCGGCCGGTTCGGGTGTTCAAGGAAGGACATGCCGCCCCGAGACGGCCCCGCACGACGACCCGGCACAGGAGATCGAAGCCAGATGACAGCCAATCCTCACCGCGAACGTCCCAGCGACGAGGCCAATGCCAAGCAGCTCGCCATCGCCCGGCGCGAGGGCGCTGCGTACCAGGAAGGCCTGAAGGTCATGGCGACCGAGGTCGCCGATACCGGCGGCACCCAGCAGGCCGGCGACTATATCGTCGGCTTCGCCCAGGAGCGCGCGGAGGGCATGTACCACCTGCGCGGCGAGGGCAAGCTGGAATGGATGGAGCCCGGGGAGGAGAACTGCCACCTGGAAGTCTCCGTTTCCGACGCGGGCGACGGACGATTCATCCCCTACCTGACGATCCAGGCGACCTTGACCAAGGACAGCGGCGAAGTGGTGGGACCGATCCGGATGCCGTTCGTCTGGCATCCGGGCCTGTATCACTACGGTGCCAACATCAAGGTACCCGGCGACGGCACCTACGACCTCGCCGTCAGGATCGAACCGCCCGACTTCATGCGGCACGACGAGGTCAACGGGAAGCGTTACGCCGAGACCGTCGAGGTTTCCTTCCCCGGGGTGCGGATCACGACCGGGCGCGAATAGCGCCCGGCCGGTTCCCGGGGACTTCCGCGTCAGAGGAAGAAATAATCCACATCTCTTAACAGGCCGGCCACGTCGACCGTCAGCACCGCGTCCGTGTCGTCGTCCAGGAAGTCGAAGGTCGTGAAATCCGCGCCTTCCGTGACCTTGATCCTGTCCGGGGTGGCCGGCAGCAGCAGTTCGAGCGTGTCTCCGCCCTCCCCGCCGGCCCCCTGGAACCCGGTGATGGTCTCCCCGAACATGTCGGGCAGGTAATCGCTGAACACGTCTTCGCCGGACCCGCCGACCATCCAGTCCACGCCGGCGCCCCCGCTGATCAGGTCCTTGCCGGCACCGCCATACAGCTCGTCGTTGCCGTCGCCGCCGCTCAGCACGTCGTCGCCGCCCTTGCCGTACAGCACCTGGTCGCCGGCCCCGGCCACCAGGAAATCGTCGTTCCGGGTCGCGAGGACGGTGTAGTCGATCCGTTCCTCGCCCCGCGTCTCGATCACCACCGGACCCAGGCTGGAGACTTCGAACCGCTCGATGCCGTCGACCGGGGCGAAGATGCTCGGCGGATCCTCCGGCGTGGAATTGCCGACAAGCAGGCTCAAGGTGCCCCCTTCGGCGAGGATGCCGACCTCGCCGGGAAACGGGCCATCCCAGCCCCCGTCGAAATCATCGACGTAATAGAACACTTCGCTGTCGATGCGCAGCGTGTCCCGGCCGCCGCCGCCATCCAGCACGGGACCGGTAACGACCTGGTCCCGCAGCTCGATCGGTCCGATCTTCCATACCAGGGTGTCGTTCCCATCGCCGCCGTAAAGCCTGTCGGCACCGGTGCCGCCGTCGAGATAGTCGTTGCCGGACCCGCCGAAGAGCCTGTCGGCCCCGCTTTCCCCGTAAAGGCTGTCGCGCCCGGCCCCTCCCCGGACGGCGTCGTTGCCGGCTCCCGCCCTGACCGTGTCGTCGCCCGAGTCACCGAACACCGAGTCGTTGCCGCCGCCCGCCAGGATGTAGTCGTTTCCGGGGCCTCCCCGTATCTGGTCCCTGCCGCTTCCCCCGCTCAGTCGGTCCGACCCGCCCAGCCCCTTGATGGTATCGTCGCCTGCCAGCCCGTCGAGGGCATCCCCGTCGGGCGTCCCGACCAGCGTGTCCGGACCGTTCGTTCCAACTTTCCGCATCGTCGGCTCCCATCTGTTTCTTGTTGATGTGGCCTTGGATCCCCACGTCGGCCCAAGCCAGGCGACCGATCAAATATACAAATCAAACATTGCAGTACGGTGTTCCAGGCGAACACAAATCGTCAACTCCATCATTGGAGGCTGATGACCGTGCCCCTTGTGAGTACCTATTTGCATTGAAAATAGGCGATTGCGCGTAGGACTGCGAAAGCATGGGTATATGATTTACGCAAACTGGATTTCGACATTTCCGGAACTTTGCGCAGATCCGCGAAGGGGCGGCGGCATGGTGTGAATTCCGGCGCAAGGATCGGAATGCGGCCGGCGCAGACTTGGCATAAACCTGGCGCAGTCACTTCCGCATCGCCGGCTCCCGGTGCTTGTCGTTCCGGTCCGGAAAAGGAGATCAGCATGTCCATTCCCGAAGCCGACCCGCGGTGGACGAAACTGCTCGCGCGCGACAAGTCCGCCGACGGCGCCTTCGTCTATGCCGTGAGGACGACGGGCGTGTTCTGCCGCCCTTCCTGTCCGGCTCGCCTGCCGAAGCGGGAGAACATCGAGTTCTTCGCCAACGGCGCCGAAGCGGAAGCGGCAGGCTATCGCGCTTGCCTGCGCTGCCGCCCGCCGGTGGCGGGAGGCGCCGGGACCCGCACACGCTGAAAAGTCGGGGAGATCGCCGCCTTCATCCGCCCACCGGCTGACCGGACGGCCCTCCGTCGAGCATGGAACCCACCGCTCCTTCCGGCGTTGTCCAGCCGCGTCCTAGTCCAAAGGGCCAACCAGGGGAGGAGAGACAATGCCTGTGAACTGTCATTCGGATACCCGTCGCCTGCTTCGGCGAAGGTGACGGGATGTCGGGAACTTATCTGATCCTGGTCGCCATGGCGGGCATTTCCGCCCTGCTGTACCTCGTCATCAAGGTGCGGCTCCACGCGTTCGTCACGCTGCTGCTGGTCAGCCTTCTGGTCGGCGTCGCGGCCGGAATGCCGCTCGGTGACGTGATCAAGTCGGTCGAACGGGGCATGGGCGGCACGCTCGGCTTCGTCGCGGTGGTGGTCGGTCTGGGCGCCATGTTCGGCCAGATGCTCGAAGTGTCCGGCGGCGCCGAAAGGCTGGCCCGTACCCTGGTGCAGCGCTTCGGCGACGACAAGGTCCAATGGGCGCTCGGCCTGACCGGCTTCATCGTCTCGATCCCGGTGTTCCTGGACGTGGCGATCGTCATCCTCGTGCCGATCCTATACAGGCTGGCCCGGGACAGCGGCAAGCCCCTGCTCTACTACGGCATTCCGCTGGTGGCCGGCGGTGCCGTGACCCATGCCTTCATCCCGCCGACGCCGGGCCCGATCGCGGTGGCGGACCTGCTGGGCGCCGACCTGGGATGGGTGATCCTGTTCGGCACCATCTGCGGCCTGCCCGCCATGGTCCTGGCCGGGCCGATCTGGGGCAGCTACATCTCCAAACGGATCACCAAGGGCGTGCCCGACTACGTCATCCTGAAGGATATCGACGAAAGCCGCGAGCTTCCCAGCTTCGGCGAGGTGCTGTCGATCATCCTGACGCCGCTGCTCCTGATCCTGGTAAGCACCACGTCGGCCATCCTGCTGGAGGAAGGGAACGCCGTGCGCTCGTTCCTGGGCTTCATCGGCCATCCTTATTCGGCGCTGCTCATCGCGACGCTGCTGGCGATGGTTCTTCTCGGCTCCCGCCGCGGCTACGACAAGGAGGAGATCCAGGACATCGTCAACAAGGCGCTGGAGCCGGCCGGCATCATCATCCTCGTGACGGGAGCCGGCGGCGTGTTCAAGCAGGTCCTGATCGACAGCGGCGTCGGCCAGGTGCTCGGCGACATGATGTCGGCGTCCGGCCTGCCCTTCCTGGTCCTGGCCTTCGTGGTGTCCGCGCTGATCCGGGTCGCCCAGGGTTCCGCGACGGTCGCCATGGTGACGGCGGCCGGCCTGGTCGGGCCGATCCTGCAGCAGAACAACGTCGAGGGACCGCAGCTCGCGCTTGCCACCATCGCCATCGCGGCGGGGGGCACGATCCTCAGCCATGTCAACGACAGCGGCTTCTGGCTGGTCAACCGCTTCTTCGGCCTGACGGAGAAGGAAACCCTCCAGTCCTGGACCGTCGCGGTGACCATCGTGTCGCTGGTCGGCTTCGCCATGGTCCTGCTGCTCGGCGTCATCGTCGGCTGACCCCAAAGCCGGATGACCTGAAGCCGGCCGACGGCGTTTTCCATCCGTCATGTCGCCTGCGGTCAGGCGCATGACGGTTCCGGTCAAGCGAACCATCGCCTATTCCGCAGACTGAAGCTCCGGGCCGGAACCGTTTCCCCGGTCCGGAGCTTCAGCAACGCCGAGCAGCGGTACCCGCCATGGCCAATTCGACAGAGATCAACCGCCGGGTCGTCATCACCTGCGCCGTCACCGGTGCCGGTGACACGGTCGGCAAACATCCCGCCATCCCGGTCACCCCGGAGCAGATCGCGGCCGCCGCGATCGAGGCCGCATCGGCAGGCGCCGCGGTCGCCCATATCCATGTCCGCGATCCTGGAACCGGGAAACCCAGCCGCGACCCGGCCCTGTACAGGGAAGTCATGGAGCGGATCCGGGCCAGCGGAACCGATGTCATCGTCAACCTGACCGCCGGCATGGGCGGCGACTTGATGATCGGACCCGACGACGACCCGGTGCGCTTCGGCCCCGGCACCGACTTCGTCGGGGCCGAGGCACGGGCGGCCCATGTGGCGGAACTGCTGCCAGAGATCTGCACGCTGGACTGCGGCTCGCTGAACTTCGGCGACGGCTCGCTGGTCTATGTCTCGACTCCCGACATGCTGCGCCGGCAGGCGTCGATCATCCAGCGCCTGGGCGTGAAGCCGGAGCTGGAGATCTTCGATACCGGGAACCTGTGGTTCGCCAGGCAAATGCTCGACGAGGGGCTGCTCGACGCGCCGCCCCTGTTCCAGTTCTGCATGGGCATTCCGTGGGGTCTGCCGCCCGAGCCGAGAATGATGCTGGCGCTCCGCGACATGCTGCCGGACGGCAGCGTCTGGGCCGGTTTCGGTATCGGCAGGATGCAGATGCCCATGGCGGCGCAGGCCATCCTGCTCGGCGGCAATATCCGCGTCGGGCTGGAGGACAACCTCTACCTGGACCGGGGCGTGCATGCCAGCAACGGCAGCCTGGTCGAACGTGCCGTGACGATCGTGGAGGCCCTGGGCTCGCACGTGGCCGGCCCGGCCGAAGCCCGCGAAATCCTCGGCCTCCCCGCTTCCCGTCCATAAGCGATTTCACAGGAAGAGATCCGATATGACCGAATCCCTCCCCATCCGCACGCTCGGCCTGGTCGGCGGCGGCGTCATCGGCAGCGGCTGGGCGGCGCGCGCCCTCGCCCACGGGCTGGACGTGGTCGCCTTCGACCCGGCCCCGGGAGCCGAAGACGCCCTCCGGGCAGCGGTGGACAATGCCTGGCCGGCACTGGAACGGACGGGTCTCGCGGAAGGCGCCGACCGGGACCGGCTGCGCTTCGTCGGGTCGATCCCGGAGGTCGCGGCAGAGGCCGACTTCATCCAGGAGAACGCGCCGGAGCGCGAGGACCTGAAGCGCGGGCTCCTGGCGGAAATCGACGCGGGCTGCGGCCCCGGTATCGTCATCGCCTCCAGTTCGTCCGGCCTGCTCCCCTCGCGGATCCAGGCGGATTGCCGCCGTCCCGAGCGGGTGGTGATCGGCCACCCCTTCAACCCTGTCTATCTGCTGCCGCTGGTCGAGATCGTGCCCGGCGAGCTTACGTCTGCCGATACCGTGGAGCGGGCAGCCGCCTTCTATCGCTCCATCGGCATGCGACCGCTGAGAATCCGCAAGGAGATCGAGGGCTACCTGTCCGACCGCCTCCAGGAGGCGATGTGGCGCGAGGCGCTCCACCTGGTCGACCAGGGCATCGCCACCACCGAGGACATCGACGACGCCATCGTCTACGGCCCCGGCCTGCGCTACGCTTTCATGGGAACCTGCCTGACCTTCCACCTGGCCGGCGGCCAGGGCGGCATGGCCC
This sequence comes from Skermanella mucosa, assembly GCF_016765655.2. Taxonomy (NCBI): domain Bacteria; kingdom Pseudomonadati; phylum Pseudomonadota; class Alphaproteobacteria; order Rhodospirillales; family Azospirillaceae; genus Skermanella; species Skermanella mucosa. The sequence continues at coordinate 2,930,666 of NZ_CP086106.1, forward strand.
ACATGCTGGACCAGTTCGGCCCGGCCCTGAAGCTGCCCTGGACCAAGCTGGTGGCTCCCGAGCTGACGCGGGAACTGCGCGACCGCATGGTGGACGGAACGGCGGCCCAGGCCGACGGCAGGACCGTCAAGGAACTGGAGCGCTGGCGCGACGACTGCCTGATCCGCCTGATCGAAGCGCTGGCCCCGGTGCGGCACGAGCGGCGGGCGGAACCCGCCGATCCCGTCGCGCCATGAACGGCGAAGGCCCCTTGCGCCTCCACCGCACCCGCGTGGTACCGGAATGGATCGACTATAACGGGCACCTCAGCGAAGCCTACTATGTGCTGATCTTCGGCCATGCGACCGACGCGCTGCTGGACGCCATCGGCATGGACGGGGATTTCCGGGCCCGGACCGGGCGCTCCGTCTACACGGTGGACGCCCGCATCCTCTATCTCGGCGAGATCGCCTGCGGCGAGGAGGTGGAGATCCGCACCTGGATCGCCGGTGTCGATCCGAAGCGCATGCTGGTCCACCACGCGATGCATCGGACCGGATGCGACCGGCCGGCGGCGCGGACTGAACTGGTGCTGCTCTCGGTGGCGCAGCCCGGCCCGCGCGCGAGCCCGTTCGACCCCGCCGTGTTCCGCACCATCCGGTCGCTCGCCGAAGCAGGACGGGCCTGCCGCCCGGTCCTGCCGGACCGCTGGGTTCCGCCCCCACCTTAACCAAACCGCGAACAGGGAGATTGAACATGACTCTGAGAACCGCCCGCCTGATGGCCGCCGCCGGTATGGCATTGTGTGGCGTGTCGCTGTGGCCAGTCCCGGCCCCGGCGGCCGAACCCGACGAATGCAGGACGGTCAGGATGTCCGATCCGGGCTGGACCGATATCACGTCCACGACCACGACGGCCTCGGTCATCCTGTCGGCCCTGGGATATCAGCCGAAGGTCGTCAATCTCTCGGTCGCAGTCTCGATCGAAGGACTTCGCTCCAAGAACATCGACGCCTTCCTCGGCAACTGGATGCCGGCTCAGGAGGAGATGACACGGAAATACATCGACGGCAGCCAGATCGATGTCGCGGCCGTCAACCTCGAAGGCGCCACCACGACGCTGGCGGTCAACAAGGCTGCGGCCGACGCCGGCGTCAAGACCTTCGCCGACCTCGCGAAGCATGCGGAAAAGTTCGACCGCACCATCAACAGCATCGAGCCGGGATCGTCGGCCAACGCGAAGATCCAGAAGATGATCGATGATGGCGCCTATGGGCTGGGCGACTGGAAACTGGTCGAATCCAGCGAGGCGGCGATGCTTGCCGCGGTCGAACGTGCGGCCCGGCGCGACGAGTGGGCGGTGTTCCTGGGCTGGGCGCCCCACCCGATGAACGTGAAGCTGCCGATGGGATACCTGGACGGCGGGGAGGAGTATTTCGGCCCCAACCGCGGCAGCGCCACGGTCCGAACCCTGACCAGGGCCGGGCTGGCGGAGACCTGCCCCAACCTCGGAACGTTCCTGGAGCAGCTGGTGTTCTCCATCCCGATGGAAAACGAGATGATGGTCATGATCCTGAGCGACAGGATGGATCCCGCGGAGGCGGTCGAGAAGTGGATGCGTGACAACCCACAGGTGCTGGATGCCTGGCTCGCCGGCGTCACCAGCTTCGACGGAAAGCCCGGCCTGCCCGCCGTCAAGTCGGCTCTCGGCATTGCCTCCTGAGCGCTTCGCTCCCGGGGTCGCCGAAGCGCAGCGCATCGCCGCGGAGTGCGCACCTCCCGCGGGCGACGGGATCGCGGGGATGCGCAGCGCCTATGAGACGGAACGGTCCTGGTGGAACCGGCCGGTCATCGACCTGCATTCGGTGACCGACATGGTGCTGGAACTGGAGGACGGCCCGGTGGGAATCCGGGTGTACCGTCCCGAGGCCGGAGCTTCCCTGCCGGCTTTGATGTTCCTACACGGCGGCGGCTTCGTCGTCGGCTCCCTGGACTCCCACGACCGGATCATGCGGCAGCTCTGCCGCCGGTCCGGCGCGGTGGTCGTCGGGGTGGATTACCCGCTCTCCCCCGAAAACCCGCACCCGGCGGCGCTCGACAGGATCGAACAGGCCCTCGTCGCCTTGGCGGACGGTGCGGATGCCCACGGCATCGACCCCGGCCGGCTGGGGATCGGCGGCGACTCCTCCGGTGCCCATCTGGCGCTCGCCGCGGCGCTCCGCCTGCGCGACAGTCGGCCGGACGTCCTCAGGTTCCTGCTGCTCTATTACGGGCTCTACGGGGTGGAGGAGTCGGAGTCCCACCGGCGCTTCACCGACCCGGCCTACGGGCTCACCCCCGACGAACTGCAATTCTACCGGTCCAGCTACCTGGGCTCGGAGCCGGCTCCCGGCGGGAAAGCCCTGGACCTGCTGACATCCGATCTGGCCGGACTGCCGCCCGCCTTCGTCGGGGCCGCGGCGCTCGATCCCCTGCTGGACGACAGCCTCGCCCTTTCCGACGCCCTGCGGAATGCCGGCGGACAGGCCGACCTGCGCGTCTACGACGGCGTCCCCCACGGTTTCCTTCATTGGAGCCGGCTGGTGCCGACCGCCGTCCAGGCGCTGGAGGACGGCGCGCGCGCCGTCGCGGCCGGCCTGCTCAGGCCCCCATCCTGACCGTGGTGGCGGCGGGAGTCGGCTGGAGCCGTGCCGAGGCCCTGTCCCGGCTGGGGCTGGCCCCGGCATGGCGCCGGTATGTCCTGGAGAAGCCCTCGTAGCTGCCGAAGCCGCAGGCGACCGCGATCTCCGCCAGGGAATGGCCAGAATACAGCACCAGCGACCGTGCCCGCTCGACTCTCAACCAAAGATAATAGCTGGTCGGAGACTGGCCGAGCGCCGCGTGGAACAGCCGCTCCATCTGCCGCAGCGACAGACCCGCCCGCTCCGCCAGTTCCTGGAGCGCCAGGGGTTCCTCCAGATTCCGCTCCATGATCCGGACCGCGGCGGCCAGCCTGGGATGGCAGACGCCGAGCCGCTGGGGCATGTCGGCCCGCTGGCTGGAACCGGCGTCCCGGATGGCGGGATGGATGAACTGCTCCGAGACGGCGACGGCGATTCGATGGCCGCAGTCGATGCGGATCAGGTGGAGCATCATGTCCAGCGCCGCCGTGCCGCCGGCGCAGGTCAGCCGCCTGCGGTCGATGACGAAGATCGACGGCTGGACCTCCACCTGCGGATACTGCTCGGCAAGGCTGTCCAGGCATTCCCAATGGGTGGTGGCGGCATGCCCGTCGAGCAGGCCGGTGCGGGCCAGCAGGAGGCTTCCGCTGTCGATGGCGCCCAGGATGGTGCCCTGCCGGTCGAGGCGGCGAAGCGGAGAGGCCAGGGTATCGCTGAAGGAGTCCTGAGGATCGAAGCCGGCGCACAGGATCAGCATGTTGGGCGTCCCGACCTCTTCGAGCCGCCGGTCCGGTACCAGCGTCATGCCGTTGCTCGCCATGACCGTACCACCTGCCGCCGAAGCGGTGGACCAGCGGTAGCAGGTCCGTCCCAGCAACTGGTTGGCGACCCTCAGCGGCTCCACCGCGCAGGTGAACGCCAGCATCGAGAACTTGGGAAACAGCAGGAAGGCGATGTCCCGGCCGGTCTGTTCCAGGGGTGGCGCACTCTTGGCGAACGGCATCGCGGTCAGGCCCGGAACCGGGGTGATAGTCGAAACATCGCCTATTCTGGCGGCAAGCCGGGGCGGTCACGCAAGGGATCTTCAGGGTATCCGATACCCGACCCGCCTTCCCGGCCCCGGCGCCGCCTGATCCGTCCTCAGCGGCAGGCAGGCGGAAAACAGGACATTGCCCCGCCGTCCAACCATGGATTACCGTCCCTTCGACTCGCGACTGTGGAGACGAGCATGCGGATAATCCGAACCCACATCGTCGCCGTCGCCGTGGCGATGGCTTCGGCCGCCTTCGCCCAGGATGTCCGAGAGGAAATCGTGCGCTTCGCGCCGGGCACATCCGGCACGACCATACGGGAAACGATCAAGGGCGATCAGAGCGTGCGCTACTCGGCGCAGGTCCGGGCCGGGCAGACGATGAAGGTCCAGCTCGACACCGGCAACGCCAGCAACTACTTCAACATCACCGCGCCGGGCGCCGCCGAGGCGCTTTTCATCGGCTCCACGCAGGGCAACGACGCCTCCTTCGTTGTGCCGTCGACCGGTGATTACGTGATCGACGTCTACCTGATGCGCAACGCCGCGCGGCGGGGCGAGACGGCCAGATACGCGCTGACCATCCACGTCGAGTGAGGCCCCGACGGCGCCCCGGATCGGAGGAACCATGCCCGCCCGCGCCGACTTCCCTTATTACGACGGCCGCCCGGTTCCGATCACGGGCCGAGGCTGGATCCTGCTCATGCTCAGCGTGGCCGGGGCCTTCGCGGCCCTGATCACCATCCCGGCAGAGACCTTCCCGGCCACGCTCGTCCCGGCCTCGCTGTTCGCCGGCATTCCACTGCTGGCGCTGGCCCATCTGACCAAGCGGCATTGGACGGCGCTGTTCGGACCGGTCGGCCTCAAGCAGGTCGGGCAGATGTTCCTGTTCGGCATACTCGCCATCATCGCCTCCCTGGCGGCGGGTGTGACCGTCTACCTGCTTGGTTCGGTGGCGCCCAATCCCGCCGTCGCCGGCATGGGCGCGATGTCCGGAACCGCGTTCGTCCTGCGGCTCATCCCGACGATCCCGCAACTGCTCGGGGAGGAAATTCTGTCCATCCTGCCGTTCCTGGCCTTCCTGTGGCTCGCCACCACTCACCTGCGGTTGGGCCGCACAACCGGGATCGGCGTCGCCATCGTGAGCTCCTCGCTTCTCTTCGCAGCGGCGCACCTGCCGACCTACGACTGGCATTGGGTCCAGTCCTTCGGCGTCATCGGAACCGCCCGCGTCGTCCTGACCCTGGCCTATATCTGGACCCGGAACCTCTGGGTCTCCACGGGTGCGCATGTCATCAACGACTGGTCCGAGTTCTCCTTCACCTTCGCCGCGAGCCACGTCCCGATCGGCACGCGGTGACGGTCGGGCTCGCCATGATCACGGATATACGCATCTCACCGCCGCGCCGGGACGATCCATGACCCTCGCCTGTTGCATCGGAAATGGAAGAAACCATGCTCGATCCCTGGCCGACCGACGAGGCCGAGGCGCGCGTCGTGCAGGAGGACCTGTGCCACCGCGTCGTGACCCGCGACGATTTCCCTCCGCTCCGCCGCATCGCCGCCGTCGATGCGCACTACAGCGACTCCGACGGCCTGACCTGGGCGGCGGTGGCCGAACTCGACCCGGAGACGCTGGAATTGACGAGGTCCGTCCTGCTGGCCCGGCCGACCGTCTTCCCCTACGTGTCCGGATTCCTGTCGTTCCGCGAGGTCCCGGCCATGGCGGCGGCGATCGGCCTGCTGCCTCAGCCCCCGGACCTCCTGGTCGTCGACGGACAGGGCCTTGCGCATCCGCGCCGTTTCGGACTCGCCTGCCATCTGGGCGTCGTGACGGGACTGCCGGCCATCGGGGTCGCCAAGTCGCGGCTGGTCGGCCGCTACGAGGAGCCGGGACCTCGGCGCGGCTCCTCCTCGCCGATGTTCCACCGGCGGGAACTCGTCGGGGTGGCACTCCGAACCCGCGACGGCACCAATCCGCTTTTCGTCTCCATCGGCCATCGGGTAAGCCTGCCCACGGCCGTGGACCTGGTGCTCCGCTTCACGCCGAAATGGCGCCTGCCGGAGCCGATCCGCCTCGCCGACGCCATCTCGCGCATGCACCGCTGAGCCGGGCCGGCCGTCCACCGACTCATACGACATTGAATAATAATGGGAATATCTCCACAATGAGCGCTTGCGGCGGAGGGGCGATACTCTATCCTGCCACCGGATTGCCGGCACGGTGCGCGTCAAGGGCACGGTGATCCAGAACAGACTTGCCGACCGAGGGGCTCTCCGATGGCGCTGATCAAGAAGTCGACATACGATAACCGGCGCCCCGCCGACCAGGCGGAGAACGCGACCCCCCAGGCCGGAGCGGCCCAGCCTCTTCCCCACGCGACGCCGCAACGGGCGCGTGCCCGGACCTATGCACGGCAGCAGAAGATCGCGGAACGGATCGCGGCCGCCAGCACGGAGATCGCCGCCTCCACGTCGGAGGCCGCCTCCGCGGCGGAAGAGCTTCGCCGCAGCATGGAGCAGATCGCAAGCGGCGCGCAGCAGGCCTCCAGTGCCGCCCAGGAGTCGCTTTCAGCGGTCAGCAACATCGCGGCGCTCCTGGCCAACGCCCGCACCCTGGCGACCGCCTCGCGCCAGAAGACGGAATCCCTGCAGGTCCTGCTGGGAGAAACGGGCGTCCAGATAATCGCCTCGGTCGGAGGCATCTCGGCGGCGGCCCGGCGCCAGACGGCCACAGTGACGCTGATCGAGGGCTTGAAGGAGCTGGCGTCCAGCATCGGCTCGATCGTCCGGACCGTCGGCTACATCGCCGACCAGACCGATCTGCTGGCGCTCAACGCGGCGATCGAGGCGGCCCGTGCCGGTCAGGCGGGCAACGGCTTCGCCGTCGTCGCCGACGAGGTCCGGGCCCTTGCCGAAGTCGCGGAGAAGAGCGCCAGGGACATCGCCGATCTGGTCGGGGAGATCCAGGGGGAGATCGGGTCGCTGGCGGCGGCGATCACCGCGACGGCCGACATGTCGATGCGCGAGGTCGAGAACGGCACCAGGGTCGTCGCCACGATCGAGCAGGTCCGGGCGGACATGAGCGAACTGGCCGCGGCGAGCCTCGACATGGTGGCGGCATCCCAGGAGGCGGAACGGGCGTCGGTGGAAGTCCAGCGCGGTACCGAACTGATCGCGGCGGCGGCCGAGGAGCAGGCGGCGGCCACGGAGGAATCCCTGCGCAGCCTTGCCGAGCAGAGCCTTGCCCTGGAGCAGGCCCAGTTGGCGGCTCAGGAGCTTTCCCTGCTGTCCGACGAGTTGCGCCAGACCAGCGACCTGATCCGAAGCGCCGAGCAGGTCGCCTCCGCGTCGGAGGAACTGTCCGCGACCGTCCAGGAACTGTCGGGAGCCGCCGCCCAGATCATGACCGCGGTCGACCAGATCAGCCGGGGCTCGGGGCAGCAAGCCGCCGCGACCCATCAGTCCGGCACGGCGCTCCGGCAGATCGAGGCCGCGGCGCGCCGTACCCAAGCCAGCACCGGCGGCGCGGTGGAACGGGCCACGGCCATGTCGGCGCTCCTGGCAGAGGGGCGGCAGAACATCACCTCCCTGATCGGCGGGGTCGAACAGGCGGTCGTCGATACCCGCGGCAGCCTGACCCGCATCGGATCGCTCGAGCAGATGGTGCGGCGGATCGAAAAGATCGTGGACGGTATCAATTCCGTGTCGATCCAGACCAACATGCTTGCGATCAGCGGCTCGGTGGAAGCCGCGCGCAGCGGCGACGCGGGACGGGGTTTCGCCCTGGTCTCCTCGGACATCCGGAGCCTGGCGCGGGACTCGGCCGAAAACGGCGACCGGATCAAGGATACGGTCCGCGCGATCCAGGACCAGGTCCAGGCGGTCAGGCGCGAACTCGAACTGACCCTGGCGGCCAACGAGATCGAGGTTCAGAAGAACCGCGACGTCGTCGCGACCTTCGCCTCGGTGGAGGCCGACATGGCGACGGTCCGGAAGAGCAACGAAGCGATATTGCGGGATTCCGACGTCATCCTGCAGGCGGCGCAGCAGGCCGCGGTCGGCACGCAGGAGGTGGCCGCCGCGGCGGAGCAGGCCAGCCGGGCGACCGCCCAGGCGGCGATCGCGTCCCGGCAGCAGGCGCGCGGAGCCGAGGACCTGGCCGCGGCGATCGAGGAAGTGGCGTCCCTGGCGGACGAACTCCAGAACTCCGCCGGCTGACGTCGGGCCGGAAGAATCCCATGTCCCCGCTCCCCTCCGTACAGGCGCCCGCGCCCGCCCCGGCGGTTCCGGAATCCCCGGACCGCCGGCCGCACTTGGTGTTTCGCATCGGCGACATGCGCGCCGCCCTGCCGCTCCGGGAGGTTCGGGAGATCGTCCGCCGCCCGGACGTGCTGGACGTCCCCTTGAGCCCCCCGACCGTCGAAGGGTTGATCAACCTGCGCGGAACCGTCACCGTCCTGCTCAACATGCAGCGCATGCTGGGACAGCCGGTCAACCTTCCGGACGACGGAGGGCGGGTCGTGGTGCTTGATGCCGGCACGCGCGTCGGTCTCCAGGTCGATCAGGTCGCCGGCATCCTCGACCTGGCTCATGGGCAGATGGAGCGGGCCGACATCGCCGAAGAGCGCGACCTTTTTTCCGGGACGGTTCCCGGGGATGGGGAAGAGCCGGCGATCTCGGTGCTGGCGCTCGACCGGGTCCTGCGGCGGGTCTCGGCGTCGGTCGGCCGTCCCGCTCCGCCGCTGGCCGGCAGGACCGCGCCGGCCGGTACCGCGGCGGCGGCGCGGCCCATGCCCGAACCGGCATCCGGGACGGCGGCCGCCACCCGCATGCTGGTCAGCTTCGAATCCGGCGGCGAGGAGTATGCCCTGCCCGTTTCCGCGGTGGACGAGGTGGTCCGCACCCAGGCCAGGACGATGCGCATGCCCCATGCCGACGACACCCTGCTGGGCGTCGTCACGGTGCGCGGGCGGCTGATCCCGCTGTTCGACCTGGCGACGCTCCTGGAGCTCGGGCCGGCGCGTCCGGGGATCGGAGAAGCCGATGCGGCCCGGATCATCGTCCTGTCGTTCGGCGGGCTTCGGGCCGGATTGCTGGTGGACAGGGCCCGCGAGATCCTGCGCGTACCGGCCGGCCAGATCGACCCGGTGCCGCCGCTGTTCCGCCGGGATGGCGGAGAGATCGAAGGGATCTGCCGGCTCGACAGGGGCCGCAGGCTCGTTTCCGTCCTCGATCCCGAGCGGCTGTTCCGGTCGGAGGAAGCGCGGCGCGGCCTCGCCGCGCAGTCCGATCATCCAGACGCCGACACCCCGGAGGAAGGCATGGCCGACCGCGGCGCCGACACGGAATCCTTCGTGATCTTCAGGCTGGGCACCGTCGAATACGGTCTCCCCTCGTCCTGCGTCGAGCAGGTCGCGGCCGTGCCGGATCAGCTGACCCCGGTTCCCAAGGCTCCGGACTTCATCGAGGGGGTCATCAATCACAGGGGCAGCGTCCTGCCGGTGATCGACCAGCGGCGGCGTTTCGCCTTGTCCGGCGCGGCCCCGGCGCGCAGCCGGCGCATCATCGTCACCCGGATGGGTGCGAACCGCGCCGGGATCCTGGTGGATGCGGTGACCGGCTTGCTCAGGATACCCATCGCTGCGATCGAGCCGGCACCCGACCTGTCCGCGGAGCAGATCACCCTCATCTCCCGCGTGGCCAATCTCGGCGATCGGATGATCCTCCTGCTGGAGCCGGGGCACCTGCTGGCCCGCGACGAGGCGGACCTGCTCTCCGACCTCGACGGCACGGCACCCGTTCGGGCTGCGGTCTGACGCGCCGCCATGATTCGTCTGCTCATCATCGACGATTCGGCGCTGATGCGGAAACTGCTGGCCGGCATCTTCGAGCTGGAAGGCGATTTCGAGATCCGGACGGCCCGCAACGGCGCCGAGGCGCTGGATCTCGCCGCGAGTTTCGCCCCCCAGGTGGCGACGCTCGACATCAACATGCCGGTCATGGACGGACTGACCTGCCTGAGCCGCCTCATGGTCGAGACGCCGCTTCCGGTCGTGGTCGTGTCGTCCCAGACGCCCGAAGGCGCGGAAACCACGCTGGAGGCGCTGGCGCTCGGCGCGGTGGACGTGATCGCCAAGCCGGAGGGCACCGTCTCGCTGAACATCGACCGCATCCGTCCGATGCTGGTCGAGACGGTTCGGGCCGCGGCCGGCGCCCGCCTGAGGCCGACGCTGCGGCTTGCCGACCGTATCCGCCACCGGATGAGCCGGACCGCCGCGCCGGACCAGCCTCCCCCGTCCCTGGCGCCGCCATCGCCCGCGACGCCGTCCGGGCGCCGTGCCGGACAACCGGAACCGGCGGCCGGTCTCGTCCTGATCGGTGCCTCGACCGGCGGGCCGCAGGCGCTCGAGACGATCCTGACCGGCCTTCCCGAGGACCTCCCCTGGCCGGTCCTGGTGGCCCAGCACATGCCGGCCAGTTTCACGGGGGCCTTTGCCCGGCGGCTGGACCGGATTTGCCCCTTGCCGGTCGACGAGGTCCGGCAATCCACGGTCCTGCTGCCCGGCCGCGTCCACGTCGCGCGGGGGGACGCCGACCTGATCGTCGCCCGGCGGCCCGCCGGACTGATCGCCACGCCGGTGCCCTCCTCGCCGACCCACCGTTGGCATCCGTCGGTCGACCGGATGGTGACCAGCGCGCTCAACCACGTGCCGGCCGGCCTGCTGGTCGGCGTGCTGGTCACCGGCATGGGCGACGACGGTGCCGCCGCCATGGCGCGGCTGAGCGCGGAGGGCGGCCACGCCATCGCCCAGGACGAGGATACGGCAGTGGTCTGGGGAATGCCGGGCGCCCTGGTCAGGCGTGGAGGCGCCGACACCGTCGCCCCGCTGGCGGATATCGCGCGGGCCGTCGCCGGGGCGGTCGCCCGGGCCGGTTCGCACCGAAGCGAGGCGACATGCCGCTGATCCGCCGCGATCCGCCCAGCCCCTCCGGGGAAATCCCGACATCGCCCGAGGCGGCCCGCCAAGATATGCTGAGTGGCGATCCGCTGGTCCGCAGGCGCGCCGTCCGCCATCTTGGCGACGGTCCGCAGGCCGTGCCGTCGCTGATGGAGGCGCTGCGGCGCGAAGGGGAACCCGCCGTCCGCGAGGCGATCTTCACGGCCCTCGCCGCCCTTCCGGACGCCGCGGAACCGCTGGCCTCGCTGCTTCGGTCGCAGGATGCCGGCCTGCGCAACGGCGCGATCGAGGCGCTGCAGGCCATGCCCGGGCCGGCTCGCCTCCTGCTGCCGGGCCTGCTCGCCGACAGCGACGCGGACGTGCGCCTGCTGTCCGCGGAGATCGCCCGCGGCCTTCCGGCCGGCGAGGCCACGGCGCTGCTGTGCGGGGTGCTGGAACGGGAAAGCGACGTGAACGTCTGCATGACCGCCATCGAGATCCTGGCCGAGATCGGCACTCCGGAGGCCGTGCCGATCCTGCGCGGGCTGCCCCGGCGGTTCCCGGCGGCGCCGGTCGTGGGCTTCGCGGTGGATATCGCGGCCAAGCGCATCACGGGCGCGCAGAACTGACACCCATGCGCGCCGAAAAGCCGGATCAGCCGGACAGCCCCGACATACGGATCGCCGATCATGAGTTCCGGCGGTTTTGCGACTTCCTTTACCGCCGCACGGGCATCGTCTTCGGCGATGGCCAGCGGGCCTATGTGGAACGCCGTCTGGCCGACCGGATCCTCGCCGCCGGCTCGCGCGGCTTCTCCGATCTCTTCGCCCGCCTGCTGGTCGAACCGGACGAGCTGGAGCACCTGATCTCCGCCTTCACGGTTAACGAGACCTATTTCTTCCGGGAGGACTATCAGCTCCGTTGCCTGACCTCCACGCTGCTCGACCGGATCACGGCGCGGAAGCGCCGCAGCCAGCCGATCCGCCTGTGGTCGGTCCCGTGCTCGACCGGGGAGGAACCCTATTCGATCGCCATCTGGCTGCTGGAGAACTGGCCTCATGTCGATTCCTGGGATATCGAGATCGTCGGCTCCGATATCGATGTCCAGGCCCTGAAGGCTGCGCGGGACGGCATCTATTCGGAACGGTCGTTGATGCGCCTGCCCCGCCCGTTGGTCGCCAAGTATTTCACGGCCCTGACCGACGGGCGGTACCGCATCGACGACGCGTTGCGGGGATCGGTCCAGTTCAGCCAGGTCAACATCATCGACCAGGGCGACACGGGACCGTGGCGCGACATGGACGTGATATTCTGCCGCAACGTGCTGATCTATTTCGACGACATGGCCCGCCGCACCGCCGCCAACAATCTTTACGACTGCCTGGCGCCGGGGGGATATATCTGCCTGGGCCATACCGAGTCCATGAGCCGGATATCGCCCCTGTTCCATGTCTGCCGGTTTCCGGAGGCCATCGTGTACCAGAAGCCCGGGGAGGGCGGCCATGCCTGATCGGCCCGCGCGACCGCGCGTCCTCGTCGTCGACGACGGCGCCCTGATCCGTCTCTATTACCGCGAGACCCTGGAGGCCGCCGGCTTCGAGGTGGCCGAGGCTCTCAACGGGATCGAGGCGCTGGAGAAGGTGCTGTCGGAATCCTTCGACCTGCTGGTCGTGGACATCAACATGCCGAAGATGGACGGCATGTCGTTCCTGCGGAACCTGCGCGGCGAGACCGCCTGCGCGGCAGCCGTCCCCGCCCTGGTGATCTCCAGCGAAACGGGCGAGCAGGACGCGGACGACGCGCGGGCGGCGGGGGCGAACTATTACCTGGTCAAGCCGGTCGCCGCGGCCGACCTCGTCCGCCACGTCGCCGTGCTGACCGGGGTGACGGCATGAACCCCCTGCTCGACCAGTTCCTGTCGGAAGGCCGCGAGCTGATCCAGGAGGCGACCCACGGGCTGATCGCGCTGGAGCGGACGCCTACCGGCGACGGGGTCGCCCTCGTGTTCCGCGCCTTCCATACCCTGAAAGGCTCGTCCGGCCTCTTCGACGTCCCGCCGATGACCCGGATGCTTCACGCGGCGGAGGATGCCCTGTCCGCCGTCCGCGCGGGCCGTGCCGCGATCAATGCGTCGCTCATCGACCTGCTGCTGGAAAGCCTGGACCGGACAGCCGCGTGGCTGGATGCCCTGGAAGCGCAGGGCGGGCTGCCTGCGGACGCGGACGCGGCGGCCTCGGACCTGATCGACCGTCTTCGCGGAGCCGTCATGGGAGACGGCGGCCCGGCGGAAGCACCGGCAACTCCGACCTCGAACGACCTGGCTGCCTTCACCGCGACCGAGCGGGCCGCCGCCCTCGACCTGCTGCGGCAAGGGGCTGCCGATGCCAGCGTGTTCAGGATCGTCTACGACCCCGATCCCGGCTGCTTCTTCACCGGCGAGGACCCGCTGAAGCTGGTCAGCCGCCTGCCGGGCCTGGCAGCCCTGCGGATATCTCCGCGGGAGGACTGGCCGGCGCCGGAGATCCTCGACCCCTTCCTGTGCAATCTGCGGATCGACCTGCTGGCCGTCGGCGAGGAGGAGGCGGTACGCCACCCGTTCCGCCTGGTCGCCGACCAGGTCCGTGTTTCCGCGGTCGATGCCGAAATCCTCGGCCCTGAACCCGCTCGTCCCCGCCCGCCGGCCGACCTCGTGAGCGCGGTGCTGGCCGAGCAGCGGCGCCTGCTCGCCGGCGCGACGCCGGAGGGCGAGGTTGCAGGACGCTGGGGATCGGCGGCGGCCGCCGCGGCCAACGCGCTGCGCCATGGGGGCCGGGCGGACCTGGCGGACGACGTCGGCGCGGCGCTCGTCCGGTCGGTGGAACTGCGCGACCCCGCTCCTCTGGCCGAGGCCCTGGATCTTGCCGTCCGCGCCCGGCAGTCCGCCGCCCGGGAACGGGATGTTGACTCCTCTCCGGCGCCGCTCCCCCCGTCGCGCCAGCTGAGGGTGGACGAAGCGCGCATCGACCGCCTTTTCGCCCTGGTCGGGGAGATGATCGTGGCCAAGAATTCGCTGGGCTGGCTGGCCGGACAGGCCGCACTGCCGGTCGGATCGGGAGACATCGTCCGGCCGCTCCGGGACCTGCACGCCGCGATGGACCGGCTGGTGCGCGACATGCACGATGCCATGGTGCGGATCAGGATGGTGCCGGTCGGCCAGGTCTTCGACCGTTTCCCGCGGTACGTCCGCGACCAGTCCATCCGCCTCGGAAAGCCGGTCGATCTGGTGATCGAAGGGGAGGAGACCAGCGCCGACAAGACGGTGGTCGACACGCTTTACGAACCGCTGCTGCACCTCGTCCGCAACAGCCTGGACCACGGGATCGAGCTGCCGGAGGAACGCCGCCGCCACTCCAAGCCGGACCGCGCCACCCTGACGCTGCGCGCCTTCCACTCCAACGACCGCATCGTGGTCGAGGTCGGGGACGATGGCCGCGGCATCGATATCGCCAACGTCGGGCGCCAGGCCGTCCAGGCCGACGTGATTGACGAGGCGCAGCTTGCCGCGCTGGGGGATGCCGAGACCTCCCGCCTGATCTTCACGCCGGGCCTCTCGACGGCGGAGGAGACGTCCGACCTGTCGGGTCGCGGCATGGGCATGTTCGCGGTACGCTTGGCGGTCGAGCGGCTCGGCGGCGGCATCGCGGTGGAAACCGCCCGCCATCGCGGGACGAACATCCGGCTGGAACTGCCGCTGACCCTGGCGCTGCTGCGGATCGTCACGGTCGAGGCGGGCGGAAGGCGGTTCGGCGTTCCGCTCGACGACGTCGCGGAAATGATGAGGCTGCCGGAGGACCGGGTCGGGCGTATCAAGGCGCAATGGGCCTTCGCATGGCGCGACCAGGTGGTCCCGCTGCATTCCCTCGCCGGCCTGCTGGACCTGGGCGATGACCTGCCCGCCCCCTCGGAGGCGCGGATGGTGTTGGTCGTCAGGACCAAGGACGGAGTCTTCGGCCTCGCGATCGACGGGATCGGCGAACGGCTGGAGGTGGTTCTCCGCCCGATGGACGGCGTGCTGGCCGACATTCCGGCCTATCTCGGGACGACCCTGCAAGGTGACGGGCGGGTGCTGCTCGTCCTTAACCTGAAGGAGATCCTGCCATGAGCGTCCGGCTCGCCGACGGGATCATCATCCTTGAAGGGGAATGCCAGGTCGACGAGGCCGAACCGCTGCTCGAATTGCTGCTGGCGGATCCGGGCGCCGCGGTCGATTGGTCCGGCTGCACCCATCTCCATACTTCGTTGGTCCAGGTGCTTCTCGCCCTTCGGCCGGGAATGGCCGGTTCCCCCGGGTCGGAATTCCTTCGAAAGTGGATACTCCCGACATTAAATTGCGGTTGACCGGGAATATCCCTTCGTCTCGCGATGAATGTGGCAACCATTCCGCTGCACCGCCATATTCATCTGGAATCCCGGCGGGCGCGGTTGCATTCTTCGGCATCAAAGTGGCGCTCTGGTCACGCCAAGCTCTAAGATCGAATTGGACGGCACCATCCGTCCCTCAAGGAGCGTATTGTCGGAGAGGCGGGTCGGAGTGCCCATTCTGGAGAAATTATAATATGGCTCGAACCGTGTTGGTTGTGGATGACAGCAAGCTGGCCCGTATGGTCGTCAAGCGTATCCTTGAGAAGACCCGATCGGACTGGCAGATCGCGGAGGCCGCCAACGCGCAGGAAGCCCTCGGCCTTCTGGCCGAAACGAGCGTCGACATCGCCCTGATCGACTTCAACATGCCGGACCGCGACGGCCTGTCGCTGGCCGAGGAGATGCGCGCCGCCAATCCCGACATGCCCATGGCGATCATCTCGGCCAACGCGCAGGACGCGATCCTCGCCCGCGCGCGGGAGCTGGATACCGCCTTCGTCGAAAAGCCGCTGACCGAGGACACGCTGACCAGCTTCCTTTCCGGAGCCGCGCTCAAGCTCAGGCGCGCCGGCAAATGACGCTGGATTTCGATGGCGACCGGATCGCGCTGACCGACCTGGAGCGCGACGCGCTGACGGAGATCATCAATATCGGCGTCAGCCGGGCCGCCAAGAACCTGGGCCGGATGGTCAAGGACCAGGTCCACCTGTCGGTCCCCCGCACCGAGATCATGAGCCGCGACCAGGCCGTCGGCTGGCTTTCCCACCGGGAAAACAGCAGCCTTGTCGCCGTCGGGCAGAACTTCCGCGGTTCCTTCTCCGGCCAGGCCCTGCTCATCTTTCCCGAAGCGAAGAGCCTGGAACTGGTCCGCACCATCCTGGACGACGGATTGTCGCTGGAAGAGATCGTGGACCTGGAGCAGGAGGCGCTTGCCGAAGTCGGCAACGTGGTGCTTAACGGATGCCTGGTCGTCATGGCCAACATGCTCAAGCAGGCGCTCGACATGTCGCTTCCCCGCGTGATGCGCGGCAGCAGCCAGGTCGTGCTCCTGGGAGGCAATGCGGACGACCCGGGCGAGCTGGTCCTTTTCCTGACGATCGATTTCGCTGTCCGCGCCCGAAACATCAACGGCTACATCGCCCTTTTCATGGATTTCCCGTCGCTCAGCGCGATCAAGTCGCTGATCAGCGACTATATCGACGGGTTCGAAGACAAAGAATGAGCCCCTCGTCCGACTCCATCCAGCACAAGAACCATGTCATGGATGCGCTCGACTCTGGAATCGTCATCCTGGGCGGAGACCACCGGGTCTTGACCTGGAACGTCTGGATGGAGCGCGCCACCGACGTGGCGCAGACGACCCTGATCGGGCGATCCATCTGGGACGTGTTCCCGGCGCTGCTCGACACCCGGTTCAGCGACGCGATCGGCGACGCGCTCCACGCCGGGGCGTCCAGCATCCTCACCCACTCGCTGCACTCCAGGCTGCTTCCCCTGCACCTTCCGGACGGGCGGCCGCTGCTTCACGACCTGATCATACGGCCCCTGCCCTCCCAATCCGGCCGGCAATGCCTCATCCAGGTCAAGGACGTGACGGTGACCGTCGAGCGCGAACGCCTGCTGCGCGAACGGCGCGATGCGAAATACAGGGCGGTCGTCGACACCGCGCAGGACGCCATCGTCACGACCGATGCCGGGGGCACGGTGCAATGGATGAACTCGGCCGCGGAGCGCACCTTCGCCATGGCCTCCCAGGACGCGGTCGGGCGGGACATCACCCATCTGCTCTCGCCCGGCGGGGATGTCCCGTGGCCGCGCAACCTGGAGGCCCTGGCGCTGCGGGAATCGTCCGCGCAACCGGTCGAGCTGACGGTTGAGCGCCATGACGGCACGGTGCTGAACCTGGAGCTCTCGCTTGCCCGCTGGCAGAGCGAGAACCGCAACTTCTTGACCGGCATCCTGCGGGACGTTACGGAGCGGAGACGGGTTCGGGACGCGCTGGAACAGGCCGTGGCCGACAAGACGGTGCTCCTCCGGGAGATCAACCACCGGGTCAAGAACAGCCTGCAACTTGTCTCGGGACTGCTGAACCTCCAGATGGCGAGCCTCGTCGACAAGTCGGCCCGCTCGCTGCTCAAGGAAGCCTCCGACCGGATTGCCGCGGTGGCACGGGTGCATCATCGTCTTTACCAGACCGACAGGTTCCGCACCCTCGACTTCGCGGCGTTCCTTGATGAAATGTGCGACGACCTGATCAAGGCATCGGGCGAGCGCGTCTGCGATATCCATCTCGCGACCGAACCGCTGGAAGTCAGCATCGACCACGCCGCCCCGCTCGGCCTGATCACCAACGAGCTGATCACCAACGCGATCAAGCATCGGGGTGCCGATCCCGCCGTCATAAAGGTCACTCTGGAGTGCTGGCCTGACGGCTACGCCCTGACGGTGAGCGACCAGGGGCCGGGACTTCCCCCCGGCTTCGACGCCGCCAAGTCCAGGACCCTCGGCATGCGCATCGTCACGGCCCTGACCCGCCAGATCGGAGGCACGCTGGAGATCCCGCCGGTAGCCCGCGGAACCACCTTCCGCATCACCGTGTCCGGTCACCAGCACTCCTGCACCGATCCGGAGGACGGCGCTCCCTGAGCGATCGTTGATCGGCAATAGGTCATCGTCAGCTGGCCGGCAAGCGGTATAATATGTGGTAAAAGCCGGCTCCGCCAAGCCTCGACTGAAGCCGCAGCAGGAAAATCGGCCAAGTTTTCCAGCATAAGGAAAATGCAGTTTCAGTGCTGGAGCCGTTCATCCTGCCAGCCGAATCTCTGTCCGCATTATCTTGCCCAAAACCACATGGGCGTTACGTTTTCACGGACCTGAACATTGTCCAATCCCCTTGACGAGCTACTTCATCCACGACCGTGAAACACCGGACCTGTGCGATGAGGCAGCAGTGAAAAAATCCGTATATAACTCGACGCCGAGGCAGGTCCGCGAAGAATTGGACGCGCTGCCTGCCGACGAGCGGCTGGTCATCATGCTGGTTTGCGTCGAAGGCTTGAGCTACCAGGAAGCGGCGTCGAAGCTCTTCACGTCCGTGGAAGCGATCAAGACGCGCCTGCTTCGCGGCCGCCTTACATTGATGACGAAGCTGGCCGGCAAAGAGCAATGCCTTGCGCGATCCGACATCGTCCGCCATCGCGGAGATGGGCGAAAGCAGGAAATCTTCGACAGCCCCGCTCCGGACGGAACCTGAAAGCGATCGTACCTTTGGACAGGGCTCTTTCACGATCGTAGGATGTCCGCTATCGTTCTGGAGTGCGGACTGGGATTTGACATGCCGGATCATTTCGATCCGGCATGTCAAAAAAGGATAGCCGGGAATACCCAGTTCTCCGAGTCGTCATATATATGGGCGATAGGTCAAGAGGGGGATGAACTGAAACGAAGGCCCGGCGGCTACATGGATGAAGCTGGAATTTGATCGCCAACCCGGTCCAGGCGTTTCCCTGGCGGTTCAATGCGAAATTCGGCGATGACAAATTTTTGTACCATGGGGGAAACAGTTGCATTCTGAATCGTCATAAGTCTAGCTTCCGATAATCCGGACCAATTTCGCTGAGAGGCCCTACTTCATGGTATGCCCCACCGCGCTTCAAACTTCCGGTACTGACAGAGCTCCCCAACCGAAGCAATGGTTGCCCGGAGCCATGTCAGCCAATTACCGGAACATTGATCCAGACCACATGTTGAACTGATTTCAGAGAGATGATTGCGGCGCCATCCATCCGGTTATCCGTAGTATTTGGCAACGCCCGATCCGCAGGAGAAGTTTTATGCACGATCTGCTTGTCGCGGGACAGCTCTACAGCACCGTTGAGGGCAGCCTGGATGAAGGCCTGATCATGGCTTATGTCGATGGTGAGCTGGACCAGGATGGGCGAAGCTATGTGGAGGGCTTGCTCGCCGGCAACGCCGAGGCGAGGGAATTGGCGGAACTCCTGCGTTTGAGCTCAACCCTGGTAAGGTCCGCCTTCGTCGAGGCACCCGAGATGCCCATGGCCCGCCTTTCGGTCGTTCCGTCGCAGACCTCCGGCCCCTCAAGGCCGACGATGCGGAGCAGACGCATGCAAAGGAACGCTTGATCGAAGCCGGCGGCCGACTGTTCCGCATTTTCCGTCTCCTCGACGGGGCCGGATGGGCATGCATAGGCCGGAGCTTGCATCTTGATGGCGTATGTATGAGCAGCCATCAAGCCTTATGAAGTTTTCGCATAAGTGTATTTTTGTTTAAATCGGTCTGGTTGGCTTTGCCGCGAACAAGTCGACTCAACCGGCTCATGTGCCCGGCGCAATCTCCTAGAACTTACCGACTTCCACCGTTGGTAATAGATAAAGCGGAGAACAGTCTTATTTATCTAGCCTTCGTATATGATCTATAGCAACCCACCCACTGCCAGCAGGGCACTTGATTCAGTAACGCTGAATGTGTTTTCCATTTTATAGATTTTTTTCTAGAATGGCTGGATGGTGCCGTGTCACAAGGAAATTCGTCCTCCTGCAAAAAGTGGGTAGCTCTGAAGTCCCTCCAGGCGAATCCCCAAATTTATCATAACATTTCCCCATTAAGCATCTGCCAGGATCGAAACGGCCGAGGCGCCGCCGCGATCTCACTTAATAATTCCGAGTGGTACTGGAACTGGGTGGCGGGGCCGTGAGAGACAAGATTGTTGCCATTCTGCCGAAGTTGCAACGCTTTGCACGGGTCCTGACGGGGTCGCGGGATGCCGGGGACGAGTTGGTGCAGCGGGCCTGCGAACGCCTCCTGCGCAAGCCGGAGGCATACGACGGCATACTTTGCCTGGAAAGCTGGATGTACCGGGTGATCAACAATGCCTGGATCGACGAGAAGCGCAGCGCGCGCAACAAGCTGTCCGATCCGATCGAAGCCGGCATGGAGATCGTCGGCGAGAACGGCGAGAACACGATCGACGTTCGATCCACCCTGGCCCGGGTACGCCTGGAAATGGCGCGGCTGCCGGCGGACCAGCGGGCTGCCTTGATGCTCGTCTGCGTCGACGGGCTGAGCTACCAGGAAGCGGCGAGCGTCCTTGGAATACCGATCGGCACGCTGATGAGCCGGCTTGCCCGCGCCCGCCTCGCCCTCGCGGAAAGGATGCGGCAGGCCCATTCCGGCACCGCCTGCACTCCCGTGGGCAAAGTTGGCTGAGCCTCTAAAGAATTCGACACTCTTCCAGAGTGGATGAGCGAAGATCAAGATCGAGTAACGCCGGAATCGGCGACCATGGAGGGGTGATCGGCTGGCCGCCAGGACCCGGCTGCTTCAACGGAGAAGGCTCCCGGCGATGCCCCTGCGTACGGAATGTCCATGATAGAACTGACAGATGAAATCCTCGTCGCCTATGTCGACGAGGAATTGCCCCTAGAGACAAGGTTGGCCGTAGAGGCCGGCATTGCCCGTGATCCCGTCGCGCAGTCCAAGGTCAGGGACATGCGCGAGACCGCCGCCCTGCTGCGGTCCGCCTTTCCGGAAGAAGAGCCCAGGGACGGCAGGGACAATATCGTCCTGCTCAAGCCCAGGCCGAGGTCCGGCTTCGCCAAGAACCCCATCCTCCTGGCGGGCCTCGGGGCGGCCGCCATGGTCGCCCTGGTCGTCGGCACCGGTCTCTCCTCGCTTCCGTCGCACGGCGGGCGCGCCGACTTCATGGCCGACGTCGCGGCCTATCATTCGGTATACGCAGCGGAAACGGAACATCTGGCCGAAGTCCCGGCATCGCGGAAGGACCATATCGAGGAATGGCTGGGTGCCCGCATCGGACTCCAGTTCACGGTTCCCGACCTCTCGTCCGAGGGTTGGATCTTCGAAGGCGGCAGGTTGCTCGCGGAAGCCGATCAGCCGATCGCGCAGCTGCTCTATTCCGCCCCGCACCGGCAACCGATCGCGCTGTGCATCACCAAGTCCGACCGGACGGAGAGCGATCCGGCCCGGTACGATCCGGGGAAAGGACTGAAGGTTGCCGCATGGGATGATAGCGGGTACCTATACATCGTAGTGGGCGCCCTTGCTCCGACCGAACTCGATCGACTTACGCAGGAGGTCAGGGATCACTTCCAGCATGCCTGATAAGCGAATTCGAGTGTCCGGTCTCTTTGGTGGCATCACGGCGGAAACGGCCCGTCCGCCGGAATACGCCACCGACCAGATCGTCATCGCATCGAGGGCACTGCCTAGTCAAAGCTGGAGGAAGTCATGGGGAATCCCCGCCAAGAGGCTCAAAGCCTGAAAGCAATCCGTCCGATGGCCGGACGCCGGATACCCGACCGCCGGATACCCGACCGCCTGACGGGTAACCGGAAGCGTCCGTCAGCGGCTGACGGCTTTACCCTCCTGGAACTGCTGGTCGTGCTCGTCATCCTCGGGCTTCTGGCGTCGGTCACCGCCCCGGCCGTCGCGCGTTACCTCAGCGGAGCCAAGGTGGACGCTGCGAAGTTGCAGATCCAGAACCTGTCGACCACTCTCGACATGTACCGGCTGGATACGGGAAGCTATCCGTCCCAGCAGGACGGATTGAAGGCCCTGGTCGAGCGCCCGTCGGGCGCGCAGCGCTGGAACGGCCCCTATCTCCGGAAGGCCGACATGATCAAGGACCCCTGGGGTCAGGAGTACAGATACCGGACCCCGGGAGAGCGGGCCGAGGTCGAAGTGTTCACGCTGGGCGCGGACAAGGCGGTCGGCGGCACCGGGGAGAACCAGGATCTGGGCAGCTGGTGATCCGGTCACCGATTCCCGTTCCGATCAGATCATGAAACGTTCCGCCGGCTTCACCCTGCTCGAACTGCTCGTCGTCATGACGATAGCCGGGCTGGCGATGCTGGCGGCCCCGCGCCTGGGAGGGTCGTGGGCCGAGGGCGCGAAGGAGAGAGCCGCCGTCCGGGAGCTGGGGGCGGCGATGTCCCGCGCCCGCTACATGGCGACGGCGACGCGAAGCCCGGTCGAAGTGCAGTTCGACCTGACGGCCCGCGAATGGCGGATCCAGCCCGGCGGGAAGGGGGGGCGCCTGCCCGGCTCGGATGTCCGGGTCCTCGGAATCGACGGCGGCGCGCCGGGCGACGCCGCCACGCCCGCGATCCGATTCTATCCCGACGGGGGCTCTTCGGGCGGGACCGTCCTCCTGGATCTGCCCGCCGCCAGCCGCGGGCAGGCACGGATCGCGGCTGACTGGCTGAGCGGCAGGATCCAGGTCGATGATTGATGCCCCGCCTGCCCGCGGGCAGCCCCGACCCGCCGGCCGCCGTCCCGGCTTCAGCCTGATCGAGGTCCTCGTCGCGCTTGCGATCCTGGGCATCGCGCTGGGTGCCATGCTGCCGCGCCTTTCCTTCGGAAGCCTGGCGTCCGAGCGCGCCGAGCGCACCGAGGAAGCCGTGATGCTGGCGGAAAGGCTTCTGGCCGAGGTGGGGCGGACAATTCCGACGCCGTCCGGATCGCCCGTCGACGGCACCGGCCCCGACGGGTTCTCCTGGCGCATCGAGACCTGCTGCCTGCGCACGTTGAAAGACGCCACTGCGCAGAGCACCGCCGGCATCGCCGATATCCGGGTGGAAGTGTCGTGGCTGTCCATGCGGGGCATCAGGAACATCTCGATGGTGACCCGCCGGATCGTGCCTGGGGAAGCGAGATGACTCGCCGGCCCGGGTTCACGCTCCTGGAAATGCTGGTGGCGATGACGCTGATCTCCTTCGTCATGGTTGCCGGCCAGCAGGTGATCGCCCTTGCGGCTCGCGCCGCGGCGCCTCGGGGCGACGGCGGCCATATGTTCCTGACGCAACGCCAGATCGCCGATTGGCTGGAAACAGCCCTGCCCGTCCGGTCGGACCGGCGCGACCGCGCACCGCTGATCTTCTCCGGAGACCAGACCTCGCTCCGCTTCGTCACGGTCCTTCCGCAACGCTTCGGCGTCGGCGGACCGAACGTCGTCACCCTGGGCGGAACGCCCGGCGGCCTGCTCGCCAGATGGCAGCCGCTTCGCCTCAGCGGCGAGCAGCGGATCGATGAACGGCTGATCCTGGAAGGCGTAGAGCGGGTCTCGTTCCGCTACTGGGACACTGTCGGCGGTTGGCGGAACGCCTGGCCCGCCGGCCAGCGCCTGCCCGACCTGGTCGAGTTGACCGTGAGCGGCGGTCCCGCCGAGGAATGGCCGCCGATCGTCGTGGCCCCGCGCAATCGCTGACGGTTAACCGTCGATCGAGCGCCAGCCGGACCAGGCGACGGGCTGGCGCATGTCGCCGGTTATCCTGAAGGATGCCGCGCGCGTCAGCCTGATCCCGCTTGGCAGCACCGCCTCGGCCGTCACCGAGAAGATGCGCCGTCGGGAGGGCGCCACCCCGCTCAGCAGCCCGGCAGCCTCGACCGCGCTGCCCAGACGCTGCAACCCGGGCGGTCCCACGACCGGGTCGAACTGCGCCCGGCCACTTTGGACCGTAAGGAACGGCGCCGCCGCGGCAACCAGTTCCGGGGTCATGCCAAGGACCTGCTGCAGTTCTCCCACGGTGTCGAACACCCCGTCCTTGGCACCCGCCGCCAGTCCGGCCGCGGCATACTCCGGATCCTCGGCGCCGTTCGGCCGGCGCAGATTGTCGATGTCGCGGAAATCGGCGATGCGCTCGGACAGCGCCATCGGATCCTCCGCGGTAAGGGCCGGAATGTCCCGCATCAGGTTTTCGAAAAGCAGCGCAAGCAGTTCCGGCTGGGCGCCGTTGAGGTCGATCCTGCCGTCCTCGTCCTGGATCGTCACGTGGACCGGGATGTCGTCGATGAGAAGGTCCAACTCCTGCACGCCGGCGAGGCCGGTCGCCGGCTGCACCGAACCGAGGCGCTCGACCGTCTGGAACGCCGCCTCCTCCACGGCCCCGTCGGCCGCTGCCCGGACCCGGCCCATGTCCAGGGCCCATGTGCTGCGATCTATGTCGAAGCCGGTACGCGACGCCACGATCGCGGTGAACAACCCCACCACCATGACGATCCAGAATACCGCGATCAGGGCGAAACCGGGTCTGCGCATAACGTTGCCTCGACGATGCCGACGGGATCCTGACTTGCCGGCCGCCGCTCGGCCATGGCCAGGCGGAAACCGACGAGCGGACGCGCCGATGTGGGTTTGCGCCTGGCTTATCCCACTGGCGGATGGCGGAACTTTGACAGGGCGGTGCCGGACGCCGCCCGCATCATTCCCGATCCGCTTTTCTTCCGGCGGAATTCGCCTTGGCGACCGCCGACACAAACTTGCGAAGGGTGCGGCTGCCCGTTTCAAACCTGGTCGATACCATCTTCCCTGCGTCGAACCATTCCCGGGACGATCGTCCCGGGGCGATTCATCCGACGGCAGGCGTGATGATCCGTCGTGGAGACAGGACCCCGCTTCACTGGACCGGAAGCCCCTGCCCAGTGCCCTGGATCGGCTCCCTGTAGACGACCGGCAGCAGCGCCTGCATGCGAGACCGCAGTTCGTTGGTCATGTCGCGGGCATCCTGGGTAGATTGCACGATCCGGGGCCGCAGCAGGATAAGCAGCTCGGTGCGCCGAACGTCGGTCGACCTGGTACCGAACAGCGGCCCGACGACCGGCAGCCTCGACAAGTAGGGGACGCCGTCCATGCCGGCGGTGGCACCGTCGCGGATCAGGCCGCCCAGGCCGATCGTCTCGCCGCTCCTGACGGCCACCGTGCTGGCGATCCGGCGCTGGGCGATCGTCGGGGCATCGATCTCGGATGTGGTCGTCACCGTCGCCTCGGAGACGTTCTGCTCGATCTCCATCCGGACCATGCCGCCCTCGTTGACCCGCGGGACCACCTGGAGGGTGACGCCGGTATCGACGTACTGGACCGAGTTGACGATCGGCGCGTCGGGATTGACGACGCTGACCGCCTGCTGGACGGGGATCGGCACGCTGTCGCCGACCTGGAGAAGCGCCGTCTGGTTGGTCAGCGCCAGGACCTGGGGCGACGAGATCACCCGCACGTCCGTGACCGATTCCAGCGCGCGCAGGACGACCCGCGCGTCCGGCGTGTTGAAGGCGACGGCGAAGCCCGGCAGCGCCGGCTGGGGCGTCGCACTGGCGCTTTGGCTCAGCAGGGCCTGGAAATTGCCGCTGTTGAAGAACCACTGCAACCCGTACTGGAGCGTATCGTTGAGGGTCACCTCGGCGATGGTCGCCTCGATCAGCACCTGGAGCGGCTGGGTGTCGAGCTGGCGGAGCGCGTTCTCGATGCGCCGGTACTGCTGCCGGGTGCCCTGGACGATCAGTGCGTTCCGGCTGTCGTCGGCGATGATCCGCAGGCCCGGTGCCGCCACGGCCGTGAAGCCGCTGCCCTGCCCCTGCCCGCTCCCGTCGAACCCGCCGCCGAACCCGGAGCCGCCCTGGCCGCCGAAACCGCCGCCGCCCAGGGGATCGCCGCCGAGTCCCCCCTGTCCGCCCTGCCCCAGTCCGCCCTGGCCAAGACCTCCTTGACCCAGACCGCCCTGGCCCAAGCCGCCCTGCCCCAGCCCTCCCTGGCCGGACGATCCGCCCTGCCCACGGCGGGTCAGGCTGGACTGGGCGAGCTGGCGCGACTGGAGCCCGGGGGCCAATCCCCCGATCTGCTGGCCGGTCTGCTCGGCGCCGAAGATCTGGCCCAGCGCCGTGGCGAGGTCGGCCGCCCTGCCGTTCTGGACGGGATAGACGAACAGCTCCGGATCGGACCCGCCGCCCTCCTGGTCCAGGCGCTCGGCCCAGTTGAGCATGCGGTCGATCATGTCGGCGTTGCGCGTCACGATCACCAGGGCGCTCATGCGCTCGACCGGCACGAAGCGAACCTCCTCGTTCCCCTCCTCCGATCCGAAGATCGCCGTCAATTCCTCGGCCATCGCTGCGGGAGCCGCGTAGCGGAGCGGCTTCAGCGCGAAGGACATGCCCTGCAGCTGGTCAAGGTCGATCGCCTGCACGGTCGCTTCCATCAGGTCCAGCTGCGGCTGCGATCCGGCCAGCACCATGATGTTGCGCTTGGGATCGACCGAGACCACGGCACCCCGGGGCGTCAGCGGGGCCAGCAGCTCGGACGCCTTGGCGGCCTCGATGTGCCGCAACGGAAGGACCCGGACCCCCATTCCCGGTCCGCCGCCAAGGGCCGGGCCGTTGGTAAGGCCGGATTCCGCCGGAACCACCTGGTAACCGTTGGGGAAAGGAACCAGCGACACGCCATGCATCTGGAGCACGCGCTCGACCAGCGGCAGGACGTCGGCCCGCGGGATCGCCCCGCGCGTGTCGACGCTCACGGTTCCCTCGATCCGCGGATCGACCGCATAGGTCAGTCCGAGAATGTCGCCGAGCACGGCGCGCGCGAACTCCCTGATGTCGGTGTCCGGGAAGTTCAGCTCCACGCTCTCGCCGGACGGCGACGGCCGGGTGGAGGTCGCGGGCATCTGGATGCGCAGGCCGCCCCGCTCGACATAGGTCGGTCGCCTCGGCGGTTCTTCCCGGCCGCCGGCGGCAGGCCCGAGCCCCCCGGGTGGAACGAGCGACGTCGGCTGACCCGATGTTCCGCCGTCCGGGCGCATCAGCTCGGACATCCGTTCGTCCAGGTTGTTCCGCGCCGTACCTTGCGCGCATCCCGCCAGAAGGGCCAGGACGGCACAGGCAGAAATTCCCAGTCTGAAACCGGATGGAGCGGGTCTTTGCTGTGTCGTCATCGATCGTTCACCGACTAAAAGCAACCAGGGTTCAAGGGAAGACCTGTGTCGGAAACCGAAACTTCCGTCGGTCACCGAGGCTTGCACTCACCGATGGTACCGGTTCATTTGTTCTATCACTCATGATCCGGTCACAAGGAAAACTCATCGGAAGGGTAGTGGAGGTAGGTTCCGTCACTCTTGCTGGGAACCCCTAAGCGTCGGTCGAAAACCAAAGATGTCCATCGCAGGAGTGAATGGGAAAAAGGAGTAGCTCCAGACTGGTCTCCCGGGCTCAACGTCTTGCACGGCTTGGTTCACCAGTGGCGCGTACTTCATCGGCTCCTCCGCCTCAGCAATGTTTTCCCATTGCGTTCGGCCGGAAGTATCCTGGACAGTGCCGCCCCGAATCGGCACGGCGACTCCCCGGACGCTGGAAAATGCATGCCGGCGTCCGACGTGACCAGTACATCTTTAGGCACAATTTGTAAGATCCGGTCCGGAAGACCCGCCGGGAAGCGCAGACCCGGCAAGGCGGAACGGCATAAGGCGGGAATAAATTCGACCATTGACCGTCAGCACACGGGTATGATCGCGCCCATGAAGCGCATATGCGCGTCCACGACAAGGGGGCCGGACAGGCAGGTGGAAGGGTTGGAATTGCTCCTGATCGCATCGGCACCGCTGTTCGGCGGCATCGTCGGCATCCTGGTGGACCGCTACCCCGCTTCGCCGGATGAGGATGACGCGTGCCCGGCCGCCGCCGGCCGGCCGGCCGCCCTGCGCAGCCTCCATCCCGCCCTGGAGGCCGCCTGCACCTTGGCGGCCATCCTGGCCGCCGTGCTCTTGCCGATGCCGCTGTCGGCCTTCGCCGCCGTCCTGGGCTGGACCCTGCTCGGCTTGGCGCTGATCGACCTGCGCCACCTCGAAGTTCCGGACGCCGTTTCCCTTCCGTTGATCCCCGCCGGCCTCGCGGCGACCTGGTGGGTCGAGCCGCAGGCCGTCCCGGCCCATGCCGCCGCCGCCGCCCTGGGCGCCGGCGCCATCTGGCTGCTGGGAGCGGCCTACCGCCGGGTCCGCGGGCATGAGGGCATCGGCGGCGGCGACGTCCGGCTGTTCGCCGTGGCCGGTGCCTGGGTCGGGCTGGCGGCCCTGCCGAGCGTCCTGTTCCTGTCCGGCGTCTTCGGCCTGCTCGCCGCGGCATTCCTCGTCCGCGGCGGCTGGGTAGAACGGGACGGCCGCATTCCCTTCGTCCCTGCATTGTCCGCCGCATTGTGGGTGGTTTTCCTCGTTCCCGAACTGGTGCAGCCATGACGAGCCTCGCCGACAGCCCGACCGTCACCTCCTCCGCCACCGGCGCTCCGGGCCATGCTCCCCAGGACGCGTTCGCGGGCGACCTGCTGGCGTCCGGGCACCTGTCCCAGGCATCGCTGGATCGGGCTCGCCGGGCGGCGTCGGAAAGCGGAATCGGGCTGCCGACCGCGGTCATCAACCTGGGCATCGTGCCGGAGACCATCGTGGCCGAGACCCTCTGCCGGGCGCTCTCGCTCTCCCCGGTCGAAGCCCACGAGTGGCCGGACGAGGCGGTGGGCGAGGCCAGCCCGCGCTGGATGGAACAGGCCCGCGTCCTTCCGCTCCGGGTGGAAGAGGATCATGTCGTGGTGGCGTCGGCCGACCCGACGGACGCTGCGGCCCTCCAGGCGGCGGGACTGCTGTTCGACCTGCCGGTGAGGATCCGGGTCGCGACGCAATCCGATATCCGCAAGGCGGTCGCCAAGCTGCGGGACGGCGCCGCCTCCGACGGCCATGTGACGACCGTGGCCGGCGACGACGACCTCCAGCGCCTGAAGGACCTGGCGAGCGAAGCGCCGGTCGTCCGGTTCGTCAACCATATGATCGTCCAGGCGGTGGAGAGCCGGGCGTCCGACCTTCACCTGGAAAGCCAGGAAGGCGGGCCGGTGCAGTGGCTCCGCATCGACGGCGATCTCACGCCCATCGAGGCGCCGGCCCCCGCCCTTCACCGGGCCGTCGTCTCCCGCATCAAGATCCTGGCCGGCATCGACATCGCCGAGCGCCGCCTGCCCCAGGACGGCCGCATCAAGATGACCGTCGGCGGCCGCCAGGTCGACCTGCGCGTCGGCATCGTGCCGACGCTGCACGGCGAAAGCGTCGCCATCCGCGTGCTCGACCGCAGTTCAGTGGCGCTCGACTTCGGCAAGCTCGGCTTCACCGGCCCCGTGCTCGACAAGTGGCTGGAGGCGGCGAACCGCCCCTACGGGATCGTCCTGGTGACCGGCCCGACCGGCAGCGGCAAGACGACCACGCTCTACAGCTCGCTGCTCCGCGTCTTCGTCCCGTCCCGCAAGTACTTCACCATCGAGGACCCGATCGAGTACCAGCTTCCCGGTGTCAACCAGACCGAGGTCAAGCCCGGGATCAAGCTGACCTTCGCCTCGATCCTCCGCGCCCTGCTGCGGCAGAACCCCAACGTCATCCTGGTCGGCGAGATCCGCGACCGCGAGACCGCGCAGACGGCGATCGAAGCGTCGCTCACCGGCCACCTGATCATGTCGACACTTCACACCAACGACGCGCCCGGCGCCATCACCCGCATGCTTGAGATGGGGGTCGAGGATTACCTGCTGGCGTCGACCCTCAACGCCGTGCTGGCCCAGCGGCTCGTGCGCACCCTGTGCCCCGACTGCCGCGAGCCCCACCCTTACGCGGACGCGATCGTCCGGCGGTTCGATCTCGGCCGATTCGCCCCCGACGGGCGCGCCCGGCCCATGCATGCCCCCGGATGCCCGTCCTGCCGGGGCACGGGATGGCGCGGGCGGACCATGATCACGGAGTTGATGGTCATGACCGACCGGATGCGCGCCGCCGCCATGGCGCGCGGCGAAGCCTCCAGGCTGGCCGAGATCGCCCGGGAAGAGGGAATGGAGACATTGTTCGAGAGCGGCCTGCGCAAGGTCGCGGACGGCTCCACGACGGTGGAGGAGGTCCTGAGGGCGACCCTGCAGGGAGCTTCCTGATGCCGCTCTTCCAGTTCGAGGCGGTCGAGCGCGACGGCAAGATCGCCGTCGGCACCCTCAGCGCCGCGGACAGCGAGGCGGTTGCGCGCCAGCTCCAGGAGCGCGGCGCCGTGCCGCTCCGGATCGAGACCGGCCAGGCCGCTGCCGGTGGATTCGCAGGCAGCCGCAAGTCGCTGCCGGCCGCCAAGCTTTCGCGTTTCGCCCGCGAACTGGCGCTCCTGCTGGATGCCGGCCTCCGGCTGGACCAGGCGCTGGCGTCGGTCGCCCGGTCGCGCGACCTGAAGTCGATGGCGCCGGCGCTGACCGTGGTGCTGGAGCAGGTCCGCGCCGGCATCCCCTTCAGCGAGGCGCTGGAGCAGCGACCGGAACTGGCGCCGCCCTACGCGATCGGTATGATCCGCGCCGGGGAGGCGGCCGGCGCGCTCGCCACCATCCTGCGCAGCCTCGCCGAACTGGCCGACCGGCGGGCAAGGTCCGCCAAGGCGGTCCGCGCCGCACTGACCTATCCCGCGATCCTGGCGGTCACGGCCGCCGTTTCGATCGGTACCCTGTTCACCGTCGTCCTGCCCCAGCTCGAACCGCTGTTCGACGGCGCCGGGGACCGGCTGCCGACCATGACCGTCGTGGTGCTGGAGGCCAGCCGCCTGTTCCGGGAATACGGGCTCTACGCGCTGGCCGCCCTGGTCGCAGCCGCCATCGCCGTCCGCGTCTCGGTCAACGCTCCGGAGACGCGCCGCGCCCTGCACGGGCTGCTGCTGCGGGCTCCCGTGGCCGGCGGCCTGATCCGCCGGATCGAGGGCGGCCGGTTCGCCCGCCTGTTCTCCACCCTGATCGGCGCCGGCCTGCCGGCCGCGAACGCGCTGGAGCTGGCCCGGGGCGGCGCCACCAACATGGCGTTCGCCGATGCCCTGAAGGATGTCCGGGGAGCCCTGGTCGAAGGCCGCGGCATCGCCGAGCCGCTGGCCGCCACCCGTATCTTTCCGGCCGTCCTGCTGGACCTGGCCCGCGTCGGCGAGGAGAGCGGGCGACTGGGCGAAGTCCTGGGCCACGCCGCCAACATCCTGGAGGAGGAGGTCGAGAGCGAGATCCAGCGCGGCATCGCCCTGCTGGCGCCGCTCCTGACCATCGGCCTGGGCGGCGTGATCGCCTTCATCATCGCGTCCGTCGTCATGGCGATCCTCAGCATGAACTCGATAGCCATGTAAAAGGGCGCTCCGGAAGGGGCGCCCTTCGGCGCGGGATCACGCCGTCGCCGGCCGGCGCCGCGCGGCGACCAGCAGGTAGTCGAGGACGGCCATGACGACCAAGGAGATCCCGACCAGCGGGAACAAGACCCCGCCGATCATCAGGATCGCCAGCACGCCGCGCAGGGCACCCCGGTCCGCCGGCATGGGCGGCACGCCGAGCGAGCCGCCCGGGCGGCGCTTCCACCACATGACCCCGGCGGAGACCGACAGCAGGACGATCGCCAGGCAGACCACGAGCATGACGATCTGGTTCGCGACGCCGAACTCCTGGCCCATGTGGACATTGATGCCCCATTCCAGCGCCCGGCCGAGCGGGCCGTAGTCGGCATAGCTCATGTCGATCAGCGGCTTGCCCGTGTACTGGTCCAGGTGGACCACCCGCTGCTGCGACAGGTCGTCCGGATAGGCCGAGGCGCTGTAGACGCCCTTCGGCCCGCCGGGCAGGCCGACCGCGTAGCCGGGCGCCATGCCCAGCCGGTCGAACGCCGCGACCGCACCATCCAGCCCGATGGAGCCGCCACCGGCCGGGGCGGATTCGGGCATGCGCGCCTGCTCCAGCGACCAGCTCGTCGGTCCCGACACATGCGCCAGATGCTCGTCCGACATCGGCACGTCGACCCGGACTCCTGCCGGATAGCCGAAGTTGGAGCCGTTGGCCCATCGGTTGACATAGTCGCCCCAATAGGCGGACCACGGCATTCCGGTGACGGCCAGGAACACGATGAAGGCGCCGACGAAGATCCCGGTCACGGCGTGCAGGTCGCGCCAGAACACTCGCTGGCGCCGGTTTCCCCGGACTGTCACGACGCCGCCCTCCCGGCCGCGTGGCCACCAGAGATAGATCCCGGTGCCGACCAGCAGGATCGTCCAGCCGCCGACGATCTCGATGACGCCGTTGGCCACCGGCCCGAACCAGGCGAGGCTGTGCAGCTGGCGGACCACCCACATGACCGAACCCTTGTCGGGGATATCGCCGAGCACCCGTCCGGAATAGGGATCGACGAACACCGATACCTTGCCGGCCGCGGTCTTCACGCCGACCTCCGCGGACGAAAGCGGACCCGCCGGAGGCGTGTACTTCACCGCGGTGCCGGGATAAGCCGCGAGCGCCGCATCGACCAGGGTCGAAGGCGCCGCCCGCTCTCCGGCGCTTGTCTCGACGTATTTCAGATCGTGATAGACGAAGTTGTCGATCTCGTCCCGGAACAGATATGCGGCTCCCGTCACCGCCAGGAGGATGAGGAACGGCAGGGCCAGCAGGCCGGCATAGAAGTGCCAGCGCCAGACCGCCCGGTAGACGCTGGTGGACGAGACCGCCGCTGCCCGCGACGGGACGGGTCCGAGGGAAGTTTCTGTCATGACTCGATTCCGATGGCATGAGGCACGCGCGCGGGCTGGCTGCCGGGCGCGGCGTCCTCAGTGAATTTCAGACTCAGCAGGATTGGGGTAGAACCATCGGAGGGGGAGCACGCGGGCGTACCGCCGTCAGGAAATGCCTCGCCGCGGGCGCCTCGGCGCGCCGGGCATGGTCCAACCTCGCGGGCTGCGGGCAAGGCTCTACCGCGTGGCCGTCGGCTGCGGGAACCGGCGGAGCCGTTCCAGAGCAGACGGCGCAGAGGTTGCAAGTCTGCCCGGGCGAACCCTGTCCGGGCTTCTCCTTCGAAACCGGCTGCCGGTCGTGTCCCGCGTGCTGATGTGCCGATGGCGCGTGCACCGGCAGGGCGGCGGCAAGATGATCGCCGGACGCTGCCGCCGGCGCCGGATGCCGCGCTCCGATGGGCACATGGCCGGCCATGACCAGCTGGGAGAATGCGGCGAACAGCGCCAGCAGGATTACCGCGGCGTGCAAGCCGTTCCGGCCGGTGGCGGAACGAACTCCGCCCCGCCGCAGGGTAGTGCCGGGAACGTCTCTGCGGGGTTTCGCCATCGATCGGTTTGCCTGACGATCCGCCAATAAAGTCGGTGGGATAGGTCCAGGACGAGTGGTCTACCGGAATTATTCCGCCTCCACGACCAGAATCAGGGAGCGATCCTTCCCGATCCGTGCCCGCTGGGCCGCGCCCGCCGGATGTCCAGGACCCGAAAGGTGGAGACCCAACCACATGAAGGGACAACTCACTATAACCGTCGGAAAGAAATCTCCCCTGGAGCGGTACTCCCTGGAATTACGGGAATATGGATTCATCCGGTACGTCATCTTCACGAACACGACGCAGAGATGCCGAGGTCGATGTGTCCGGAAGTCGGATAGACAACGGTCCCATCAACACTCTAGTCCGGAGGCACGAAAAAGTTTGAATCTCGACTTTGTTTTTTCACCGTAAAGTATAAATCGCTTCTTCTGACGTGCTCGCAAGTTAACAGCGACCGGTCAA
Source organism: Skermanella mucosa (assembly GCF_016765655.2). Classification (NCBI taxonomy): domain Bacteria; kingdom Pseudomonadati; phylum Pseudomonadota; class Alphaproteobacteria; order Rhodospirillales; family Azospirillaceae; genus Skermanella; species Skermanella mucosa. The sequence goes on from NZ_CP086106.1 coordinate 2,964,050, forward strand.
AGAAAAATTTACCAATTCGATCCAGACGGAACAGAGGAATTCCTTTGTCCGATCGTCCGAACGCGTGCCGTTCTGAGCAGAATTCAAGGAGTAAGAACTAATGCGCAGGCGCGAATT